>JALZUI010000143.1 GCA_023301545.1 Akkermansiaceae bacterium
CAATAAGGCATACAAGATTTCCGCCAGCTAGCAACCGATTTTTATTTTTTTGAACAGGCGGCCCAATACTCTTCCAAACTGTATTCATCGCAGAAGAAAAAGTAAATTTAGCGAGAACAGTTGGAATCGCCTTCATTTTATGCTCTTACTAATTCATGAAATATTTTCCATGCCTACTTATTGTCCTTATTACTTCGGCATGTAGCAACTACTCTTCCCAGAGAGCAAAAGCCTTAGATACGATAGAAAACGTACGAACACAACAACAGGTCGCCTCCCAAATCCCCGCTAACTTACGAGCTAAAAAAGACTTTGATAAAGAATTCCCGTCGGAAGCTCCTACGCCTAGTGGCTTTGACGATATTTTTGAAGGCCAAGACATCTCCGCTGGAGCCCCTGCCCCTTCACATAATGACATCAGCGACGATGAACTCGTATGGACAGATCCTGACAACCCCGATCAAAACCTAGGCGAAGTCGAGCAAGCATTTTCCAAGCCGATCAAAGACTCTTGGCAACTAAGCTATCAAGCAGCGCAACGACTAGCGCTAGCTGAAGGAAAGCCCCTTCTAATTTGGTTCACCAATTCGCGCAACAGCCCTATTTGTAAACGCCTAGATGGCGAAGTCTTCGGGACCCATGAATTCGAGCAATGGAGTAAGGCTCACATAGTTAAGCTCCGAGTCGACCTATACCCCACAGACAAAAATAGCGTAGCCCGCAACAAGAAAATTAAATACGCACAAGCGCTACGGAATAAATTTAAGATCAGAGGCAACCCCACCGTCCTTATGATTAACCACCAAGGACAAACCTTTGGGCGCTACCCTGGCTACCGCGCTGGAGAATCCAGCTTCTACCTTGGTCGACTAAAGCATGCCAGCCAAGTCATCAACGATCATTACTTCGATTGGCTCCCTAAGATGAAAAAAGCAGGGTACAGGAATTGGAAAGGCCAAAATGGCGTAGAGCTTTTTGCTAAGCTCATAAACTACCAAGACGGAACGCTAGCAGTCGTTGAACCCAATGGTCGAAAAACGTACTTCAATGAGAGTAATCTCTCTGCTTCTGATCAGAAATGGATCACCAAGCAAAAAGAACAGAGTTCCCCGCAATAAGCTCAATCTTGCATACCTATCAACGCAGAGCGCTTAGGAAAACATATTGAGCACCTTAAGTGCAAAGATGATAAAAGCGATCACTAGAGCAATAGTAAAACCGATCACTGATACGTGTACTTCTTGTTTCGTCATGCCATTCTGCGTACTCGCTGGAAAAGGGCTTGGCAATATGAAATTCTAAAAAAGCCCATTCCTCGCCTCCTCTTTCTTTATATACATTTTCGCTCACTCTATTTAGCCAGCTCAACACCACGTTATTTTTCACAAAAAAACTCACTTTTCTCTTTAAAAATAAACTTTCTTTCTCTCTACTACAAAAATGTTAGACAGTATTCCGGATATAACAGACAAGGACCTAGAGCACAACAACCGCCAGCTATGGCTTAAGGCCCTTACCGCTATTCAGCAAAACAATGAAGCTTATGCTGTAAATCTCATTCTTACGGTCGTCGTCAATAATCCTGGCTTTCTCAAAGCCCGGGTCACCCTCCGAAAGTGTGCTGACATTGCTTTAGGAGAAAGAAGCGAAGGCGGATCAAAATTTTTAGGCATAACAATCGGTGGAGGCTCTAAAGGGGCGTCATCCAAGCTCAAATCCCTCGCCAAAAAAGACCCGCTCGCATCACTCGCGGAGATCGAAAAAGAGCTCGTAAAAGACCCTCACAATCCCGAGCTTAATGAGCTTTTGTATTCCTCTTCCGCATTACTTGGAATGAATTCTACCGCTGAGTTTGCGCTAGAGACAGTTCGGCAGCACGCCCCAGAAAACACTAAGATCCTCCACAAACTTGCGGGATTCTACATAAGCAGTCAAAAATTTGCTGAAGCCGCTGCCGTCTACCAAACCATCGCCAAAAACAACCCTAGTGACTCCGCCGCCGTCAAAGGAGAAAAAGACTGCATGGCTAAAGCCTCTATGCAGGCTAGCACAGAAACATCACTAGACGGCACCGTAAACCTCAAAATGCGAGATGACTCCCTCCGTGTGGAATTAGAGCAACAATCAAGAACCGGCTTAACCCAAGATCAACTCTTCCTGCGTAGAGACCAGCTTATCGCCAGCTACAACGAAAACCAACAAGATCTTGGAACCGCTAAATCACTTGCCGAAACATACGAGCAACTCGATAATTTCTCAGACGCGCACAGCTTTTACTCTTGGGCTTACCAACTGTCAGAAGGAGATAAGACATTACAAAGCAAGGCTCACGAAATGAAAAGCCGAGCTGACCAAGACGTTATCCTACAACTAGAAACCGCCTTAGCCGCTGACCCAGGAAACGCGGAGCTGCTCGCTCAGCTAGAGCAAACCAAAACGCTGTCAGCCCAACAAAACCTAGACGACTACGAGGCTAGGGTAGAAGAAAACCCAACAGACGGAACCCTTCGCTACGAACTCGGTAAGGCATATTATACCGCAGGACGATTTGGCGATGCTATCCCTCACTTACAGCAAGCCAAAAACAATCCAGCCATAGAGACGAAAGTTCTCCTTCTTCTCGGTCAAACTTTTGACGCCAAAGGCATGACCGATATGGCGATCGACCAATTGAATACCGCTAAAGCTAAAATACCTGTAATGGATGGAACCAAGAAAGAAACACTCTACCAACTGGCCCTCCTCCACGAAAAAGCAGGAAACAAAGAGCTCTACATCGAACACCTCAAAGAGGTGTATTCAGCTGATTACAACTACCGCGACGGAGATGTCGCTAGACGAGTCGAATCAAGCTACTAATCCGCACCCTCTCGTAATAACGCTCCTAACCACATAGGCCGGCCTCCCATGGACACACCTGAGAGCATAGCTATTTTTGGAGGTAGTTTTGACCCTATTCACAAGGGCCACATCAAGCTCCTAGAAACCGTTAGCGATTCGCTTTCTTTCGACCGAATACTACTAGTCCCATGTAAGCAATCGCCGCACAAAAACGCTGCTCCACAGGCCACTGATACGCAACGATTAGAGATGTGCCGCTTGGCAACTCAGCACTTAAGCCTGGTCAAGGTAAACGACTACGAAATCAAAAAAAACACTCCCTCATACTCGTGGATGACAGTACGGCACCTACAAGAAGAATATCCCGGTTGCGAATTCACATGGATTCTAGGTTCCGACCAGTGGGACAAACTCGATTCTTGGAGCCGATTTGATGAACTCAGGCACCAATTACGCTTTCTGGTAGTAGAGCGTCAATCATCCGTCACCCCTAAAGAAGGAGTAGCACACAGCGTCTTAGAGTTCAACACTCCCATTTCATCAACGCAAATTAGAGAGGAACTATCCCTTCATAACAGTTCAGAGCTCACCCCCCTACCTGTACTCGACTACATAAAGGCACAACAGCTTTATCAATAAGCGGGCCCTTATCTTGTAAAACCGTAAATATTTCATTTACTTCCCCTTCTATTCATCCCATCATATCCCAATGAAAACAGGTCTCTCTCTCATAACAATCGCTCTTGCGTTAGCCTTTAGCTTAAGCTCGATATCAGCCGAAATTGAACTAAGTTTCCAGGAACAACTAGAAAACCTTAGTCCAAGTGAACGCAAAAGCTTCAATGAACACATAGCTGAAGCTAAACGAATGCAGGCTGAAAAACGAATTTTTGAATCCCTCGATGCTATTGCCAAAGCAGATCAGATGGTTCAAAAGCACCCTGTCGTAATGCAATTACAAGCGGCTACAGATGTTGAATATCGCCAATTTGATAAGGCCGAAGCTACATACAAAGAGCTAAACCAACTATTCCCCAAAGTTCATAGCTTCATCTTCAATCTAGGAGAAATGCACTTTGTTCAATCTAAGTGGCAAAACGCTAAAAATCGATTCGAAGAGATTCTAGAGGTTGGCAAACACGCAAAGACCACACCTCTATATTACCTTACTGAATATAAAGTGTATATCTGCAATATCAAACTCGGCAACAAAACCGCTGTAGAGGAACACGAAAGTAAATATGATTACACAGTTGATAGCCCTATCTATTATTGCACTGAGTATATCCAAGCATTCCTGGCGAACGATACTATTGAAGCAACGAAATGGATTGAGAGAGCAAATAATGTATTCGGAGCATCAGCAATGACATCTTGGATTGATAGTATACAAGAATCTGGGCTCATTAATAGTGTCAACAAAGGAGTGAAGTAACGACTGAAATCCTAACCTGCCAGACTTTACAATTCTCCATTACATTGAGATCTGGTGGATTACTAATCTCCACTAAACTCGGATTTACGAAAGCGGGGAGCCCGTACTGAAAGCACCTACAATGCCGGAGTCGGAATCGCTAATTGAACCAACTTAATTCCGTAGGTAGCCGCAATCTCTGGAGCATCGGAATTCGGGTAATCTTCGGCGTAATAAACTTCCTTCACTCCGTTAGCGCAAAGCGCCTGCATACATGAAGTACAAGGTAATGTTGTACATGCTACAATTTTGGCCTCGCCTCGTTTGATGAGTGAGCAGAGATTAATCTCTGCGTGCAGCATGAATTTTTGTCGCCCATCTCGGTCGTCCCAAAACCCTTCAGGAGCCTTAAAATCAGGCGCGAGCCCATTATAAGAAGTTCCGATCACTCGGTTATCGTAATCGATCGCAGCCGCCCCCACCTTACGGTAAGGGTCTTCGCTACGTAAGCTCGCAACGTGCGCGATCGCCATTGCGTATTCAGGAATAGAAAGTCGACCCGACATTATAAAGGCAAGTGTTACTACCTACTTAAACTACCGCCGAGAGCGCCCTGGCCTTCTCCTGAACCAGGAGTATTCCATGGCATATCACCTACAACTGAGCCCTTGGGAGTAGCTACCTTCCTCTCTGCCGTATACCCGCAAGAAGAAACAAACAGAGCGAACCATGGGATGCTAAACAAAATTAAAGTTTTCATTACATTAGCAGTGCCCTATCTCCGCCTTAATTTCAAATAAAAAATCGGCGCCCTCTAATTGAGAGCGCCGATTTATAAAACAGTTTCTGAATTGAGGATTATTTACCCCATTTTTCAAGAAGAGCCTTCCCCATATCTGACGGGTTATCCGCTACCGCAATTCCACATTCACGGAGAATCGCTTTCTTAGCCTCAGCGGTATCTTCAGCACCACCAACGATCGCGCCAGCGTGACCCATGCGCCGCCCAGGAGGCGCTGTCGCACCTGCAATAAATCCTGCAATCGGCTTTTTGCAGTGCTCCTTAGCCCAGCGTGCCGCTTCCGCTTCCGCATTACCGCCAATCTCACCAATCATGATGATCGCCTCTGTTTCGGGATCATCATTAAACATCTCTAACACATCGAGGTGAGTCGTTCCGTTAATTGGGTCTCCACCGATACCAACACAAGTCGACTGCCCGTAACCTAGCTGAGTAAGCTGGTACACCGCTTCATAAGTAAGAGTTCCCGAACGTGACACAACACCGACGTTGCCTCGCTGGTGAATATATCCTGGCGCAATACCAATACGACATCCGCCATGGGAGCCTTCACCGTGCCCTGGAGTTACTATTCCTGGGCAGTTAGGGCCAATAAGGCGTGATTTACTTGTCGCTAGTGCGGATTTAACCTTCATCATATCCATTACCGGAATTCCTTCTGTAATCGCTACAATCAAAGGAATTTCCGCGTCGATCGCCTCAAGAATCGCATCAGCCGCAAATGGAGGAGGGACAAAAATTGCCGAAGCATCTGCTCCCGTTTCACCAGCAGCTTCCGCAACCGTGTCAAACACAGGAACATCACCCGAAGCGTGACCAAAGGATTGTCCACCTTTACCAGGAGTTACCCCTGCTACGATTTTCGTGCCATAATCAAGAGATAGCCCAGCGTGCGTTCCGCCGAATCCTCCCGTAATACCTTGCACGAGTACTTTTGTATTTTCGTCTACTAAAATAGCCATTGTTTATAAAAAGTTAATTGTTAATTCGTCGATTAGTTTACTTCTGCTACGATTTTAGTAGCTGCTTCCGAAAGAGTATCGGCAGAGATGATCGGGAGCCCCGAATTCGCCAGCACTTCTTTACCGGCCAAAACGTTATTCCCTTCTAGTCTAACCACTAATGGTAGACTGAGCCCCGTTTGCTTACATGCAGCGACGATCCCTTTGGCGATCACTTCACAATCCATAATTCCGCCAAAAATATTCACTAAAATACCCTTAACGTTTGGATCACCCATGATGATCTTAAAAGCTGCTGAAACCTGTTCTTCGGTCGCGCCACCTCCTACATCAAGGAAATTAGCCGGCTCACCGCCAGAAAACTGAATAATGTCCATCGTGGCCATAGCTAGCCCTGCACCATTCACAAGACAGGCAATTGAGCCATCAAGTCCGATGTAGTTAAGGTCAAACTTAGAAGCCTCTACTTCACGAGGATCTTCTTCCGAGAGATCTCGGTAAGCCATAATGTTTTCGTGACGATAAAGCGCGTTATCATCAAAGCCAAACTTAGCATCCAGACACATAATTTCACCATCAGTAGTACATACCATCGGGTTAATCTCTACCATCGAACAATCGTTGGAGAGAAAGAGGTGGGAGAGAGATTTAATAAGCTTATTAAATTGCTTGGCTTGTTCTTTTTCTAACTTCAGCCCTTTGATTAACTTACGCACATTGTACGCCTGTAACCCTAGTGTCGGGTGAATGATTTCACGAATAATCGCATCAGGCGTGTTCTCAGCAACTTCTTCAATGTCCATCCCCCCCTCTGTTGAGGCGACAATAACAGGTGAGCAAGATTCACGATCCATTAGAATCGCTAGGTAATATTCTTTTTCGATGGAAACCGCGGCTCCTACCATTACTTTACTAACCAGCTTTCCTTCTTCGCCAGTTTGCTTAGTAACTAAGGTTTGCCCAATCATCTTCTCCGCTAATTCACCGATTTCTGCAGGAGAACCTCCAAGGTGAACTCCTCCTTGGAAGCCGTTTTTGAAAGTCCCTTTACCCCGACCACCTGCGTGAACCTGGGCTTTAACTACGAGCTTACCACCACCTAATTCTTTTGCGGCCGCTTCTGCTTCCGCTCTAGTACTAGCTACTTTTCCAGCTGGGCAGGCCACTCCGAATTGCGTGAACAGCTCCTGCGCTTGATATTCATGAATATTCATAAGATTATTAAATCCTTTTGCTACGGATCACCGCACGCTATCGCCCTCCTTATCATCCGTCAAGTATCCCCCATCCTTTTTTACAAGCCTCCCTTTAACGTCTAGACCTTAATCAAACAGCTTATACCGGCCTCCTGCGGAGTCAGAAAATCAGATTAACACTAGCCATCCATTCGGCATCTCACTATTAATTATTCCCATGCAAACTCTCTCTCAGCTAATCTCTGAAGCTTCCGAAACGCCACTTCCTTATCATTTCGGATGCCAACTTCAAAAATGCGTGCAACGGCTAACTAAATCACAGAAACCCTATCATGAGTTAGAGCTTGTTGATGCCTCCGGGACCGGATCATTAAAAGTCTGGAACAATCATCCACAATTTCACGAAGCTAGCGCCCTGAAGCCGGGGGCCTTTCTCTCTATCGAAGGAACATTCACTAAAAACCAATATGGGCTCGACGCTCAAGATTGGAAATGGGCGCACCTCTCCGAGGACGCACGAGAGGAAATCCTTCTCGGTGACCCTGAGCTCAAGGCCAAACAAAGTGAGGACTGGGATACCATCGAAAAACTCTGCTCCGAACTCAGCGACCCTAGATTACACTCTCTCTGTAATACGTTTATCAAAGAGTTCGGCGAACGCTTTCGACGGGCCGCTGCTGCACGAAAAAACCACCACGCTCGCCGTGGCGGACTCACTGAACACGTCGCCCAAATGATGAGCACAGCCACCGCTGTCTGCGTTGCCTACCCCCAACTCAACAAGGATCTCCTCATCACCGCCGTCCTATTTCACGATTCTGGAAAACTCTGGGAAAACAACTACCCCGCACAAGACTTCCACCAAACCTACAACCTCCACGCCGAGGCTCTTGGCCACATTTCTCTCGGGATCGAACTGGTTAATAAACTATGGGGTGATATTGAAAAAGAGCACGGAGCAGACTGGAAGTTAATCGCCCCTCCCTCTGCAAATGTCAAAATCCACCTCCTCCACATGATCGCCAGCCATCATGGACAGCTCGATTACGGATCCCCGGTCGTACCAAAAACACCAGAAGCCTTTGCGTTGCACTACATTGACAATTTAGACGCCAAGATGGAAATGTGCGAGTTAGCGTACGCCGAATCTAATAAACTAGCCCCTCAAATATCAGAAAAGCGGTTCCCCTTACCTGGCAATTTAATTTCCCCTCTGAAAAAATACGATAAAAACAACTTTTAACCGCATTAAGCATTGCACCGAATCCAAATTAGTAGACAGTAGCCGAGCGTATGGAAGAAACTGAAGGTTCACAGATCAACGAATATACTGGGGTAGACCTCACTAGTATATCGGATGAGGAGCTGGTCAAGATTTGTAATCTTGAGCTTCCTCAATCGACCCGTGCCTACAAGATTCTCATTCGTCGCTATGAGGGGTTGATATACAACACCTGCTTGAAGCTTCTTAATAACGTAGAGGATGCTGAGGAAGTCGCCCAAGACACCTTCATCCAGTTATTCCATAAACTTCACCAATTTGAGGGTCGCTCATCCTTTAAAACTTGGCTCTACCGTATCGTTCACAACTATTGTAAAAATCGGATTTCCAAACAAATTCGACACCGCAAAGGAAAAGACGCAGTCAAAGAGCACGCAGATCATTTTTTTGCTGATAGCTTCGACGATCGAGAAAAAACAGAGCGTTCCGAGCTCGTAAACAACACGCTAGATCAACTCAAAGACCGAGACAAAGAAATCATCGTTCTAAAATTCATGTCGGGCTTAACGATTGAAGAAATCGCTAACGTTTTAGAGCTGGGTCTCAGCGCCACTAAAATGAGACTTTATCGTGCGCTTGACGCGTTCAAAATCGCCTTTGAGCGACTTAATAAAGAACAAGTGAAATAGTAATAGCGCATGATTAACGACCACACATATCAACAGGAAGAAGTCGAATTCAATAAGGTCTTCGCTAAAGCGGGATGGGCCGAAATCCCCCTCCCTAACGAACTCCGTATCCAGCGCATCGAAGAAAAAGCCCTTCACGAATTAATCACCAAAGAAACCATCGATTTCACCTTCCACAGTTTTGGAGCTGTTTTGGGTAATTTCGCCGCCGTCTTTCTGTCAAGCAATCAACCTTCACCTCAAGATTACAAAGTCTAGTCACCATGAACACCGAAGCCACAACTGCCCCTGCCGCTAACCCCCTCTTAGTCATAGTAGAAAGCCTAAAGAACGCCTTCTTAGACATGGGGCAAGCTCTCGCCGATTTCCTACCTAAACTGGTTATCGCGCTTATCATCCTCTGCATCGGCCTTATCCTAGCTAAAATTATAAAAGCCGTCATGACTAAAGTCCTAGCCGGCATTAAGATCGACACCCTCGTAGAAAAAAGCGGCCTCCTCCCCACCCTCAGCAAGATGGGAATTAAAGGTAGCCTTGCAGTCTCGATCCCCAAATTACTAGGGTATCTAATCATCTTCTTCATGGTGAAATCTGCTGCCGAATCCGCCAGCTTCACTAACGTCTCAGAATTTCTCGGATCTATCCTAGGACTCCTTCCGAAAGTGATTATGGCCTTCCTCATCATGGTTGCCGGGATGTTCGTTGGGGATGTCATTCAGACTGCGACCTTTAACTCTCTTGACCAACGTGGACTCGACTACGCCAAAACTCTCTCGCGGATTGTCTTCGGGTTCATCTTCCTCGTCTTCCTCACTGTCGCCCTTAGCCAAGTGGGTATCGAGACCGAACTACTCAAGGATTCCGTCAAAATCCTCCTCATCGGAGTCTCAATGGCCATCGCAATTGCCCTAGGGTTAGGACTAAAAGATCATGCTCACAATATTGTAGCCGCCATTTATGTGCGCGACGTTTACAACCACGGCACCAGCGTTGAAATAGATGGCGAATACCTCACGGTGCGCGGAACGGGTCCAGTAACCTCTAAACTCCAAA
Organism: Akkermansiaceae bacterium; assembly: GCA_023301545.1. Taxonomy (GTDB): domain Bacteria; phylum Verrucomicrobiota; class Verrucomicrobiia; order Verrucomicrobiales; family Akkermansiaceae; genus WTJZ01. The sequence continues at coordinate 10,180 of JALZUI010000143.1, forward strand.
AAGAGAACGGCGACTTCATTATTATTCCAAATTCGGAATTGGTCTCTACCAAGATCAAAGGTCGCGCTTCTAGCTAATTAGCTTTCGCTCTCAACTATACGGGTAAGCTCTTCTTTGAGCTTTTCCCGTTTTATTTTTTTAGGGTCTAATATAGTTCTCCCTCCGTGAAACTTGCGGATAGGAGTAAACAAGCCATCCATCCCAACGGCCTTGAGTTCGTAAACCTGCATCAGCATTTCCCCTAGATCACCCTTTGGAAAGGATCGTTGGTGAAACCAGCTCAGATACTCTAGTGGTAAGTCTACGAGTAACACCCCCTTCGGCGGGTATTTTTTCGGTCCAAACATTCCAAACGGCATGCGGTAGTATAATAAGTTGTTCAAGAGCTCTCGCAAATCTTGCGTGTAATCACTCGGGTCAATCTCTTCCGCCATAACTCTTCGATACTAGACTATCAGCCTATTAGCAATGAGAACTATGTCCTAGGCTTTTTCTTGATGCCTCTACCATTCTCTGCGAGGCTCTCCCTATGATTCGCCATCTCGCGACAACTCTCCTCTTTTGTTCACTGATCACCTCAGGGGAGCCCTTAACTAATTTGTACTCCTTTGATGACTTTCAAAAGCTCTCGGAATCATTAACTAAGGCTATTCCTCAAGCCAAGGCCTCTACCGTTTGTATCGAACTCGAAGGCGGGGGTTCAGGCTCCGGAGTCATTGTCTCACCCGAAGGACTCCTCCTCACCGCAGCCCATGTAAGCCAAAAGGTAGGTCAACAATTTGAAGTCGTACTAGCGGACGGCTCACGTTACCCTGCCATCGCCTTGGGCCTCAATACCTCCACAGATGCCGCTATGGCAAAAATATTACCTGCGGTCGGACACCCGGCCTTCCCCTTCTCCCCTCTTTCTACAAAATCAGAGCTCCGCCAGTACGTTTTCTCTCTAGGTCATTCTGGGGGGCTTGACTTGGAGCGAGGAATAGTGGCGCGCTTAGCCCGAATTCTCGAGATCACTCCAACATCTATGAAAACAGATGGTACTCTGATCGGTGGAGACTCCGGAGGCCCTTTATTCGACTTACAGGGCAACCTGATTGGTATCCATAGTAGGGTCGGGAAACTGACTAATTCCAATACTCACATTCCTATCGATAATTATAAGAACCACTGGGACGACCTCCTGAATCGCAAACTTTGGGGGGATAGTACATACGCCAATGCGGGATTACTTTTCCAAGGGATGCGATTGCTAGAGCAAGATGATACTCTGCAGATATTCTCTGTCGATACTGACTCTCCGTCAGACATCGCAGGCGTGCGAGCTGGAGACCTCCTTGTAGAAGTCCAGAACTCTCCTACCCAAACGCTAAAAGCGCTTATGGAAATCCTCGCTAGCCAGGAAAACCCCGAGCAGATAACAAACGAAATCAACATCGCCATACGCCGACTAGGTGAAGACCTTAACCTCACCCTCACAATTGATGAATAAATTCTTAGCGCTACTCCTCCTCTTCCCGCTTGTCCTTACTGGCTCGCCAGAAGACCTTTTACTCTCCAAGCAAAACCGAATGCTTCTGTCCCCCCTCCAAGAAGTCATCCAAAGCTCCAGCGTCACTATATCCGACGATCAAAATTTATCTATTGGCTACGGGTGCCTTGTTTCCACAGATGGACACATTTTAACAAAAGCTAGCCTCATAGAAAACCTAACCCAACTCCACGTTAGGCTAGATAAAACCCGCTATCCCGCAACCGTAGAGCAAACCTCACTCTCATGGGATGTCGCCCTCCTTAAAATCCCTCTTACCGAAGGCGCTCCTCTAAAACTAGAACCCTCCAGCCCTAAAATCGGTGAAATCATCATCTCCAACGGAGTTACGAGCTTACTCTCCCGTAGGCTCAAATTCGGGATCATCTCTGCTCACGCTCGCCCGATTCCACTAAAAGAAGCCTCGATAGATCTAGAAGCTTACACTCGGGACGATGACGGTAAACTTTACATCAAGACTACCAAACCAAACGGTTCAGCTGAACAAGCGGGCCTCCAAGCCGAGGATCAAATCATTTCCATTAACGGGGAAGCCGTCACTGATTTAACAAAAAGCCTTGACGATTATTTCGAAGGGCTCTGGCCTGGAACTGAAGTTTCTATCGAAATCCGTCGAAGTGAGGGCTCGTTCGCCTACTCCATTCCACTCCTCTGGCGACAGGAAATCTCTGAAGGCCCCCAAGATCGAAATGAAGCGATGAGCGGAAGAATTTCTACTCGGCGCACAGGCTTCCCCATGGTCCTGCAACATGACATCGCCCTCTCTTCCCGAACAGTCGGCGGTCCCCTCCTCAACCTTTCGGGTGATTGCATCGGGATGAACATCGCCCGATTTAGCAGATCGGAAACCTACGCTATTCCGGCAGAAAGCATGCAACAACTACTCCAAGAGTGGGGCATCAAATAACCACCCTTCTCTAGACTTAGGCACACTCCCTATAAAGGGAGGACTAGCCGCGACTAGCGCTCCGTCAAGGGTACGAAATCAAGCAACTGCTCAGGCCCTTCATACTTCGCTAAGGGGCGATAAAGGCGGTTATTATCGAGTTGTTCCAGCACTTGAGCTGTCCAACCTGCCGCACGCGAAATCGCGAAAATTGGAGTAAAGAGATCCGTAGGAATATCGAGCGAGTAGTACACTGTGGCAGAATAAAAATCAACATTAGCATTCAACCCTTTGCGTTCACGCATAATTTCAGCAATGCGCTCGGACATCTTAATCCACTTAGTCTCTCCAAGCTCTTCGGTGAGTTTGATCGCCATTTTTTGTAGATGAGGCGCTCGTGGGTCTAGCACACGGTACACTCGGTGCCCGATACCCATAATTTTCTTTTTGTTCACCAAGCAATCTTCGACATAAGCGTCAACATCTTCAGGCTCCCCGATTTCGTGGAGCATATTAATCACGCCTTCATTAGCACCTCCATGAAGAGGTCCTTTAAGCGTACCCACTGCCGAGGTAATCGCAGAATACATATCTGAAAGCGTCGCCACCGTTACACGTGCAGAAAAGGTCGAGGCATTCATCCCGTGGTCTGCATGCAGAATGTAGGCGATATCAAGAGTCTTTGCTGCTGCTTCCGAGGGTTCTTCTCCTGAGATTAGATATAAAAAGTGCGCTGACTCTGACAGATCCTTACGAACCGCAGGAAGCTCCAATCCTTGGCGAAAGCGATGGAAAGCCGCTACAATAACTGGTAGCTTGGCAATAATCGAAAGAGAAACTAGACGATTCGCTACCTGGTCAGGCTCCCCAATTCCAGCGCGCTTATCATAGAGCCCTAGCATGGAAACACCCGTTCGAACAATATCCATCGGCAAAGCCTCTTTCGGAGCTGTTTTCAGGTAATTTAAAATCCCTTCCGGCAGCTCTCGCTCATTCCGAAGGGTATTTTCTAACACTGCCAATTCAGCTGCATTAGGTAATTTACCATTATGTAAAAGGTAGGTCACTTCCTCAAAAGTGCAATTTTCTACCAAATCATCTATCGAATACCCTAAGTAGGATAACTTACCAGCAAGACCTTCTACCTTGGAGAGCTTGGATTCATTAGCGATGACACCTTCTAGTCCTTTTGCGTATTCTGACATGATAAATAGTTTTCTTACTTAGAGAGAAACCACAAATCACGAGAGTATCAAGGGATAATCAAAGAAATAACACCTCTCTTTAAATCTACAAGATGACAAATGGTTGAATTTCGAATCAAATT
>JALZUI010000144.1 GCA_023301545.1 Akkermansiaceae bacterium
TCTCCATTCTCCCTTAAGGCGCGTTCGTCTAGTAAGTATGCAGGAGCCTCCCCCGCTAATGCCGCACGAAAGATCTCAACAGAAGGAGCTGGAGCAGCGTCGGTCATGAATCAGGAAAGGCTAGTTTCCACTGCGCTAGGGCGCTCTTAATATCCTCCGCCTTACGGCTCGGGGCTAACTCCCAAACCAAAGGCATCTCAGGCTTAAAGTGAGGCATAAGTTCCTCATAGTTCATTTCCCCTTGGAATGGAACTCGGTGATCACGAATCGGCCATTGGACGTCGTGTAAATGCCCCCCATAGAGGTGCTCAGACATCGATGAAAGCCACTCGGAATGATCTAATAGCCCCAGATTGTGCTTGCGATGAACATGCCCAAAATCATGCCAATATTGCACATGGGGACTGTCTTTGAAATGCTCCATCATCTGTTGCATTTCAGACTCAGTAGGCACTTGCTCGTAATGCGAGCGAGATTCTACTGCTAGCACGAGGCCGTATTCCCGCGCTTTGATCTCTAATTGCTCCAGATAATACATCGCGCGCAGCATATAGAACTTGGCTGTTTTCTCCCGTTTCTTGATGAATTTGTCACGATGCTTAATAAACTTTCGATCATCGATACTGCCTCCGTCCTTAAGCATCTGTTCGAGTACCTTGCTCCACTTTTCCTTAGGCATTTTATGATTACGGCCCATATGAAGCACGACATACTTTGCATCAAAGCGAACGGCCTCTTCCAAGGTCTTAAGGCTATTTTTAAAGGCCCTCGTACGTTCTAAATCCTTAAAGTGCGTAAACTCATAAGCGTCAGGAGCGTCCATCATGATCTCGGTCGGAGATGGGAAAAAATTATGTACTCCAGAGCAGGTAAACATCTTGTTCTCGTAGGCCCGCTCTAGTCCCGGCATACGGGTAATGGTCATCCCGTGGCTCAGCTCTATATGATCGAAACCTAGCTCTAAGATTTCGGTAATAATATCTTCACCGTCTTCATGGCGGCTCGTGTTCCAACAGGTAGAAAAAGCAAGCATAGGATTAGTGGTTATCTCCTAGTTTAGTCGGGATTTTGTATGAGTTTGGTGCGATGATTAAGACAATCTCGCCCTTAGGTGGGTGCTGTGAAAAATACTCGTTCAGCTCAGCAGCGGTGCCTCGGTGGTACGTCTCAAACATTTTAGTCAATTCCCGTGCAACGCACACGGGGTGGTCTGGCGCAACTTCGCTCAAGAGGGATAACGCGGTCGGCAGGCGATGTGGAGATTCAAAGAAAAGCGAAGTGTGGTCCGCCTCAGTAGCCTTCAGCATGAGCGTCTGCTTCTTTCCTTTTTTCATAGGTAAAAACCCTCCAAACTGGAAGTGATGAGCAGGAAACCCTGACCCTACCAGCGCCGTCAAAACCGCACTCGCTCCTGGAAGGACAGTGTAGTGAACCCCTTCCGTCAAACAAACCTGAATCAGGCGCTGACCAGGGTCAGAAATTGCAGGCATTCCAGCATCACTCACAACAGCTAAGGTGAGCCCCTCAGACTGAACCTTATTGATCAACTCTGGGGTCTTGCGTTCCTCTGATTGGGCATTGAAGCTGACTAATGGTTTAGAAATTTCGAGATGGTTAAGCAGACGCTTAGTGTGCCGCGTGTCTTCACATGCGATCAGGTCACAGGAAGAGAGGATTTCCACTGCACGTTGCGTAATGTCACCTAAGTTCCCGATGGGCGTAGGAACAAAGTAGATCTGAGGAGTTGGGCGTTCTTCAGGCATCAGAAGGAGCTTGAGATATTGTAAATGATCTTGCGAGAAACACGGCTTAGCGCATCAGGAAAAGCATTATCGCGAGCGGTCGTCAAGCGGCTATCGCTGAGGAAAAAGCGCGTATCTTCAACCGACTCTCCACTCATTACCGGCTCGCCCTCACGGAGAACGACCCACTTCACCTTCACTCTCATATCGAGCTCTTCAGGGCGAATCCCGTCTCTTACCGAAGCTCGAGTACGGTCATAATTTACGCGCAAAATTGTGGTCTCCAAAACCGCATCAGAAAACCCCTTGGCTCCCACCTCATAAGTCGTATCTTGAATCAACGCATCTGTAAGGTGGTTGGCGAGATCAGCCTGTAGCCCCGGGTATTGCGTTTCATTACCAGGAATTTTAATATAGAGTCGTTTTACCCCTTGCATTTCATCAGGGCGCGGCGAACCAAGGTGGTAGCCACAGCTGCCCAGAAATAGAGCAAAAGCACTTAGAATAACGATTAGAGAACGCATAAGCTAATCGACTTAGAGTACTTTCGCTCGTTCTTGCGCGAGTTTATGGTAATGTGAACCTTCTTGGGCTTTTTCTAAGACCTCTTCATAATAATATTTAGCTGAGGAGGTGTTTCCCTTCTTTTCATAAAACTCTGCGATTTCGTAAGTGCGTTGCACATCCAGCCCATCAACTTCAGAGAGAAGAGTTTGCGCCTCCTTGGCCTGTGTCGAATTCGGGTACTGCTGAATTAAATCTTTCATCGTATCCTTAGCCTTCTTCAGATTGCTACTATTCTGATTCCCGTCTTTTGTAATTCCTGCCAATATTTTACCCGCTCTGAGGTTGGCTTCTGGGGCGAGCTTATGTTGTGGGTAGGTATCTACTAATTCGAAATAAGCTTCTGTGGATTCCCTCGCCTTTTCTTTGCCCTCACTATAAGTTCCCATTGCAAACTGTGCACGGGCGGCTAAGTCGGAGGCGGGAGCATTATCACGGAGCTTTGTCAGAAGTGAGATCACCTCTGAATAATCAGGCTCAGATTTCAGCCCTAAAAATGAATCCTGCAAGCTCCCATTAGCCGCGCCAAAAGCGATCTCCGATTGGCGATCTAGAGCGGCTTGGTAATGCTCGCCATTACGGTAAGTAGTAATGTATGTTTGGTATGAATCAAATGCTTTACGTGGGTCACTGACATTCTCCCAACACTGCCCAGCTTTATAGACCGATTCGGGCGCGTCAACATGGGTAGGATGCCGCTCAACTAACAGATCGTAGGCCTTCGCCGCTTTCTTATCCTTACCGTCTTCGAAGGCGCAATCTCCCTTGTGGCAGATTGAATCGGCTTTAGTGCGTGACTCGTCGAATTCGTCGCGGAGGTGAGCCCCAGTGTAATCTTTAGTACAAGAAAAAAGGGACAATGCCGTAAGGGCAATTAGGAGCGTATAACAATGTTTCATGATCCAGTGAATTTTTAAGCAAATAGTTTGCCTATCTACATCTCTTTGTAATGATAAGGCTATGAAGGCAAGACAATATTGGAGTTGGGTAGATGGAGACTATAGCGAGGACTCAGCTATTAGCGCTTCGTCCGGAGCCTTCCTCCACGGTTATGGAGCGTTCGAGACAATCTATTCTGTCTCTAAAGAGGTGCATTATCTTCCCGAGCACTACGCCCGACTCAGTGAAGCAGCTCAGTATTATCGCCTTCCTTTAGAGTACTCCCTTGCTCAAATCGATGAAGTCGTCAGCGAGCTTCTCGACCGTAACTCCCTGGAGCAAGCGCGAATCCGCCTCACGCTCACGGCAGCGCACACTGATTACTCCGCACCTCAAATCCCTAGCCATCTGACCATCACCGCCTCTCCTTATGAGCGCTCTGAGCAATCCGTCTCTCTGGTCACCGCTCCTGCAAGCCAGTTCGACTGCCCCCTTTCTACCCGTAAATCCACTAGTTACGCCAGCTACCTCGTAGCTAAACAATACGCACAAACAAAGGGCGTTGATGACACTCTATTACTCGACCACACGGGCAACTTGATTGAAAGCTCCAGCAGTAACATCTTTCTCGCCCGAAATGGCATTTGGCAAACCCCAGACCTGACATCCGCAGGGCTCGCAGGCATCCAACGAGATAAGGTTCTCTTAGCCTTAGACGAGCTAACGATTCCCTACTCGATCGAGCCTCTTCAAGACTACCGTGCAGACTTCGCTTTCATTTGTAATAGCTTAATTGGACTCCAATTCGTTACGCGAATTAACGATTATCACTTTCCCCGCGACTCTGCTTCCTGCTCCGCTCAAGTTCAGGCTATACGGCGCCACTTAGACTATCAGTAAAAACCTAGTGTAGCCCCCTGCCCCTCATGCACCTATATCTTCATATCCCCTTTTGCCACGAGATTTGCCCCTACTGCTCGTTCTATAAGCATAAGCCTGGGAAAACCGCTCAAGGAGAATTTATAAACGCCTTACTGACGGAGCTAGACTGGCAACTACAGCAGCACCCACAGCTCCAGATCTCAACCATTTACCTCGGCGGTGGCACCCCCAGCCTTCTTTCTTCTACACACCTCAGCACCCTCCTCAAAGGTCTCAATGCCCGCATCCCCTTTAGCCAATGCACGGAGATTACTATGGAGGCCAACCCCTCCACCTTCAAGCTCCCTAAAGCTCAGCTTATGACACAGCTAGGCGTCACCCGCGTCTCGCTAGGAGTCCAATCCTTTGATCCCCAGCAACTCACCGTATTAGGGCGAGATCATAGCGCCGAAGGAGCGATCGAATCCTATCACATCCTCCGTGAAGCTCAGCTCCCCAGCGTCAACCTCGACCTCATGTTCTCTACCCCAGGGCAGACTACCGAATCGTGGCGTAAAACACTCCAACAGGCTCTCGACCTCCGACCCGACCACCTCTCTTGTTACAATCTCACTTATGAGGAGGATACCGCCTACTTTAAAAAGTTCCTTTCGGGAGACTACACCGACCTGCCCGAGACGAACGAAGAACTCTATTACCTCGCCGAAAACACCCTAACCGGCGCAGGCTATGAGCACTACGAAACCTCTAACTATGCTCTTCCAGGATGCCAATCTGTGCATAATCAAGGGTACTGGAGCGGAAACGATTACCTTGGAATCGGCCCTTCCGCCGTGGGTTGTATCAATCAACGCCGTTACCAAAACCTAGCCGATACCGCAGGTTACATTCAGCGAATCCAAAGTTTGGGACACGCCCTCGATACGCACGAAGAGCTCGATGCCGAAGCATGGCGCTTGGAAAGGCTGGCCTTGGAACTCCGTACGCAGCGAGGATGCTCGACTGACTACCTAGGGGAAAGCGATCCGTCCGCACTTATCGAACATGGATTGCTTACGGTCTCAGACCAGCGAATCAAAACCACCATCAAAGGAGCCTCTCTCGTTGACTCGATTGTAGAATACCTCGCTTAAGCTGGTAACAAAAAAGCTGGCTGAAGACTCAACCCGCTGTCTTCTCTGAACGGTAAGTGAGCCTATCACCTACTCACTAGGCGTGTATGGCTTGTCATTGTACATCATTAATTGATAAGAGCCGTCATCCTGCTGCTCAACCATCCAAACTCCAACATTACGGATTCCACGTCTAGCGTTCCCCGTTGGAGCCTCTTGAAGCAGTAATTTTAATAATGAAACCCCAGCGCTGTTATGTCCTGTCAGTAAAATAGATTTTTCGGAATTTCCGAAGCGCTTCTCGATTAAATCAATAACATGTAGCGTAACATGCTTTGTATGCGCGACATTCAGCCTATCAATACTCCCTCTAGGTGCACCTTTGTAGTTATTTTCAACTCCTTCGCGGAATATTAACACGCCTTTCTCGTCTTCTTCAATCTGCATGGCCTTCCCCTTATTCAGGATTTCCCCTTTCACCTCGGGCAGATCTTTATCGAGAATCTCGATCATTCCTGCAGCCTCAGCTAACTCAGGCCAAATTTCAGCTATTTTCTTCTTAGCATCTAAATAAGGTCGCACAGTATTACGAGCTCTCCATAGCGGGCTCGTCGCTACAAAGTCAAAATCGTAAGCGTTTAGCTTTTCTGTACCTAATTTCACCTCTTCAATCCCTTTTGGAGTGAATTCATCCGGATTCCCTACGTAAGGCGGCCATTCGGACTCAGGTACTCCTTTAGCTTCCCATTGCTTTTTAACATTATGTCCACCTTCAGCATGGCGGATGTAATAAATTTTTAGTCCTGCATTGGCTATACTGGAGCATAAAACAGAAAATACAGTAACGAGAATAAGGCGAGATTTGAGTAGCGTAGAGTTCATTTAAAAAGCTTTTCCTGCCATATGATCATAGTTTTTCACACTACTCTGTCAAGGAGCCTATGGTCATTAAAGCGACCGTATATATTCTATAAGTTTTCATGTGAGATGTTTTGGAAACACTAGTACACCTCGCTCATAAGAAGCCTTAATAACCGTTAAAATTTTAGAGGGGAATTGATCACTAAAAACTAGCCAAAGTAAAAATTCAGAAATCAAAAACAGACCCAAGGCGACTAAAACAACGAATATTAAACTCATTATCTATTTAAGTATATGCTTGGGTTAGACTCCGCAACCTTGCGAATCAATTCATTCCTGATAACTAACAGCCTCTTCATATACCGTTGTAGGAATAATGAATCCGCAATCCGCCCAGCTAAGCCAAATGGCGAGGTATAGTCGAACCGATCAACCATCAACGTCACACCCCCAACTTCTGAAAAATTGTGATCGTGATCAAATCTCGCAAACGCCCCGTTCTCCATAGAATCACGAAAATGGTAAGGGTATTCAAATTCCGTAATTTTGGTAGATAAACGCTGCCGCACTCCAAAATGCCGAGCTTCCCAGGTAACACTCTCACCCAAGCTGATTAAGCCACTAGTCCGACCCGCGACCGCCTTCTCATTTGTCTGAGCTGTCGATTCTTCGTGAAGATCAATACTACGAGCTAAGTCGAACGCCACACCTATGGGGCAATCGATTTGAGTTGTGAGATTGATTACAGGCATAGTCGTTACTAAGTTTAATTACTTAAAGTATTGTTGAGGCTCTCTTATTATCCCTAGCTGACACAAACCAAGCTATCGTCGCTGTCAAAAAACCGTACAGCCCCCCTAGTAAACAACCAAATAAAGCGCCTCAATCAATCCAACTGACCTCTAAGCCTGAAGCGATGTAGAAAAAGAAAAACATCGCTAGATAACCCAAGACAAAACCAATAGGTAAACTCAACTGCATGCGCCATATAGGGCTATCAATTTTTTGCCAAAAACATAGAAAAAACGGCAACACGCAGAGAAGTTAGCATTCCAGTGATTAACCAGGTCATAAAACTCGAAACTTGTCTTTTACCTCTCATTTAAACAGTGGGGACTAACGTGGTAAATTTTCTAAAGCCATAACGCATTCTTCCATCAGTTCGTGATCGATTTCGTGGACGTCGAAGCCTGTACCTAGTTCACGTAGGAGCATAATGGTTAATCGTCCCCCGAGGTGTTCGCGGAACTCATCTAAACCATCAAGTAGGAGTAGCTTACCGCTTTCATTACGCAGCCCAAAAGAGTCATCCCATAGAGGTAAGTGAAGCCCTCGGAGAACACGGAAAACTTGCTCGACCTGTGCCGAACAGAGGTGGCCTTGCTTAGAGGCGTAGAGAGTATCAAGCGCGATCCCTACGGAAACGGCACGGGAATGACTAAGGGCGAACTCAGAAAGTTGCTCAGCCTTATGTGCAGCCCAATGACCGTAATCTAGAGGACGGCTCGAACCCATCTCAAAAGGATCTCCCCCTAAGGCGATGTGTCGGGCATGCAAGGTAGCAGAGCGCGTAACGCATTCCTCTAAAATCGCAGGGGTCAAGGCGGAGAGTTCACTGAGATGCTCCTCTATCCAGCTGAAGAATTCGGGATCTTTGACCAAGGCTACCTTAACAGCTTCTACCAAGCCATCCCTACAGAGTTGTGGGGGCTGGGTGTAGAGAAAGCGGAAGTCATTGACCACGGCATAAGGAACAGCAAAGGTACCGAGGAAGTTTTTCTTTTGGTAGAGGTTGATTCCATTTTTGACCCCAACGCCAGAATCATCCTGTGAAAGAGTTGTAGTGGGAAAACGTACGAGCCTAATGCCTCGATGCGCTGTGGCTGCCGCAAAGCCTACGACGTCGAGAAAGGCGCCTCCACCGATAACCCAGACGTAGGAATGGCGATCTATCTTATGGAGCTCTATCGCATCCATAACCTCACGACAGACCAGTTCAGAGCGCTTACAGTACTCCCCACCTTCGGCCTTAACAACCGCAGTAAGGCTCAATTGAGGCTGTGCGCTAAGCCAATCCGACAATTCGGACTCTATCTCGGGAAAGTGATTGAGGATCTCGTTCTCAATAAAAACGATCAATTTAGCCTCCTCTCCCGTAGGGAAAAGCTCTCCCAACACAGGGTTGTGGATGTCTAAAACATTTTTAGCAAAGCGGATACGATGCTTAAAAGTAATGGGAATATCAAGATCGAAGGAGGACATAGCGACTAAACAAACAGGTGGATCGAATCACGACCGCGAACTAATCTATCCATACGTTAGTGTGATTATAAATAAATCACTTTTCCTCTAAAAATTCATTCTAGCCGACTTTACGACTAGAAGGTTGTTACTTATTACTTAAATCTTGGACGTACTCATTAATTTTCGGCATGTTGAGTCCTATGCCATCAATGCGCTTTTTGATTCCCTCAGGCGCTTCAGCGTAATCCTCTGCTCCATTCCAGGGGCCTTCGAATTTAATTTGGTCTTGGGCGTCACGCACCGTAACATTTTTCTCGTTGTTAATGGTGTGAATCTCGACACTCCCCTGCTCATCACGGAGCTGAACGGAGCTGGTGGCTTCTATATTTAAATCAGCAGTGATACCTTGTAAAACCTGCTTAATCCGCCCTCCAAGATCACTAATACTATCGGCCGACGCTCGTTCTCCACTAGCTTTCATCATGTTTTTTAAACGATCAATGGAAGGTTGTGATCTTGGGTCTCCGGCAACTACCTGTTTACGTTTAGGACGCTCACAGAGCTTCACCTTAACCTCTCGCTCTTGCCCTTTGGAGTAAACAGAGAGCATTGCAGGAGTATGAGACTCTAGGCTTTGGATCGCTTTTTTAAGACTCGCTTGATCTTTAACGGGCTGGGAATTGACGCTGCGGATAATGTCAAACTTTTGTAACCCAGCTTTAGCTGCAGGGCTGTTGGGAGCGATGTACTTAAGCACTAATCCTGATTCTAGGTCGAGCTGGGCTTGCATTGCACCTTCAATAGGGTCTCCGAGTACTCCGAGCCAGGCCGCTTGGTGGTAGATGCAATCATCAGCCTTCTCAGTTGTGACTTTATGCACTTTGGGAGTGGATGCGATGCTATCCGACGCTTCCCCGACTGAAGTTGTCAGGGTCTGGATCTGAGAAACCGGAGTCTCTAGAGCCATCGCTGCAGTGGACAAAAGGGCTAAACCTAGAATTGCTTTCATGTTGTTATAAGCGCCTACTTTTTCGACCTTTGTCTTAATTTCCTGTAGAATCGAATCTAGTGTAGGAGTTGGCTTCCTACTTAATCTTATGACTAAGGAAATAAAGGTCATTAGTAGCCGGACGGGTTAACGTTTTTATATGTCCGTCAAGTGGAACCTTGATAACTCTCACTCCATCTTCATTAGGCGGGTAAGTATCTTGAATGACTTCTTTTCCGAGGAAGGACTCCTCGTGAACCTTAATCGTACATTCACCATAAAAGTGTCGCTCACTTTTCAGAAGTTTGAAATAATCCTCCCGAGTAAGGGAAGAAACCCCTTGTGCGTCTCCTAAGGATTTCTTCTGTTCAATAATTCTCAAGCCCTCTTCACGCAGCCATGGACGTTCCATCAATCTAATATAATCACCAGGTCTCATAGCATCTAAGACCCCGGCGATATAGGCTTCTTGAGGCTCTTTGAGAGCGAATTGTGTGCTAATCTCTACCTCCTCCAATGCATCAATAAGACGCACATCACGGGCGTAGATTTCACCATTGCGGATTTCAAGCTCCCACTGGTTATCAACAAACTTCAACGAACGGTAGTTAATTGTGCGGTCAACTGCACCTAGCGCGTGGATGATCGGGAGCTTATAAGTAAAACGAAAATACGGATCTGCACGCTTACCAGGAACCTCTGGGGTTTCGTCTGTAGGGTTCAGAGGGGAGAAGCGAAAATCTAATCCGTTAAGAGAATTGGGAGAACCTGAAAACTCGTAAGAACTATCAACGACTCCGTCAATGTAAGGAACGAACTCCTCACGGATCAATTCATGAATATCACCATTCACAATTTCACCGACTCCTCTAACTAACGGGTTTTCTCCAAACTCTTCGACTCCCATTTTCAGTGTGAAAATCGCATCTCCACGCTTAAATTCGGCGGCAGTAATAGCAAAGCCTGATGGACCAGCCACCATTTTCATTTTCACGATTCGGACCTCCTTAAGCCATGAATAGTTTAGCGTACCACCTTTAAGTAAAATTTCACAACCGCGATCACTCCTTCTGAGTTCCATCTTGGAGTCCCTGATCGAGCCCTTGGAGTTGGTCGAATACCCCCAATTACAATTGAAGGACTGTACTGTCATTGTGCTGAAACGGAACCAATCATCCATTCTAAAAAGCGGTTGGTACATATCCGCATTTGCAGCTGTCGCGCTCACTTTCAGGTCGACTTCCATTTTATTACAAAAGACTGAGGGAGTTTTGTAAGCGCCCTTTTTAAAGACTAGGTTCCCGACATCCATACGAAGACCGAAGGCTCTTAGTCGATCGAAAAAGCTATTAGCCGAGCCAATAGCACGGAAATCTGCTATTTCAGAGGAGGCAAAAGTACCACCTTTGACCTTACTCATTTTGACTTCTTCAGCTTTCAATGACTGCATAGCTTTAGAAGCTAAATTATCAGAGTAGCTCTTATCGTTATGCTTACGGGCAACATAGAAAAAGGCAATAATACCGAGAATGAGACACAAGAAAGTAAGTTTTACTAAAACGCCAAAAAAGTATGCAAAGCCACTCACTCCAGCTCCAACAATACGAAAAGAGTTAAATATCTGATATAAAAAACTTTGTTTCGATAACCAGGAAGCTATGTCCGAGTTATATTGTTTAATCCGCGCTTTGTCCATAATCGTAAAAGAAGTTTTACTTATAACAGCCAATCAGTAAAAACAACTCAATTATTCACGAACTAAGCGTAAAGGCGGTTTTAAAAGGTCTGTAACCACTAGGTTACAATGAGAGCATAAACTGCTACAATTAGCCCGAAATCAGCAAAGAGATGTACTAAATAAGGAGCTAATATCCCCTGCCCTCTGCGATAGAGCCAATCCCAATATAAACTAGCCACCCATAAGATAACAAAAGCAGCTAATACCCAGAACCACGGCATCAAGCTCGCCAATACAATCGTATGATATCCAGCAAACAAGGCATGCGCCCAAGAGGACTCTTTACACAAAAGCCTCCAATGCCGTTGCTCGATAAAAGGGTGAATTAGACCAAAGTATCCAACCATGAGAGCAAACGAAGCTCCTTGTAATCCATAATCTGAAAGCCAGTGCGACACTTCTACTTTGGTGAAAAGCGGGATTAAAAAATACGATATGAAGCCAACTCCTATTGCAGGGAAGACAAACCAGCTACACTCCTGCAAACTACCTAAAGGCATTTTCCGTTTCTCAACCAGAGCCCAAGCAATAATTTGGGCGTGATATGCTAAAATCGCTAGCCAGGCATTTTGAACCCCCACCCAAAAGATTAAAACAGCGAAGACGGGAGCCAGCGCCTTTAACCAGAAGCGAAATTTACCATTTATCCCTGTAGATAGTACCTCTGGCATAAGCGCTTAATGAATCGCAGTAAAGTAGAGGTAAAAGTACGCTACTGGAGCAGCAAAACAGATCGAATCGATCAAATCCAAAACTCCTCCTATACCAGGAAGCATGCCACCTGAATCTTTGGTCTCGACACTCCGTTTCAGAATCGATTCCGCGAGGTCACCAATAATAGCGGCGATTGAAATCAGAACTCCTAGGATGAGAATATTCCACCACTCCCCCATCCAATCCAGACGATCTCCCGCCAAAAAACAAACTCCAAAGGCACCACCTTGGGCAACGGCGAAGGAGCCAATCGTCCCCTCCCACGTCTTACCGGGGCTAATGTGCTTGATCATCTTGGTAGAACCGAAGAGCGTACCAGTGAGGTAGGCTCCCATGTCTGTAAATTTTGTCACAATCGCAACAAAGAGGAGTAACCAAACCCCTGAAATCTCAGGGCTAGAAACGGTGGTGACAGGAGGGAGAAAGGCCAAGCGCATCATGAACCCGCCAAAAAGAATAGGGATATATATGAAGCCCAGGACATTCGTAGCGACCGCATTGATCGAATCCATGCCGCGAATCTCCTTCCACAAGGTCATGAGAAAAGCGACAAACAGGGTCAACAAGAGACAAATCATCTCCGGAGAAAAATCATTCTGCTTGTGTATGATTTCATTGTTATTATTAGTTGAGACCAGCTCGTAAGCCAACCAGAGGAGGTAAATAACTGCGATAGCAAAGCTCCCCAAGCGCCTTTTATGCCCAGGAGTCGAGCGCGTGATCATAACATACTCGACTGATCCAAGAACGGTAAGGACGATAACCGTTCCAACAACCAGCGAGACCTGACCACTCAACAACACAGCTGCTACAATTCCCCAGAGAAGGAGAGTACTAAAAAGGCGTTTAGCCATTGAACGGGTATCAATTTTCTTCATCGCAACTATAAAAATTCGAATCTAAAGAGAACCTGCACATGTTCTAAAAAAATACAACCCATAAAACTGGTAAGAGGGAGACTGCTCCGTTAATACACTCTCTGAAAGCTTGCAGAAGCAACCCACAACTCCTAACCTACCCCCTCATGAATCATTCAGCCGCCCTCGACCAACTTGCGCCTCAGTATGTTACGAATGGTAAAGTAATCTCTGTAGAAACCCTACATGGAGGGCTGATTAATGCGACCTATCTCGTCGATATCACAGGCGAAGGTAAATTGGTTCTACAACGGGTCAATACTGCAGTTTTCACGAAACCAGAGTTGGTAATGAGCAACATTCACAAGGTTACTGAACACCTTAAAACAAATGCTCCCACTGCGCGAAACCTTCACTTACTCCCTACTCTAGACGGAGCCAACTTTGTTCTCGATAGCGAGGGCGGGTTGTGGAGAGCCTTCAACTACCTCTATGATTGTGTAGGACACGAACAAGTCGACACCGCTGAGCAAGCGTATCAAGCAGGGAGCGCCTTTGGAGCATTTCTCACTCAGCTCCAAGATCTAGACGGCTCCTCTCTAAGCGAAACAATTCCCGATTTCCATCACACGCCTAAGCGCCTTGAAGCCTTCGACCAAGCCCGTGATGCTGACAAGCTACAGCGAGCCAGCCAGTTAGAAGATGAGTTCTCCTTTATTGATCGTTGCCGCCCCTGGATTAACACTTTAGAAGCGCTTCGTACCAACGGCGAGCTCCCTACTAGGATCACGCACAATGACACTAAAATTTCGAACGTCCTCTTTGATAAAGACACCCAAAAGGCGGTCTGCGTTATCGACCTCGATACCGTTATGCCTGGAACGGTGCTCTATGATTTTGGCGATCTCGTTCGCACCTCTGTAAATAGCGCTTCAGAGTCCGATAGTGTCAGTAAGGTCGAATGTCGCCTCGATATCTTTGAGGGACTAACTAGAGGCTATCTGGAAACGGCAGGAGCGAGCCTTACAAAAACAGAAATCGCGCACCTTGTATTCTCAGCCAAGCTCATCACCCTCGAACTAGCACTGCGATTCCTCGCTGATTATCTCGTAGGAGACCAATACTTCCGAGTCTCCTACGATTCGCAAAATCTCGATCGTGCCCGCAATCAGCTCCAACTCGTCAAGCTTCTCAGCGAGCAAGAGCCCCAGATGCAGCAGATCGTCGACGACGCCCTCTCCGCACTCTGATTTAGGCCTGCTTTACTAAGCGCCCAACAAAGCTCTCCATGCGATCCATCGCAATCTCTAACTGATCGAAGGCCGTCGCATAGCAACAGCGTAGGAATCCTTCTCCACACTCGCCGAAGGCTGTTCCGGGGACAGCAGCGACATCCTCTTCTTCAAGCAGACGAATAGCGAACTCATGACTGCTCAATCCGTATCGAGTAATGTCAGGAAAAACGTAGAAGGCCCCTCCTGGAGAGTGACAATCCAGCCCCATTTCATTGAGACGGCGGACCATATAGTCACGGCGCATTTCGTAATTCACCTTCATCTCCTCTACCGCTGGACCACCACGCTCTAGAGCCTCTAGAGCGGCCGCTTGGCTCGTAATTGGAGCACAGAGCATCGCATATTGGTGGATCTTCATCATCGCCTCAATCAGCTCTGGAGGTGCGCAGGCATATCCCATGCGGAATCCTGTCATCGCAAAAGCCTTAGAAAAACCATGTAGGAGGATCGTGCGCTCGCGCATACCCGGCATTTGCACGATGCTAAGGCCTGGGTCACCTTCATAAGTCAATTCACTGTAAATCTCATCAGCCAGTACAATCAGGTCATTTTCCACGGCCACTTTTGCAATCGCTTCCAGCTCCTCCGGACTAGCGACAGCACCTGTCGGGTTCGTAGGATAATTGAGAATTAAAACCTTACTTTTCGGCGTAATCTTAGCGGCAATATCTTCTGCTTGAACCGCAAAGTTATACTCCTTCTTAGTTTCTACCACCACTGGAATGGCATGAGTCATCGCAATACTTGGACTGTACGATACATAGCAAGGCTCATGATAAATCACTTCGTCCCCAGGATTACAAAGCGCACGCAGGGCTAAATCCATCGCCTCAGAGACACCTACCGTCACGAGGATTTCACTCTCTGGCGAATAATCCGCTTTGAACAGATCCTTAACATATCGCGAAATAGACTTCCGTAGGCTCAGTAACCCCATATTAGAAGTGTAACTTGTCTGCCCTTTTTCTAGGGAATAAATTGCGGCTTCGCGGATATTCCAAGGCGTCTTAAAGTCTGGCTCTCCCACTCCCAGCGAAATCACATCATCGCGCCCAATAACGAGCTCAAAGAAGTCACGAATGCCAGAACGAGGAATCGCCCCTACGGTTTCAGAAATTTTCGAAGAATAATTCACGGAGCAACAGGTAAGCGTTCTTCATCTTCATCCCCTTCAAACTGGATGCCATTATGTTTATAGGACTTCAGGGTAAAGTGGGTCTGGGTCGAAATCACCCCTTCGATTTTAGAGAGCGTATCAAATACAAAAGTGGCCACCTGTAATGAATCGTCGACTTCAACCTCTAGGAGGAGGTCATAGGAACCACTATAAAGAGAACAGGAAATCACTTGGTCAAAGCGAGCAATGCGATTAGCCAAACGGTCATAACCTCCACCAGCCTCAGGTTTAATCTTCACCTCGATCAGCGCCTTGATACGGCGATTTTGGACCTTATCGTTGTGAATCACCCATTGGCGGCCTCGGATTACTCCTTGCTCCTTCCACTCCGCAATCTGAGCACGAACTTCCTCAACAGATAACCCCGTCCGCCGCGAGAGATCATCTGCAGTCAGCTCACCATTGCTTTGCATTAACCGAAATAGTTTTTCCATACCCATCAATTAACTTGCCAGCTAGCTCGTGGCAACCATTATTCTCAGAGCATTTCTTGATTAGATTAAGATTCTACAATCACGCACGACGATGCAGACCTCGACCACCAAACATTCCATCGCGAATTATAATGCGCGAGCCACCACCTTCACTCCCGAGGGTGAAATCCGTGCCTGTGCGGTACTCATCCACGGCCAAGGCGATTTCTGCGCACGCTACCATTCTATCGCGCAGATCTTTTGCCAACATGGAATCCTCATCCATGGCATCGACCTCCCTGGACATGGAGAAACCTCTGGAGCTCGCGGAGACATCCCTTCTCTCTCGGTCGCAGCAGAGTTCATCGCCCACGCCCGCGATCATATCCAACAAGCGCACCCTGACCTCCCCCTCGGGCTTCTTGCCCACTCCATGGGAGGGCAACTCGCCTTAAGAGAGCTCATCCGCAGCGACTTTCCTTACCGCTTCGCCTGGATCAACGGCCCGCTCCTCCACCCTGCACGCAGGAAAACAGCACTAGGCATCACCCTTTTACAATTCCTAGAAAAACTCGCGCCCCGCCTCACGATTTCCACTAAGGTCAAACGCATCCACTGTCGTCGACCATCTTCCCGCCACCCCAAAAGCAACCCTCTCTTTCACAAGCGGATTTCCCTCCGCTGGGGGCTCGCCCTCATCCAATCTGCCAAGGACGTATTAAGGGAGGCTTCCGCAAGAGAGCTTAATCTTCCCATTCTCCTCACCCAAGGCGCAGAAGACTCTGTCACGCCTACGGCCTACGCCAAAGAATTCTTCATCTCACTTAACTGGAAAAACCTCCAGTACCAGGAAATCGCCTACGCCCTTCATGAACCTTTTCGTGACGTAACTTACCCCGCCTTCGCGGAAACCGTCAATCAATGGTGCGAGACTGAGCTCATTCCTTCTTTTGATTCGTAAACACCTTTCGCTCACTTGCGTTTATCCGTTTTTTAAGCTCGAAGCACCCAGTATTCTAAGCCTATCTTTTTCATATGAAACTATCCCCCAGAACCTCCGCCGAGATCAACTATACCGATGCTGGCAAACTCATTAATGAAGCCTCCTCCATCATTATTATCGCTCACTACCGCCCAGATGGCGACGCGATCGGATCATGCCTAGCTCTCGCCGCCTCACTGCAAGCACTGGGCAAAGACGTCACCTGTTATAACCGCGATGAGGTTCCTCAATACCTAACCTTCCTAGAGCGCGCCGAATGCCGAATCCACCCTCTGACCTCCCCCGTCAGCGCCGACCTCCTCATCGCCCTAGACTGCGCCACCATCGAACGACTAGGAGCCGAAACGATCGCCCACATCAGCGCGGACCACGTACTCACCATCGACCATCACATCACCAATGAACAGTACGGTGACTCCCTCATTTTAACCCCCACCGCGGCCGCCACTGGTGAAATCTTATGCGAGCTCATCGAGGCCAATGATTTCCCCCTCCCTGACCAAGCGCGAGACAACCTCTACGTCGCCATCTCTACAGACACGGGTTCTCTACAATACTCCAACTCCTCCGCTAAAACCTACCAAACAATGGCGAACCTAGTAGCAAAAGGCGCCAATGTTGCGAATCTCAATTCCCTAACCTACTTCAACCATAATGTCCGCCGCGTAGAAATTCTACGCGAATGCCTCCAGAGCTTTCATTTAGCCCACCAAGGACAAGTTTCTCATTGGCAAGTCTCGCACGCTGATCAGGAAAAAGTAGGGGTGCAAGCTGGTGATATGGAAGGACTTATGGATCTCCTCCGCGGCATCGCAGGAGTTCGCGTCTGCTTCACCTTAGAGGAAGCCCCCTCAGGCATTGTAAGGCTATCTATGAGATCCAAAGATGAAAACGTAGACGTCTCCAAAATCTGCGCCCACTTCGGCGGAGGAGGCCACCGCATGGCTGCAGGAGCCGCCATTAACGATCAACTCGAAAATTGCGCGCAACTAGTTCTTGCGGAGATCCAAAAGGCTCTATAAGAAAACCCGCCCCAACCCTTTCACGCACACATGCAAAATCCTCCCGACCTCAACCCCAGCGGCGTCCTTCTCATTGACAAGGCGCAAGAAATGACCTCTCACGATGTTGTCGCCATTGCGCGTCGCGCGCTCAACATGAAAAAGATCGGACATTGCGGCACCCTAGACCCAATGGCAACTGGCCTGCTGATCCTCGTTATTGGTAAAGGGACTAAGCTCTCTGACCTCCTGATGGCAGAAGACAAGACCTACGAGGGAACGATGACCCTAGGAGCCACAACGAGCTCGCAAGATAAAGAAGGCGAATTTTTGGAAACTAAGGAAGTCCCCGACTTTACCGATGCCCAAATCGACGATGCCTTTAATGAATACGTAGGCGCCTTTGAGCAAATCCCCCCCATGGTCTCTGCGATCAAAAAAGATGGAGTTCCTCTCTACAAACTAGCACGACAAGGGAAAGAAGT
Source organism: Akkermansiaceae bacterium (assembly GCA_023301545.1). Classification (GTDB taxonomy): domain Bacteria; phylum Verrucomicrobiota; class Verrucomicrobiia; order Verrucomicrobiales; family Akkermansiaceae; genus WTJZ01. Next base: position 17,956 of record JALZUI010000144.1, read on the forward strand.
AAAACGTGCCCCGCGCCCCGTTAAAGTCATGGATTACCAAATTTCACGTACGGAGCTCCCTGAGGTCGATTTCGTAGTTGAATGCACCAAGGGCTTTTACGTCCGTACCTACGCCCATGACATAGGTCAAGATCTAGGCTGTGGAGCTCACCTTAGCGCTCTGCGGCGTACTAAATCAGGACGCTTCGACCTAAGCCGTGCGATCACGATCGACACACTCAAAAACGCACCTAGAGATCAGATTATCGATTCGATGATTTCCCTCTCTGAAATTTCAATAATGCGTGGAGTGTGAAAAATTTCACTTAATACTAAGTAAAGACTCGACACCACAATCAATTAAATCTAATTAATTAACGAAAGATTACAGATTTAATATATGAGATACGCCATTTTCGGAGATATTCATGCCAATCTTGAGGCTCTCAACACTGTTCTAGCCCACGCGGAAGAGCAAGGTTGTGATTTCTACGCGTGTCTTGGTGACATTGTCGGCTACGGCGGCAATCCACTAGAATGCCTAGAAAAGATTCAATCCATGGACTGCCCTGTCGTCAAAGGTAACCATGACGAGGACTCTGCTCAACTTGGATCAGCGGGCAATACCAACCCAATTGCGCGTGAAGCTCAAGAATGGACATATAATCAACTTTCCGAGGAACAACGTGAATGGCTTCTTAAGCTCCGATATGTGAAACAAATCGATAACTTCACTATTGTTCACTCCTCACTGGACCAACCGCAACAGTGGCACTACATCACCAATAAATTTGATGCTACTGCATGTATGGCTTACCAATTCACGCAACTCTGCTTCGTTGGACACTCCCACGTTCCACAAATCTACATCAAAGATGCTACCGTCTCATCTGTTAATGATTACCACGTACAGATCGAACCGGACAAAAAGTACCTGATTAACATCGGTTCTGTCGGCCAACCTCGCGATGGTGACTGGCGGGCAAGTTACGCGATATATGACTCTGACCAATCTATCGTTAATATCTACCGACTAGAGTATGACCTAGAGAAGACCCAGGCCAGAATTGTAGAACAAAATCTACCTCAGTCCTTAGCCGCTCGACTAGCAGACGGCACTTAGGCTTCTCATTACCCGCAGTAACACTTAGAAAAAGGACTCTCCAGACAAGAGTTCTTTTTTTATGCATAAAGCATTGTCTTTTCATCCTTACTTTCTAACTTAGATCTCTAATGGCTAAAAAAGTAGTAATTATAGGTGGCGGTTTCGCAGGGCTAGCTTGTGCTCGAAGTCTAGCAAACAACAAAAATTTCGAGGTCACGCTTCTCGACAAACAGAATCACCACCTGTTCCAGCCCCTACTTTACCAACTCGCTTCAGCAACTCTTACCGCTAGTGACATCGCTCGTTCCCTACGAGGAATCATGTCTAACGCTAAAAACATTTCCGTCTTTCTTGATCACGCTTACGACATCAAACCCGAGCAAAAAGTGGTACAAGGGAAAGAACGCCTTTACGAATACGACTACCTCCTCATTGCCTCCGGCACCCGAACCTCGTGGTTTGGCAATGCCGAGTGGGAAAAGCACACCGTGGGGTTAAAAAACCTGAAAGACGCCTATCGCATCCGCCAACGCGTGCTCAACGCCCTCGAGCAAGCAGAGATCACAGATGACGTAGAAGAACAAAAACGCCTCATGACCGTGGTCATTGTCGGAGCTGGACCTACAGGAGTAGAGCTTGCAGGCGCCTTTGAAGACTTAGCCCAACACGCCTTGACTTCAGATTTTCGCAATATTGACCCATCTAACCTAAGAACCATCGTTGTTCAATCTGGAGACCGCATCCTCAAAGCCTTTTCGCCAGAGCAGTCCGAATCCGCGCGTGAGTATCTAGAAAGTGTCGGAGTCGAAATCATGCTCAACAACCGTGTCGTTGACGTCAGCGCTGGTAAAGTCTGTCTACGTGAGGGTGAGCCCATCGAGGCCGAAACCATTATCTGGGCCGCAGGAGTACAAGCCAGCCGGGTAACCAAGTGCCTAGATGTAGACAAAGACCGTTCAGGACGAATCATCGTCAATCCTGACCTTTCCATTCCTAATCACCCCAACATTTTCGTCGCTGGAGATGTCGCTCACTGCAAGGATCAAGGAGGAGTAGAGGTCCCTGGCCTAGCCCCAGCCGCAACACAAATGGGTGCTCACGTGGCCAATGTAATCATGGAAGAATCCAAGATGGAATCCAGCCCATACGCCGCACAAAAACTCGATCTGCGCCCACAGTTTCGTTATTGGGATAAGGGCATTATGGCCATCGTAGGCCGAAATTACGCCGTAGTAGACGGTGGCAAGTTCAAGCTCAAAGGCAAAATCGGCTGGCTCGCATGGTTATTCATCCACATTCTCTTTCTCGTTGGCTTCCGTAATAAGTTGAGCGTCCTTCTCCAATGGTCCTTCGCCTATATCCAACGTAAGCCAGGCAGTCGTATATTCGGCCTTGATGAACGGAGCTGGGATAGCTAGCCTGGCAAACTTTAGATTATTTTTCATAATTTCTTAATCTTTCTGTGACTCACTTCGTCTTCTACCTGTCCATACAGGCAAGAAGACTAAAATATGGAAAAGATTATCGACCAAACCCCTTACAATACATCCGACCTGACTCCCCTAGCCGAGTGGTCATCACAGAACGATGCAATCACCGAGACCCTCTACTTTGCAGATAACGGAAATCACCTTCTTCATTGCATTGGTCTCGACGCTAAAATGGCTAATGGCTACGGCACTACAAGCCTTGCCAACGAAGACTTAATTATCCTCTGCGAAGATGACATTTATGGATGGCTTCAAGTACATGCTCCTGCAGCTTTCATCGAACTTTTTGGCGAAGACGAAATCCAAGAAGTTGCTTAAACCGTTCTCTAGCTGAGAATATACTAAAACCCCACTGCTTGGCAGTGGGGTTTTAGTATAATATAGGCGCCTTAATTTATATTGAGCCTATTAATTAGCGAATGCGCTTCCCTAACCTGATCGTGTGTTCCTCTGGTTTGGGAATCACAGGCTTATCCTTTGCCTCGTGTTTACGGTCTAGAGATTCCGGTAAGTCCACTCCAATTTTAGATAAAGGCTTATAATCGCCCCCTTCTTTATATTGAGCTGGAGATTCCACGTTATCATCTCCCTCTGCGGGGGGGGGTATTTGCTCAGAATTGTCATTGCTGAATGAAAAACCCTCTTTTCCAAGTTCCAATAACCTACTAATTTTTTCAAAATCTGCCCAATTAATTAAGGCACTTAAGGGCTTGCCGTTTTTATCTACAACAACCTGATAATCAATATCCATATCAGATCGTAATCTCAGAAGCTGGGACTTCAAGTGGATTTTAAAACTTAAATTTACTTCCATCCTCTCCAAATTTTAATTAATAAGAATTCATATGAAATACACCCTTACCTTCTTGGCCCTCCTCTCTGCAACCCTCTTCACCTCCTGCGCCTCCCTTGCATCTCCTATCACAGCTCCTCTCAAGGTCGCAGGTGCCGTCACCACCACTGCTATAGGAGTCACAAAAGCGCTTATCGGCAATTCTTCCAATCAATAAGGCTCCTGATTCATTTCTAATGAAAAACGCTCTCTGAGAGGAAAGCGTTTTCTTTTTGTTTGTCATTTACGTGAAATCCTTTAAATTTTCACTATATGGCCTCACTAACTTTTTGTGGAGCAGCAGGAACCGTCACTGGTTCATGCTCCCGACTCGATACTAAAAACAGTTCTTTCCTCATTGATTGTGGACTTTTCCAAGGGAACAAGACCGCAGTTAAACTCAACTACGAGCCTTTCCCCTTCACTCCTGCTCAACAAGATTTTCTAATCTTGACGCACGCTCACATCGACCACAGCGGGCTCATCCCTAAGCTAGTTAACCAAGACTTTAACGGGCCTATTTACTGTACTCGTAGTACAGGAGAACTACTCGAATACCTCCTCCGTGACGGCGCTGCGATCCAAGAATCTAATACCGAGCGAAAGAATAAGAAAAATCGCCGACGTGGTCTCCCTGAGGTCACTCCGCTCTATACTACCGCTGATGCAGAGGCTGCCCTCGCGCTCATCGAAACTGTGGATTATGAAACTTGGTTTTCTCCCGCAGAGGGCATCGAAGTCCGTTATTGGAATGCAGGTCACATCATCGGGTCCGCTAGTGCGGAAGTCAAAATCTCAGGAGAAGAAGGAGCAGACTGTCCCCTCCGCCTCCTCTTCTCAGGCGATCTTGGGCCAGATGAAAAAGTCTTTCACCCAGAGCCTGATGCACCTGAAGGATATGATTACCTAATCTGTGAATCGACCTACGGAAACCGTGACCGTGACGACTACACCCTAGAGGGACGTCGTAAGGCTCTCCGTAAGGAACTTATAGATGGTCTTGCCCTAGGCGGTAACGTCGTTATTCCAGCCTTCGCCGTCGAGCGTAGCCAAGAGCTTCTTCACGACATCGGAGTAATGCTCGAGCAAGGAGACCTCAAAGGCGCCACTGTTTATCTAGATTCCCCATTAGCCAAAAAGGTAACCCACGTTTTCCAGAAGCACGCCAATGAATTAGACGACATGGGCACCGCTCCTGAAAACCTCTTTAAACACGAACAATTCCGCCTCATTCAATCCGTAGATGAGAGTAAAACGCTCAACAAAGTACCCTCAGGCGCTATCATTATCTCCGCGAGTGGTATGTGTGACGCTGGTCGTATCCAACACCACCTTAAGGCTAATATGTGGAGAGATGACTGTACTATTCTCCTAGTAGGTTACCAATCTCCCGGCACCGTCGGAAGCCTCATCCAAAACGGCGCAGATGAAATCCGTATCCACGGCCAAAACTTCAAACTCCGCGCGAATGTACGCCGTCTAGGGAACTACTCCGCGCACGCTGACCAAGGCGAACTCGTCAAATGGATTTTAGAGCGAAGCCCAGTCATTGGAGGCCTCTTCTTGAACCACGGCGAAGACCAATCACGCGAAACCCTCCGAGCCCTTCTTGACGAAAAAGGAATCCCGTCCAGTAAGATTCATTGTCCTAAATTTGACGAAAGTTTTGAGCTCACCGCCAGCTGTGCAACCTCTACAGGGAGCTCTAAGCAAACCCGTGGCGCTAAGGCCATCCCGGCCTTCGATTACCACAACCAATATGCAGCCCTTAACATTGCTCTCAACAACAAGCTTGAGTCCAATGCCTCCGACGAGGAAAAGGCCGCGCTCCTCAAGGCGCTTCAAGAAATTATGGACAAAAACTAAGGGTTTTTCATAGAGAGAATAGGGGCGAGTTCCCTTTTCTCTTGTTTCTACCCCTCCATACGTCGATAACTATCGACGTATTTTTATGATGATTGATTCCTTTTTCTCCCCCACCCAACCTTCGCTCAAAATCTGTGGTATCACCCAAGCCTCAGACGCTCATCGGCTCGTTGAGCTAGGAGTCCATGCCCTAGGAATTAATTTTTGGGAGCGCTCTAAGCGGTATTGCTCGCCTGAACTTGCCGTCACCTACGCTCCAGCGGTCAAAGGCCAAATCCTCCGTGTAGGAGTCTTTGTCAATGCCAGCGCCGAATACGTCCTGCGGTGTTTTGAACAAGACCTCATCGATGTCGCCCAATTCCACGGGGACGAAACGAACGATTTCCTCGCTGACTTCTCTCAACATAACCTTCCTTTCATCAAGGCGCTCGGCGTCTCTACCCCTTCTGACCTCGTTAATCTAGACCAATTCTCCACCCCTTACCTCCTCCTAGACGCTCACGCCCCTGGAGTTTACGGAGGAACTGGCGAGACCATTGACTGGGCTCTAGCAGGTGAAACAATCAAGAAACACCCCGCGCTCTCCATCATGCTCGCTGGGGGCCTCACTCCTGACAATGCCCGCCTAGCGGCGCAAACTGTCAGTCCTTGTGCCCTCGATATCGCCTCTGGAGCCGAATCCAGCCCTGGAATCAAAGATTTTGACAAGGTCTCGGGACTCCTTCAGGCCCTTCAGCCGTGATGGAATTACTAGTATGCCCCGGTTCTGTTAAATGACCACGGCGGACTGGAAAAAGGCCCGCTTTAACCTCCCATCAACGCTTTAGCACGCTTCTTGATTTCTTCGATCGATACTTCTTCAAAAGTGTGGCGTAGATTCCAGCGGTAGCCGTACTTATCTTTTACCATTCCTGTACGCATTCCCCAGAATCGATCTTCTGGTTCCATCAGAGGCTCCGCCCCAGCCTCTAGGGCTTGTTGAAAGGCCTCGTCACAATTATCGACCCATAGGATTAGCAGGTTAGAGGCACTCCCTCCCTCAGGCATAGACTGCGCGTGCCAGTCAGCGTCTCCTTCTGATAAGTAAACATGGCTATTCCCGATAACGAACTCAGCTTGAGCCACCGCGCCGTCTGGAGCAGTGATGCGGTAAAGCTCTGTAGCACCAAAAGCCTTAGCATAGAATTCTAAAGCTTCACTTCCATTATCAACAGTGAGCGAGACGACGAGGGTAGATTCAGACATTCCGTTTTGTAAACTCCGTGCCTCAGCTAGTCAACCGAATAGCCTTTTCTAACGGTTCTATTAGAATCTCACTTCAGATTGTCCGAACTGTATTCGATCGTATTCTCAAAGGTGCGTTCCTCTGTCTCTGGAATCATCTGATGCATAGTCTTAATCCCCGTCTTAAAATCCTTTTCCATCACCGCTGCATCATAGAGTTCACCCGCGGTAGTATACGCCTTGTATGTCATTTGGTTTCCATCAATTTCGATGACCTGAAAGAACTGAGTATTCGCTGCTACCCTGACCGCAGAAAACCCCTCTTCCTTATACTTCTCCATGTGCTCAGGCTCTGGAGACCCTTGCTTGGGTCCACTCACAGAAACGACAAACATCGTCTCTAACTCGTCCTCTCCGCTCTCAGGAGCGGAGCGCATGGGAACCTGCCCACGAAGGTAGGCGTGGTCGTGACCTTGGAAGACGCAATCCACCTTATATTTTGCAATCAGCGCTCTCCATTCCTTACGCGTCGACTTCGGTAAGGCATGTTTACTACGGAAGCGCGGGCTATAAATCGGGTAATGAAACGTGAGGAAGCGCCAATTAAATCCAGGCTTCTTTAACTGCTCTTCCATATACGCGGTTTGTTCAGAGGTGCTTTTCATCGAGTTCAGCACTATAATTTGCACATCCTGATACTCCACCGTGTAGACTGTTTCGTGCAATTCCTCAGCGAGCCCTTCGGAAACAGGAAGAGTAAATTGAGGTTGCCATAGCATAGACATCTTACGTTGGCTTTCCTTAGCCCCTGCTCCATGTAGGTATTCATGGTTCCCCACAACAGGAATCCCAGTCCACTGCGCGTGCAGGTAGCTCCCGGCCTTGAACCACCCTGCCCATTCCGTATCAGAATTCGCTCGATTGATCAAATCTCCTGCGTGCAGAGCAAAGGATGCTTGGGGCGCGGTCTGGTGAGCCATCCGAATCACCCGCGCCCAACGACTGAGCACATCATTCTGAGCATCGCCAAAATAGATAAAGCTAAACGGTTTTGCAGTTTGTGCGGCTGTTTTAAATTGAATCCATTCTGACCAGCGTTTTTTACCATCACCCACCCTATATGCATACAGTGAATCAGGTTCTAGGTCGCTCATAATGGCCGAATGGTAATGCACTTCACTCAGGTTTTCACCCTTCGTTTCGGCCAGATCAACAAGCTCTGTAGTTGCTGGAATTTGCTTAGCCATACGATCAAAGCCAGGTTCCGCTAGGGCGGGAGCTACCTCCACATACGCCTTCTCTACACTTGTATCTGTACGCCAAGTAACCGCTCGTCTCGTGGCCGCGTTTCCATGAAAGGTCAGAAAAATCCGATCAGGATCACCACTCGCCAACTCCCAATGACGGAACTCACTCGCATGCTGATGCTCTTCACCAGGCCCTGCAAAAACACTTGGAGCCCAAGCCAAAAGTAAGGCCAGCGATAGAGGAATACGTTTTAGGAACATTACTAACTTTTAATTAAAAGCCACAAGAGGCTCAAACTAATTTATTTGTATTTTACAGATTCGCGTTCCTCGACTCTAACAAGCTTCCTTGCCCATACATGCGCAGTAAAGATGACCGTAATTCCTGCGATCACGGTTAATAGACTCTCCGTTAATTCATAATAGGAAGGCGCTTCCCCGTGATGAAAGCCGTAAGATTCTGACCTGTTAATTGCGAAGAAGTGTATCCAGCTAAAGACACTCGAAAATGAACTCAGCGTGAAATACAACCCCAATGAAATAAACGCTGTTGAATACAACTGATAACTAGTAATCCCCTTTAAGTTGAGCTCCCTATCATTATTTTTAGATACCAGCTTGGAAATTTTCGGCGCTGCGAGCCAAGCGATCACTGCCGCTACTATGTACAGAATAAGCTGAACTAACGCGATTGCATATCCCTCTCCGCCGCCAATATTAGGTATCATGATAGCAAGTTGGCAGCTGTGAACGATTCCGAGCAGGAGCCAATTTAATGAGAAAAGGCGAAGTAAGATTTGAGCTATGCTAGATGCGGTCATTGGTTTAGAGTCTCTTTCACGGTAACTTAGGGATTCAGCTTTGCATAGTCCATGCTCGATTGAAAACCTTTAATATATTTGAATATCGACTGCGCAACACAAGCAACTAAATGCGCTGATATTATCCAGCTTCCCAACATCTCAAATGCCTGAACTAGCCAAGCTTGATTCGAGTCTAAGCCAATATTAATCACTCCGCCTCCCGTAGTCAGCTTCCACCACACAACTATAACCAGAGCTAATAAGGATGAAATCCACCTATTAAACTCTTTTCGAGATACTCCCCAGGTAATCACTCCCGCTATAGTAAACGGCCAAAACAAAATGGCTATGCCCAGCAGTAACAACGACCCCAGAATTATGAATATTATTTTAGCTATGCGTTTCATTTGTAAATAATGTTAAATTGTTAAAGTAAATACGCTTTGATAAACCATAGAATATAAGTATCCATTCTGCACTCAAGAACAAAGGGAAGTAGGAAAAGAGAATCGGATGATCTAATTGAGACAAATCTACTTGCAATTATTAAAAATTCCATAAGGGTCAGTGTAACTATATGAAGTCTTTTTACTCACTTACCTTAATCTCGCTGGCAGCAATGCTCTTAACCAGTTGTGGATTTTTCAGCTCTCCTATTGAACCAGAAGTACTTCCAGAGGAAGCAAAAGAACCCGCTTATGTGAACCCTTACCCAGCGGGAACTTATGAGAATTTCACCCACCGAGAAGACTACCTCAAAACTTGGGACATTTACCGTAATGAGGAAGCCTACACCCTAGCGACTCCTGCGGAAACACGAATCGAGCTCGACATAACCACGCTGCGTGGAAAACTTTTTAACGGAGCGAATACCGTAATCCTCGATTACCCAATCGCCAGCGGCAAAGCGGAGCACCCGACCCCTACGGGAAGTTTTAATATTACAGAAAAAATCATCGACAAGGAGTCTAACCTCTACGGAAAAATTCTCGATAGCGCAGGTAATGTCGTCAAAGGTAATGCCGATTCTCGTAAAGACAAGGTTCCTCCAGGAGGAAAGTTCGATGGAGCTGATATGCCCTACTGGATGAGACTCACCAATGGAGGAATTGGGATGCACCAAGGACGAGTTCCTCGCTACCCGGCCTCCCACGGATGTATCCGCCACACGATGGACGGAGTTAAGCAGGTTTATGCTAAGGTGAAAATCGGCACTCCTGTAGTCGTTAAGTAAGGGCTTTTACCCCCTCCAATTCAAGTCTAGTGCAGTCGAGTTCTCTCGGCTGTATTTTTTTACCCTTTTAGCGAGCGTGCCACCCACGAGGCAGAGCTCAGGCAGCCTTGCAGTAAATACCCTCCAGTAGGAGCTTCCCAATCAAGCATTTCCCCACAAGCAAACACTCCAGGGTAATCTCTGAGCGCAAGCTGATGATCTAAGGCCTCCCATCGCACTCCTCCTGCCGATGATATGGCTTCCTCGATCGGGCGTGCTTTAATGAGCTCTAGGGGGAACTCCTTTACCGCTTGCGATAAAGTTTCTAGATCAGAGAGGGAAACCTTTTCCTGTGCGAAGATAGCCGGAAAACGATGCTCCAGAAGGGCGATCACTGATCCTGGTAGCTTCCAACGCTGGGCTAATTCC
>JALZUI010000145.1 GCA_023301545.1 Akkermansiaceae bacterium
CCGTCTGAGGTTACGCTCTGGCGCCTTCTGCAGTTTCGATATAGATAATTTCCTCTGCAATGTTGCAGGAGAGCTTAGAGATACGCTCGAAGGATCGAGCAATCATGACGAGAGCAAGGTAAGCGCTGATGTCGTTGCTAGGCTCATTCATCATCCCGACATAGATTTTCGAGATTTTTTTGTTCAGCTTTCGCATCTTGTTATCTTCATCGAGACACTTTTCGGCAATTTCTGGATCGGCCTTGATGATTGCCATTTTAGCGTTTTCAAACTGGGTACGGGCAATAGTGAAGAGGTCGTTGACGTAGTTCACATCTGTACTCATGACTTCTTTTTTGAGGACCTTACGTGAATTTTTGGCGATCTCGGCAACGTGGTCTGCAATTCGCTCTAGGTTTTTAGCAATGCTGATAGAGCAGATTACAAAACGGAGGTCAGAGGCTACGGGATTGTAGCGCATCAGGATATTAGCGGCGTGGCTGTCAATGACATGGTGCATGGCATCGATCTCGTCATCGTCAGCAATAATGGTGTTACAGAGTTCCTTCTGTTCCGTAAGAAGCGCTTCAATGCATTGGTCCAGCGATGACTCGACGGTTTTAACCATGAAGTCGAGACGGCCTTTAAGGGCTGAAAGGTCGTCATTAAAGTTAGTAAGGATATGCGTGTTGATTTCCATTCCTAGTCTGTAGCATTAGTTGGGGGGATTGTGAAGGAAAATGCAATCCGTGTATTTTAGGAAGGAGTGGAGCCGTTTGTTGGAGGGTTACTGCTTTTCTGAAATGCTCGTGTTCCAATACGGGAGCTTGCGCTCTGATGATTGAGTTTCTATAATGCTTTGATGCTCTACTTCGTTAAACTTTTAGTCAGTGCGGGTTTCATTGTTCTTATTACGGAAATTTCTAAGAAAAATGTACATTTAGGAGCGCTAATTGGCTCCTTGCCGGTTGTTACTCTTATTATTATGGCTTGGATGTTCTATGAGTCGGAAGGAGGCACGACTAAGCGATTACAAGATTACTCGATAGCGACCTTTTGGTACGTACTGCCTTCATTAATTTTCTTTGTTATCTTTCCGCTTTGTATAGGGAAGATGCACTTTTGGTGGAGTATGACGCTCTCGGGGCTCGCGACGTTTCTTGCCTATCTAGCGATGATCGCAGTTTTGGCGAGGTTTGGGATAAAGATTTGATTGTGTATCATGCGCTGCTATTTGTCGCAGGCTTGGTAATTCCAGCTTTGTTTTAGAAGGATCTTTTATTGCAAAGAGATCGGTTTAGCTTAGCTTTTTACTATGCGCGTCTTTTTACTTTGGTTGATGAGTTGGTCGATTTCTTACGGTCAATTTATAGAGTCACCGTATTCACTGAGCACTGAGGGGAATGTGATTAGTCCAGAGCGAGGGCGCGACATTCAGGTGCTAAGCACTGAGTTACGCGTAGCAGTGCCGTTAGTACTGAAAGATAATTTGATAGTGGCTGCCTCCTTGAGCTATGGGCAACAGTTTTTTGAGGGGGGGTATTTTGTAGATGACTTAAGCGAATTTGGTTTCACGCTGTTCAGCCGCTGGAAGTTTAAAAAGGATTGGGCTACGCTTACTATCGCATCGATAGCTTCTAGCTACGAAGAGGGAGGTGATTTTAGTGAAGCCTTGAATTATACAGGGCTGGCAGGGGTGAGTTACCAAGGCATAGACAAGCTGACTATTGGAGGAGGGTTTGGCTTTACTCTAGATATAGATGATGACTTTTCCTTGTTTCCTATTCTTTTATTAGATTGGCAATTTTCCGATAAATGGAGCTTAACGACAGCGCCGACTCCAGGGTCAAGGTTTGGTCCTGGCTTATCCTTGGAATACGAACATAATGATCGGCTAGCGTTCTATTTAGGGACGCGCTATGTCAGTGATGAGTACTTATTGGCTGATGGGGAAATTTATTCCTATGATACCGTTAGGGCGTTCGTGACAGGGCAATATCGCTTTAGTAATGGATTTTCGCTGAATGCTACTGCGGGAATGAATCTATGGGGCGAGGTTGAGCTAGAACGTACAGGATTGGAGATAGATCTTGATCCTAGTCCTTTTGTGGCGCTGAACTTTTCTTGGGATTTCTAGGTCGCTATAGGTCTAGTGCTATAGAGAAGGGAGTGGAAGTTTTCCCTAGAGATTTGTGAGAGATGGGGTAATGTACCAATAATGAAAACGTTCAATTATTCCCTGACAGCGCTAGCCGCTATGGTTCTTGTTTCCTGTGATAACCCCGCTGACGCGACGGTAGATGCGCAAGTAAGTAAGGCTCAAGAAGTGGCCTCTGCCGGTTCCTCCGCTCTCGTTTATTCATTCACCGATGATTCTAAAATCACCTTTGTAGGCTCAAAGCTTACGGGGTCTAAAAGTGGGGGCTTTAAAAAGACTGAGGGCGAATTCAAGTTGGTCGATGGCAAGCCTGTGAGTGGCTCTTTTACAATTGATATGACCAGTATGTATTCGGAGAACGAGAAGCTTACCAAGCACCTTAAGAGCGAAGACTTTTTTAAAGTGGAAGAGTTCTCCGTTGCTAAATTTGAGGTGACAAGCTTTGGCGCTACGGTAGGTGGTACGCAAACGGTATCAGGAAATCTTACAATGCTAGGGGTGACCAACAATATCTCGTTCCCTGCTCAAGTAACTGAAACGGACGGCGTGGTGAAATTAAGCTCGAAGTTTGATATTAAGCGCCACGATTGGGGAATTGTCTACCAGGGAAAACCTGACGATTTAATCCGCAATGAAGTCGTGATCGAATTCGACCTAGTGGCGAAGATGAAGTAAGGTCTCTAATCAGACTTCTTAGCTTTTCTATAGTATTCTTTGAGCTTTTTCTTGGCTGTTTTCGTGCGGGCGCTCGCTTCTTCGGGGCTATCGTCAGCGCGAGAGATGCTGTAGTCTAGTTGACTAATATCTTCTGGGGTAAGGTTCTCCCATACTAAGAGTTTGCCGTCATTAATGGGGCGATCGATTTTAATGGCTTCACTGACATCGCCATTGAAGATCGATACCATGTAGTAACCCTGATTTTCTACAGTATGGTGAAAAAGGCGTCTTTTCGCTATATCAGTGAGGTTGAAAATTGCTCCGTACGTTCCGTTTTTGGCTACAAATGGTTGGTAGGTTTGGATGTCTTTGAGGCTAAAGCTGGGAAGCTGGCGTAGTCTCATTTTTTTCCCACGATGGAGGTGCTCCATAACCATGGATTGAGACTCTCCAGGAGGAGTCTGGGTGTGAAAGGTGAGCTGAGTCTCGGGGATGGAGGTCGAGCAAGAGACGAACAACAGCATAGAGGCAAGGACGAGGAAAATCTTCATAAGCCCAGATACTAAAAAACCCAAGGCTGACTTGCAACCTTGAGTTTGAAAAAAGTAGGGTAGGAGTAGTTCCTTATCCTGCGATGCTTTCGATAAGCTTTTCGAGTTTAACAATATCAGCAGAGAAGGCACGGATGCCTTGAGCTGTTTTTTCGATCGCCATAGGGTCTTCGTTATGGAGGAAACGGAAGCCGCTTTCACAAAGGGAAATCTTCTCTAGGTCAGATGCTTTGGCATCAGCTTCGTTCAGTTTGAGAGTGAGTTCTTCAGTTGAATCTTGGAGCTCAGCAAGGAGTCCAGGGGCGATTGTTAAGAGGTCAGAACCAGCAAGTTCGGTGATTTGGCTTTTGTTTCGGAAGGACGCTCCCATGATCTCGGTATTGTATCCAAACTTCTTGTAGTAGTTGTAGATTTTAGTGACGGATTGTACTCCTGGATCTTCGGCGCCAGTGTAATCGATGCCGCTATCGTTCTTGTACCAGTCATAGATACGTCCTACGAATGGAGAGATGAGCTGAACTTTAGCCTCGGCACATGCTACTGCCTGCGCGAAGGAGAAGAGAAGCGTGAGGTTACAGTGAATGCCTTCTTTTTCTAGTTCTTCAGCTGCTTTGATTCCTTCCCATGTAGAAGCGATCTTGATGAGTACGCGATCCTTAGAAATTCCTTCAGCCTCGTAGGCTGCGATAAGTTCCTTAGCCTTAGCAACGGTGCCTTTAGTGTCGAAGGACATACGGGCGTCAACTTCAGTTGAGACACGTCCAGGAACAACTTTCAAAATTTCCAACCCGAAGAGGATAAGGATACGGTCAAGAATCGCTTCGAGACCATTGCTTTTTTGCTCCGCAACCGCTTGTTCTACAAGGTGCTTGTACTCAGGCATTGCTGCCGCCTTGAGAATGAGGGAAGGGTTGGTGGTTGCGTCCTGAGGGGTGAATTCTTTGATTGCTCCGAAGTCGCCTGTGTCAGCTACAACGGTAGTGAATTTCTTGAGTTGTTCGAGTTGGTTGCTCATATGCGGTATTTGTTAAGGTGAAAAAGGGGTTTTGCCCAGAAAAAAACTGAATGGGGGTACAAAAAAGGCGAGTACCGAAGTACTCGCCAAGATTAATTTAATTCATACTCTGCAATTAGAATGCGAATGAAAGAGAAGCTCCTCCGATGAACTCGTCACCTTCTGCTCCTGGTGTGCCGCTGATGCTATCACGGTAATCGCTAGAGTTAACGATGTATGAAAGGTACGGGCTAAAAGTGAGGTCTTCTGAAATGCTGATATCAGTAGATGCGGTGATGGAGCTGTAAGCGAAGTCTTGTACGCCGTTAGCACCTGCTTGGTAACTTGTAGCTGCTTCAAGTCCGAGAGCGTATCCGTAAACGTCGAATGTGTACCCGAGAGTAGCTTCGAACCATGTTACGTTGTCAAGAGCTCCGTCAAGACCGAATGAAGTTGTGAAACCAAGGTCAAAACCACGGTACGAGGTAGAAAGTCCGAGGTAGATTTCGCTGTCGTTTGTTGTGTTTGAGTCTGGGTATGTGTAGTTGATGTATCCGAAGTCAACGGTACCGAAACCAAGATCTTTAGTAGCACCAAAGAAGATGTCGAGTTCGTCGGTGGTGTCTGTGGATGCATACCAGATACCTGCGTACCAGTCGAGGCCACAGTCACATGAACCTGAAAAATCGAGACCGAAGTCAGTTAGGGTTTCGTCAGCACCGAGGTCAACACCACGGTAAATGTATTGTGAGTGAGCTCCGAAGTAAGCGGAAGCATCTACGTCTGCGGAAGCAACGCTAGCAAGAGCGAGTGCACTGATTGCGAATGATGTAATTGTTCTCATAGCTAAGAAGATTAAAGCAGTGAGCGTGCCAAGGCGCAACCGGAAAATTAAAAAAAATTAAAAAAATGTGTTTTTGATGACGCTCTTAAAAGCCTTAAGTAGGCTTAATTTTCGACCATCCGTCATAGCCATCAGAGATATTAACAAGGCTTGAATATCCAGCTTCTTTAAGGATTTTGATGGCTTGAGCGCTCCTTGTGCCAGCTTTGCAGTGAACGTAAATTAAATGGTCGAACGGTAGGGCTGGAATCGCGCCTGTTTTCAGCTGGCTGAGGGGGGTTAATTGGCTTCCTGGGATGCGTCCAAGGGCGAATTCGGCCGCTTCACGAACGTCTAAGAGGAGGATTTCTTCTGAAATGCTTTGAAGTTCTAGCGCGGTAATAGAGTCACTTCCTTCTAATTGACATGATGCTTGGGCTTCGCTGGTTATTGAGTGAATGTTGGCGTCAGCTGAGCAGAGGGGGCAGTGCGGGTCTTTATTAATGGTGAGTTCACGAAAGGAGGTCTGCAGAGCGTCGTAATGGACGAGCTTGCCTCTAGGAGGAGTTCCTAGGCCTGTAAGGTATTTGATGGCCTCCATGGCCTGGAGGGAACCGATAATTCCAGGGAGCGTTCCTATTACGCCAGCTTCCAGGCAGTTAGGGACGGCTCCATCGGCTGGAGGTTGCGGAACGAGGCAACGGTAGCATGGGCTTTGTTCGTGTTGGTCAAAGAGGGTGAGTTGCCCTTCGAACTGAAAAATGGAGCCGTAAACGAGGGGCTTTTTCCCAAAATAACAAGCGTCATTGGCGAGGAAGCGGGTAGTGAAGTTGTCCGAGCCGTCGATGACGAGATCGTGGTCGGCAATGAGCTCTTCCGCGTTTTTGGCAGTGAAGGGTTCTTCTAGGAGGGTGAGGTGGCAATTGGAATTTAAAGCTTCTAATTCACGTTGCGCACTCCGTACCTTTGGTTGCCCTAGGTCGGATTCGCGGTGGAGAATTTGTCGTTGGAGGTTAGAGAGGTCAACCGTGTCATGGTCGATGATGGTTAGGTTTCCGATCCCAGCGGCGACGAGGTAAAGAGCGGTGGGGCTACCTAACCCTCCGGCGCCAATTAGTAGAACGCGACTGTTGAGGAGCTTTTCTTGCGCTTCTACCCCAAAACCAGGTAGTAATAGATGGCGAGCATAGCGGTCTCTCTGTTGATCGGTCATTTACTGGATAGCAATGCGCAAAAAAGAGGGTAAAAACAAGAGAAGATTCTTGATTCCTTGAATCTAAGTATCATCATAACTGTATTATGGCTGAAGTATCTTCCACATTTAGACTAGAACCAGGTGATCCTGCTGTTGAGTTTTCTTTACCAGATCCGCGTGGCGGGGAGTATTCCTTTGAGGATGTAGCTGGCGAGAAAGGGACAATTCTCTTTTTTGCGTGTAATCATTGTCCGTACGTAGTTCATCTCGCTAAGGAAGTAGGTAAACTAGCTGAAGATTACGTAGATGAGGGGATCAATGCAGTTGCGATTATGTCCAATGATGTCGAAAATTATCCAGCGGATGCTCCTGAGTTAATGGGCGATTTTGCTGATGAAAATGGCTGGGACTTCCCATACCTCTATGATGCAAATCAAGAAGTAGCGCTGGGTTACAGCGCGGCATGCACCCCTGATTTCTTTATTTTCGACAGTGAAGGGTACCTATTTTATGCAGGTCAGTTTGATGAAACCCGTCCGGGAAGCGAAGATGCGCCTTCGGGTGATGATATGCGTGAGGCTCTGGACACTCTCTTAGCGGGGCAAGATTTAGGGTCTGATCCCGTGCCTGCTACTGGTTGTAATATCAAGTGGAAGGCGGGCAACGAGCCAGACTACTTCACTCCTAAGAAATAATGTCCCTCTTATCGACGCTCCAATCTGGGCAAGAGTTAAGCTCGGGCCAAATCAGAGAGTTTAGTGCTCTCTTATTAGATGAAGGAGTTTCGGACAGGGAGAAGTTTGATTTACTGAAGGCGTTGTCAGATAAAGGTGAGACGGCGGCTGAAATTACAGGGTTTGTAGAGAGTTTTCTTGAAAAAGCCCGACGTCCTGATCTCGCAAGCGCTACCGACGGAGCGCCTACGATTGATGTATGCGGTACCGGTGGGGATAAGTTGGATCTATTTAATGTCTCTACTACTTCAATGTTTGTCATTGCTGCAGGAGGGGCGAAAGTCGTTAAGCATGGCAACCGGGGGATTACCTCTAAGTCTGGCGGATCAGATGTACTAGAAGAGTTAGGTATTCCAGCGGCGGCCACTGATGAGCAGTTACGTCAAGCGCTGGAGAAAGCCAATGTTTGCTTCCTATTCGCACCTCATTTCCACCCTGCCTTCAAGGCGGTTGTGAATGTGAGAAAGGCCTTAGCGGAAGAAGGAATTAAGACAATTTTCAACCTGATCGGGCCCTTGTTAAATCCGACCTCGCCTCGTTACCAAATGGTAGGGGTGACGATGGGGGAGCGTACTGCGGACTTTGCAGAAATTCTCAATAACTTAGGGCGTAAGCAAGTCTTCGCTGTCACTGGGCATACGGCTACAGGAGAATCAGTTGATGAGTTTTCAAACCTAGGACTCAATAAGCTCTATCTAGTCAAGGAGGGTCAAGAGGTGCAATGTCGAACTCTAAGTCCTCAAGATTTAGGGCTGGAGGAGGCTTCTCTAGAAGATTTAAAGGGAGGTGGCCCAGCTGAAAATGCCGAAACGCTGATCGGGATTCTTTCTGGCGAAATTACAGGGCCAAGACGAGATATCGTCCTTCTGAATGCCGGTGCAGGATTGGCCTGTTGTCAAATCGTAGAGAGTATCTCCGAAGGGATTGCCCTAGCGGCCGAGTTGATCGACTCAGGAATGGCGTTGGGTAAGCTCCGCGCCTTCCAAGCGGTGTTTCAGTAGTTCCCCGATTAATTAGCCTTAGAGCCCAAAGCCTAAAGCGATGCCATTATCTTTCACGGTCATGGAGCCTAGAAAGGTCGTGGCGATTGAAGGCTGGAGCGTATGAATCGCGTATTGATTAAAGATCGAAGGGGCGAGGGCGTTAACGAGGCCTGTGACCCGGTTGCTGTAGTTGTTACCGACTCCGTTTAGTTGCAGAGACTCAATGGTTGGGTCCTTTAAGTAGATTCCACGTGTATTACGATCGTAACGGAGACCGCAGGCTAACTGACAAGTTCCTTTTTGCAGCGAGTTTGCTAGACTGCTCAGGCCAGGGATTAGCGCGAGGCTTTCTCCTAGGCCTATTTGTACGCCCATATTCATGCGAACCTTGTTGATGTCGGGAGCAAAGCTTACGGATGGGCTGGTAAGCCCAATCGAGCCAATACCGCTTAGGCTTTTATTAAAAGGAAAGTGTGGAAGCAGTTGGCTTATGATCATTTCGTTAGAAATGAGGTAGGAAGGCAGGAACGAGGAGCCCGCGCATGAGCTTAAAGCAACACCGCCAGTGGCGAGGGAGAGGTGTTTGATAAATTCACGTTTTGTCATAATAGTACTATAGACAGCGCAAACATGGAATAATTCACGCAAATCTTTTTGACTTTAAATTATGGCGGTCAATACTGCTATTAATGTCAACTACTCTAATTCTCTTTAAACCCGACGCTGTGGAAAAAAACCTCGTGGGCGAAGTCCTAGGCCGTTACCAAAAGGAAGGGTTTGTTATCCGAGGAATGAAAATGATGCAGCTCACTCCTGAGCTATTAGCAGAGCACTATGCGCACATTACCGATCGCCCATTTTACCCTCGTCTGATCCAATTCATGACCAGCGCTCCTGTTATTGCCCTCGCTCTAGAAGGTGATAATGTCATTGAGCGAGTGCGTGAGATTCTGGGAGCTACTGATTCTCCTCAAGCAGAAGAAGGAACGATTCGCCGTGAATTCGGAATTAACTCGATGTTCAACATTTGCCATGCCTCAGATAGCCCAGAAGCGGCCGAGGTAGAGCTAAAGCGCTTTTTCTCAGAGGACGAGATTTTCAGCTTTGGGGCGGAAGATTACCTCAAGTAATTCTAACTAAAGAAGGACAGCCCATAGCCTAGTAAAAAACTGATGACTAGGCTGAGGGGACTGTATTTGTAGGAGCCGACTCGTGAAAAGCGCTTTAAGAGCTAATTTAACAGTTGAGTTTCTGGTTTTTCGGAGTACTTAAAAAAGACTATGGCAGGCTGCGGACCCAAAATGAAAATGGACCCTCTTCTTCACCAGGAGAAGAAACCAGGTTGGATTAAGGTAAGATTACCGAATAATCCTGTATTCTGGGACACCAAAGGGCTCATTGATGACCTCAATCTCGTTACTGTTTGTGAGGAGGCGCAATGTCCTAACCGCTGGGAATGTTGGGGGCAGGGGACTGCTACCTTTATGATCGCAGGGGAGAACTGTACACGGGCTTGTGGCTTTTGTGCTGTAAATACCGCTCGCCCTGAAGCCTTAGAAGAGGATGAGCCTCTTCGTGTTGCCGAGGCGACTAAGCGGATGAATCTCAATCACGTCGTGATCACGGCCGTTGCTCGTGATGACCTCAAGGATGGAGGTGCTGAGCACTTCCAGCAAACAATCGAACAAGTACGCGCCGTTAATCCGAAGATGATTATCGAGGTGCTGGTACCGGACTTTAATGACCGAGATTGGGCTCTAGAGAAGGTCATGGATGCACGACCTCATATTTTTAACCATAACTTGGAGACGGTAGAGCGTCTTACTCCTCTCGTACGAAGCCGCGCTAAGTACCACCGCTCCCTAGCTGTTCTGAAAAAAGCAAAGGAAATGGTTAACGGCAAAGTCGCTACTAAGAGTGGAATTATGCTTGGCTTGGGTGAAACTGTCGAAGAGCTCTATGCCGCGATGGATGATCTCTTAGAGGCTGGAGTGACCGTTTTGACTTTAGGGCAATATCTCCGTCCAACACCTGCACACCTTCCTGTCGTGGAGTACATTACACCTGAACTTTTCGAAGAGCATAAGAAAGTAGCCCTTGCTAAAGGCTTTCGTCACGTCGCTAGTGGTCCGCTAGTGCGTAGTTCTTATCACGCTGCGGACTTCCGTCCGGAGTTAGATATCCTCGATGCTATTAACGAGGATCTGGATAGTCGCTCAAGTGGACTTGAGCTTACCCCAGATGCATTAGGGCTACCTGAGTATAAAGTGTAGTATTGCTTGGCTCCTTAGGAATAGGACCTTACTTAACAACCTCCGTACCGATTCCTGAATCGGTAAAGATCTCTAGGAGGAGCGAGTGAGAGTTGCGTCCGTCGATGAAGTGGACCTTTTGTACACCAGAGTGAAGCGCGTCGAGGGCTGATTCAACTTTGGGGAGCATTCCGCCTTTGATTATCCCTTCTTTAATGAGCGATTCGGCCTGCTTGTGGTTGATCGAGTGGATGAGCGAATCTGGTTCGCTAGGGTTTCTCATAAGACCAGGTACATCGGAAAGGTAGATGAGTTTGGCGGGTTTAAGCGCTTTCGCAAGAGCGGCTGCCGCGAGGTCTGCGTTAATGTTGTAGAGGTCGCCGGTTTCGGGGTGCTTACCGATCGGGGAGATCACAGGAACAATTTCTTGGCTGATGAGCTCTTTAACGAGTTGTGTCTGGCAAGAGGTTACTTGACCAACAAAACCGAGGTCGAGTGGTTCTCCGTCTTCACCTTGCGGAGTGTTTTTTTCGGCAATAAAGACCGTTTGGCCGGGAACTCCCTGCGCAAACCCTTTGCTGCTTTTTAACATCTCTACGAGAGTCGGATTGACCTGCGTGTTTAATGTTTGCTCTACGATTGAGATTGTCTCGGCGGTAGTGCGGCGGAGCCCTCCGATAAATTCGTGTTCTAGACCCGCTTCATCGATTGCTGCCGAAATGGCCTTTCCGCCTCCGTGAACAACGACGGGGTTGATCCCTGCGACCTCTAGGAAAACGATGTCGCGCATTACGGACTCAACTAAGTTCTTATTTTCCATCGCAGAGCCTCCCATTTTGATAAGGAAGGTTTGCCCTCTGAATTGTTGTAAATACGGAAGGGCTTCGATTAGGACAGTGGCTTTAGAATCAGGGCTCATAGGTCTTTGAGAAGGGTATAATCTCTGAATTGTTAAGAAAAGCAAGGGTGCAATTGAGGTCTCTTCTCGACAGCGGTTAGTTAGCAGTTTTAGAATGCGTATACGATGAATACCTTTCTCTGGATTGTTACGATTGTCTCTGGGCTCAGCACCATCATCTTATTTATCTGCACAGCAATTATGGGTCGCAAAATTGGCGAGAAGAGCGAGCTGCCATCATGGGATGTTTCAGAGGGTTTCTTGGAGGTGCTTTTAAGTCTATTTATTAATTGCGGTCGATCGATTATGAATGGGCTTTTGCGAGGGGAGTTTAAAAATCCTGAGGAGTTTTCCGTAATTGTAGCGTTTTTGATAAGTTTGCTGGTCTTTCTTGTTTCAGGTGTTTGTTGCTTCGTTAGCGCTTAGCCAAGGCGCTAGCTCTCCTAATGTAAATCTAAGGTTTACAGAGTTTTACTCGGCTGATCGCCAGCTTGGGACGAAAAGCATTGTCTCAGCTGAATTTATGGCGTACGCAAGGGAGCTTATCATATCATGTTTTTACTCGGCAATCTCTTGAAAATGCGTAACAAGGCTTCTTCCTCTGAGGAAGAAAAGCCTTTCCTCGAGCATTTGGAAGACTTGCGTTCGACGATTGTTAGGTTGTTGATTACTCTGATCTTAGGCATTGGAGTTTGCTTCTTTTTCCGTAATACATTGATGGAAGTGATGCGTAAGCCCATCGATGGGGTTTGGACTTTGCAACTGAATAAATCGCTAGCGGGTCTGCCTGAAGAAATTGATGCCGGTCTTTGGGAGCGAGCAGCGAATGCGGCGAATGAAGGGGCTCTGTTGACTCCTAAGCAGCGAAGTAATTTCTATGAGGTAATTTCCGACGGGGAGGAAGATTTCGCCTTCCACGTGGAGTCGATTATTTATTACCGTAGTGCACTTGCGATCAAGGATGAGGAGGGGCGGATAGCGTATATTCAATCGATTCCTGATATGGATGATCAGGTCAGGACGCAGGTTCTAGCCTTGGCGGAAAATTATCATAAAAGCGGAGGCTTAGCGCCTGACCCGACCGCAGATTCGAGGCGACGTCTTGTGTTCATGCAATCCTTACACCCCACGGAGGGATTCATGCTGTCCTTTAAGCTCGCCCTCTATGCGGGGATTGCGCTGACCTTGCCTGTGTTGCTATATTTCATTTTGCAGTTTATTCTCCCTGGGTTGCACCGAAAGGAGAAAAAAATTCTCTTTCCTTCGTTAGTGATCGGGTTCGGACTTTTTATTGGAGGTGGAGTTTTCGCCTATACGATGGTGCTTCCGCGAGCGTTGGAGTTCTTTTCGACATATTCAGGAGGAATGGGGATTAGTAATGACTGGCGGATTGGGGAGTACATTTCTTTCACGACTCAGTTTGTCCTAATTTTTGGCTTAGCCTTTGAGCTTCCCGTCGTAGTGATGGCGCTGGTGATGATGGATTTCTTATCATACAGTACAATGGCGAAATCCCGTGCTTACGCGGTTGTAGGAATCTTGATTGTAGCTGCTGTAGTTACGCCGACCCCAGATGCGCTTACGCTAGGGCTACTAGCGGTTCCAATGTATATCCTCTATGAGATTTGTATCATCTTCTCTTGGTTTGTTGAACGTAAGCGTAGGAAACAAGAGGAGCAGGAGTTGGCCGAAGAAAAGGCGCGCATGGAGAAAGTTTTGCTAGAGCTGAAATCTGAAGAACCAGAAGCTTTTCATGATTTAGACTCCGAGCCAATCGATGATGAGTGTATTATTGAGGAAGAACAGATTCCTGAGATCTCTAAAGAGCCGAAGAACAAAAGTAACCTTTCTCCGTTGGCCGCAGCTCCGACCTTGATTCCTCATGAGGATGACGTGTTCGATGATGTCTACACAGAGCCAAGTGAAGAGGGGGGTGATCTATCCGACGAGTTCCAGGCTAAGCTCAAGGAGTTAGAAGCGGGTGCGTCTGAACCTGCCGAGCAAGAAAACCTTACGAGTCTGGATGTAGAACGCTTAGAGGGTAATGAGCTAGCGCATGACCCCGAGGCCGAGGCGCGTGAAGCGGGGGAGTCAGAGTCTGATCATAAGGGGCGTAAAAAACCTTGAATTTTATCTATGCGATTTCGCGAATTTGAGAGATAAGAAGCCATATGCAATTGGCGCCCTTATCAGAGATTAGTTCGATGGCCGTTCCGGAACGGATTGTTCACTTTAAGGCTTATATCGTTGCTGAAAAAGAGCGAGCTAAGGAGTTGCATGAGTCTGGGGCAAAAGGCTTGGAGGTTTGTACGCTTTTGAGCGAAAGCTTTGACCGCTTGATTACCGTCTTTTATGAGTTAGCACAGGAGGCGAGTCCTGAGATGTCCCGGGTCGCCTTAGTTGCTAATGGAGGGTATGGCCGTGCCCAGATGTTTGCGGGGTCTGATATTGATCTACTTTTTCTCCTTCCTAAGCCTAGCACGGCTCTTTCTAAATCGCTTAAAGTCGCAATCGATGTCGTACTTTACGGGCTATGGGATCTGAACCTAAAGGTCGGGCACGCGGTGCGGAGTATTGGTGAAAATATTACCGAAGGGAAGCAGGACGCGATTACTCGTACTACTTTACTAGATTCACGTTTAGTGGTGGGTGATGCGAAGCTTTTCGGTGCCTTCCAGAAGCGTTATCGTAAGGAGGCTATTCTGAATGATAAGGCGAATTTCTTTAAGGAGCGATCAGCGGATTTACAATCACGCTATGTTAAGTTCCAAAGTACGGTTTTTCTGCAAGAGCCGAATATTAAGGAAAGCCCTGGAGCTCTCCGCGATTGGCATAATTTATTGTGGCTAGGTGACACTGTTACAGATCACCGAGAGGTAGAAGACCTTACGGAGGCTGGGGTGGTTAGTGAGACTGCAGCGATCCAGATTCAGGATTCAGTCGACTTCCTTATGCGTTTGCGGCACGAGCTCCATTTTCGGACAGGGAAGGGCGTGGATTTGCTCTCGCTCCGCATGCAGGGGGAGGTGGCGCAGGCCTTTAATTATCCAGGTGATGATATTCTGCTGCAGATTGAGGCGCTGATGAAGGATTACTATACTCATGCACGGAATCTTTATAACCGTGTTCGAGGCGCGTTCGAGATGATGGACTTGGAGATGGAAGCCTTTCGGGAGCAAACCCTGACGTCTTGGTTGCCCTGGGTGAACCGAAAGGTAGTCGAAGACGAGTTCGATGGTTTTGTTTCTCGTGACGGGCTTCTCTTTGCGATGGATGAGGCTGTGTTTGAAAACGAGCCTGCGAGGTTGTTGCGAATCTTTTGGCACTGTCAAAATTATAGCCTCAGCTTATCTCCCTCTCT
>JALZUI010000146.1 GCA_023301545.1 Akkermansiaceae bacterium
GACCTACCCATTCTTATCCACACCCCTCACCTAGAGGACAAACTTAAAGGCACTCACCTTATTCTCGACTCTCTCAAAAACGCTCAGGTCGACCCTAGTAGAGTTGTCATTGATCATGTCGAAGAGCACACCATCGAAGCCGTGCTTGATGCCGGCTTCTGGGCGGGAATGACCCTGTACCCAGAATCTAAGTGCTCCGCCGCACGTGCCATTGACATGATTGAACTCTATGGTGACGAGCAAGTATGGATGAACTCAGCCTGTGACTGGGGAATCTCTGATCCTTTAGCCGTAATTAAATGCGCTCTCGAAATGCGGAAGAGGCAATACTCAGATCTCTACCTTCAGAAGATGATTTATGATAACCCTAACGCATTTTTAAGTAAATGTCCCAACTATAGCTAAAAGGTTTGGTGTAATCTTCAATTACACAGCATACTATCCTTGACCTCTTTAAAACTGCTTGGTTTATTATAAAAAACAATTATCAATATGTCATCTGAGAGATACGATATTCAAAAGAAAATAGGGGAAGGTGGAGCTGGCTCTGTCTACCTCGCTATTGACACCCGACTTGACCGTGAGGTTGCGGTCAAACGACTTATGGCTGAAGAGGACGGAAACTGGAATCAGTCCACTGTTGACATGATGCTCAAGGAAGCTCGCTTGCTCTCGGCAATGGACCATCCAAATATTGTAACCATCTATGATGCAGATGTTGATGAAGACGGCCCTTACGTAGTCATGGAGCTCCTCCAAGGACGTAACATGGATGAGCTTATTGCTGAAAACCCCATGACGGCAGCCGACTTTAAGTCTTTTGCTATTAATTGTCTCGACGCTCTCTCTGCAGCTCACTCCATTGATGTTATTCACCGTGACATCAAGCCTAATAATATCGTACTAAAATGGCTTCCCAATGGCCGTTTCCAAGCCAAATTGCTCGATTTCGGCATGGCCAAGCTATCCGCCGTTCCTACTAAGCAAACCGTAGATCATGGAGATTCTGTCATGGGCTCTATTTACTTCATGGCTCCAGAGCAATTTGAACGCAAAGAACTTGATGCACGTACAGACATCTATGCCCTCGGAGCGGTATTCTATTACTCTCTCACAGGTCTTTACCCATTCACTGGTGACAACGCTGCCGAAGTAATGGCCTCTCACCTTACCCACCGCGTACAACAAATTTCCGAACTCCGCCCAGACATCCCTGAATGGACCTCAAACTGGGTCATGTGGCTCATTAACCGTGAAATGGAGCACCGTCCGGACTCCGCGCAAGTTGCCCTAGATTACTTCATGGCTAACGACGACGAAATCCCTCTCCGCACGTCCTCTGGCGGTGCTGAATTGCAGAAAACAACGGGTTCCATCCAATTAGGAGGCGGTCTACCAACTGCCCAACTTAAACCTACCGAGCAAAATACGTCAGTAGCTAAGCCCACGGTCATGACTGAAGGAGGAGACCTCTCTAAGCTCAACACGAATAATGTAACGGTATCTCAACAGAGTGCGACGCAACCTCAGTCACTAAAAGTGTCTGAACAAACCGCAAGTGTAAAACTCAAAACTAACTCCTCTCAAGAGCCTAAGTTACGAGAAAACAACTCTATCGACAAAGCTCTCCTTGCTAAAACTACGTCTTTAGTCACAGCTCAAAAGGTAACAGCGTCCCCTAAATTTAATCTAGCTACCAATACCGCCACACTCTCAACTGGTGTCGACGCAACAACTAAACCTCACGCTGAGGAAACTCCTGCGAAAAAGCAAGATGTCGATCAAGAAAAGCCAGTTAAAGGTAATAAAAAGGCTATTCTAATTCCCCTTGTCATTATCCTTGGCTTAAGCCTAATTATCGGATCGTTCCTGATCGCGTCATCACTCAAAAAGAATCGAGTAGTAGAACGTTACAACACTTTGATCAAGCAAGCTGAAAGATCCGAAAAACGTAGCACATCTAAAGATGACCTCTCCTTTCTGCTTCATAGTCTGTCGGGAGTTAATAGTCAGTTCGATAATACTGACATATTACATCGCATCGAGCTCTCTGCTGATGATGGAACTTATGACATAGCTGAAGAAATCGCAATTGCAGCAACAGTCGATGGAAACGAGATTTCAAATAAAAGTCGCCAATCCCTCTTCACGATCCTGACTCGATTAGAGTCTGGTGCCGCATTCAGTCAATTACGTAACTTTGTTAACTCATACGAAGACGTAGACACTGTGACATCAGCACTGAAAGCTTCGGCGCCGTCTGCTGAGGCGAACAACCTAAAGTTTTACACTGACCTCATCATTGAAACCAAAAATGTAAAACTGAGACAGGCTGCTGAAGCTAGCGCTAAAAAAATCACAGAGAAGTATAAAAATGAAGCGACCATCACGAACACCCTTAAAAGCGCTCTCAGCAGCGCTGAAAACCCTATTCAAAAGGCTTCAATAATCCGCATCTTAAGCCTAGTTGGAAACCAAAAAGCCAAAACGATCCTTACTGAGCAACTCGAATCACAAGATTCGAGTTTAATCACCACTGCTCTCAGTGCGATTCAAAGCTGGCCTGACGGAAGCTTTGTAGACGAACTCTTAGAAGGGTGGATTGCTAGCGAACAACAGGCGCGTTCTAGATACTTCAAAACACTAGCTCTCGTGATGAAAAGCCATTACGCCGATGGGGAAAACGCTAAAGAACAAGACTACTGGACTCAAATCTTGAAACATGCCAATCCCTCTGAATCCTTACAAATCATCAATATCTTAGCTTCTAAAAAACAAAGCTACGCCTTACCTTTAGTCAAGCCTTTCACCAGCTCTAAAAATAAGCAAGTGCTTAGACTTGCTCAAAGAGCAGTAAAAGAATTACAGAAATAAATCTAGCCTAATTCTATTAGCCAAAAAAGTAAAGTTATCTCCCTTTTGTGCTTGCCTTCTTAAATCCCCTGTCGTAATCATTTCGTCCCGCAATTCTATTGTCCCGTTCGTCTAATGGTTAGGACTCCAGATTTTCATTCTGGCAATAGGGGTTCGACTCCCCTACGGGATGCCATTCTTTTATTAGAACAGCTCCAATAGATTGCAACACTACCTAACGTCCCGTTCGTCTAATGGTTAGGACTCCAGATTTTCATTCTGGCAATAGGGGTTCGACTCCCCTACGGGATGCCATTCTTTTCCATAACGTCCGATTGGACGGTTTTTTATTTAAAAATAAACAATCAAATCAACAAATCGTAATATGTTGATTTGATTAACTTTTCGCTCGCAAACCCACCTTTGCAGACGTATATATTTTCTATGCAACCAGATGCTACGTCAGAACTTAACAAAACGCTTTCCGAACGCATTGCCATCCTAGATGGCGCGATGGGAACCACCATCCGTGAGTACGAACTCTCAGAGGAAGATACTCGTGGAAAGCGCTTCAAAGATAATGACGAAGATCTCAAAAACAACGGGGACATCCTATCCATCACTCGTCCTGATGTCATTGAGGATATCCACCGTAGGTTTCTAATCGCAGGTTCAGATATTGTAGAGACGAACTCGTTCTCCGGAACCAACCTCGCTCAGTCCGAATTTTTTGTCCAAGATCCACGTAAAACAGGAGGAATTAAGGATCCTGAATTCTTCCAAGATAAAGTAATCGATAATAAAAGCCTCACTGACATGGTCTACGAACTCAACTATGAGTCCGCACGCCTCACTCGTAAGGCTTGTGACGACATCGGATCGGACACCGGAATCAAGCGGTACTCAGCAGGTGCCATTGGGCCACTTACCGTTTCTCTAACCAATGTTGTAGACCCTAACGACACCTCATTTCGCCCCGTCACCTTTGATCAAGTCAAAGACGACTACTCTCGTCAAATTAATGCCCTAATTGACGGAGGGATTGATATCCTAATGGTCGAAACAATCTTCGATGCCCTCAATGCCAAGGCTGCCCTAGTAGCCTGCCAAGAAGTGTTCGAGGAACGTGGCCAAAAACTCCCCCTCATTATCTCAGCAGCTGTTGGTCGTGGTGGAGAAACGATGATTTCAGCACAAAAAATCGAAGCCTTTTGGAATGCTACCCGCCACGTTGACCCTCTTGCCATCGGCCTCAATTGCTCCTTAGGCCCTGACCTCATGCGCCCTTTCATTGAGGAAATCGCCAACAAAGCACATACGCATATCTCGGTCTATCCCAATGCGGGACTCCCTAACCCACTTGCCCCCACAGGGTTTGATCTCGAGCCTCACCACATGGGCGAGTACACCAAGGACTTTGCCGACAATAGCTTTATCAACCTCATGGGAGGCTGCTGCGGTAATACTCCTGACCACGTTAAGGCCATCGCAGATGCGGCTAGAGGCATCGCTCCTCGTGTAGTTCCTACCTTACAAAAATAATTTCACTCACGCTGTATCTATTACGCCATGAAAACAATTGATCGAGTCCTACGCCTCTCTGGCACTGACCCTTACAATCACACGGACGACAAAAATTTCCTCATGATCGGGGAGAGAACCAATGTCGCAGGCTCTCCGCGTTTTGCCAAACTCGTACGTAGCAACGACCTGGAGAAAGCCGTCGACGTCGCTCGTCAACAAGTGGAAAACGGAGCTAATGTCATTGATATCTGCTTTGATGATGGACTCATTGACGGAGTAGAAATGATGGGAACCTTCCTCCGACTTCTCCAAGCCGAACCTGATGTCGCAGCTGTGCCCATCATGATCGATTCTTCAAAATGGGAAATTATCGAGGAAGGAATGAAATACCTCCAAGGGAAAGGAATCGTAAATTCTATTTCTATCAAGGAAGGTGAAGAAGAATTTCTCCGTCGTGCCAAGCTAATCAAGCGCTATGGGTACGCTGCCGTCGTCATGGCGTTCGATGAAGAAGGTCAAGCAGCTACGTATGAGGAAAAGATCAAAATCTGTAAGCGCGCTTATGATCTACTCATGACCATCGACTTCCCTCCGGAAGACATCATTTTCGACCCCAATATCCTCACTATTTTCACGGGTATTGAAGAACACAATTCATACGGCGCAGACTTCATTAACGCTACCCGCTGGATTAAGGAAAACTTACCTCACGCCAAAGTCAGTGGAGGCGTCTCTAATATCTCCTTTTCCTTCCGAGGAAACAATCCTGTTCGAGAAGCGATACACTCAGTCTTCCTCTACCACGCCGTAAAAGCAGGAATGGATATGGGGATTGTTAATGCAGGGATGCTAGAGGTTTATGACGAAATCGACCCTCGTCTCAAGGCCCTTATTGAACCCGGCTTACTGAACGAACGAGATGTCACCGAAGAACTCGTCGACTTAGCTGAAGAATTCAAAGGGAAAGGCGGCAAAAAGAAAGTCGAAGATCTAAGTTGGCGCGAAAACTCAGTCGAAAAACGCCTCGAATACTCTCTCCTTAGAGGAATTGATAAGTTCATCAATGAAGACACCGAAGAAGCTCGTCAGAAATATAACAAGCCTCTCAAGGTCATTGAAGGCCCTCTAATGGATGGAATGGGAATTGTCGGCGACCTCTTTGGCGCCGGGAAAATGTTCCTTCCTCAGGTTGTTAAATCAGCACGTGTCATGAAAAAGTCCGTCGCCTGGTTAGAGCCCTATATGGAGGAGGAAAAAGAAGAGCGAATTATTGATAAAATCGCCGAATTCAAAACCACCCGCCCAGACCTCTCCGAAACGGCAGCACGAGTCGAAGCGGAAAAGGCCTTCACTAATGGAACGATGGTCATTGCCACCGTGAAAGGTGACGTCCACGATATTGGTAAGAACATTGTAGGAGTGGTTCTGCAGTGTAACGGTTACGATGTTATCGATATGGGAGTGATGGTTGCCTGCGACAAAATCCTAGATAAAGCGATCGAAATCAATGCGGATGTAGTAGGGCTCTCTGGCCTCATCACTCCTTCTCTCGATGAAATGGTTACCGTAGCGCAAGAAATGCAAAAGCGTGGGTTCCATGAAAAAAATGACGGGAAAGGAATCCCTCTCCTAATCGGTGGAGCGACCACCTCTGCCGCTCACACGGCGATCAAAATGGACGAGCATTACAGCGGACCTATCATTCACGTCCTCGACGCCTCGCGTTCGGTCCCCGTGATGACCGCCCTCCTCTCTGAAGAGCAACGAGCACCTTTCTTAGAAAAAACCAAAGAAAAGTACGACAAGTACCGCGAACAGTTTGGTGCTCCTACAACTAAGGATTGCGTCACATTAGCAGAAGCCCGCGCTAACAAGTTTGTGCCCACTGAGGCCTGGGAAAGCTACGCCCCGCCAGTCCCCTCATTCACGGGGACACGAACACTCGATAATCAATCGCTACGCGAGCTCAGCAACTACATTGACTGGTCGCCCTTCTTCCATGCCTGGGAAATTCGAGGGGTCTGGGATAATGATAAAAAAGAGCTCAAAACAAGAAACGCCGCGGGTGCCGAAGAAGCCTTAAAGCTCTACGCTGACGCCCAGGAATTACTGGAACAAATCATCGAGGAAAAACGCTTTACTGCCCGTGGTATCTACGGATTTTTCCCCGCAAATTCTAATGGCGATGACATCATCATTTACGATGAAGAGGACAATGAAAAGCTCAGCTTCCACACCCTCCGTCAGACCCTTAAAAAGAAAACAGACAAGCCTCACTACGCCCTCGCTGACTTTGTTAAACCTGTAAGCGAGACCCGTGACTACTTGGGCGCATTTGTTGTTGGTATCCACGGAGCTGACGAATGGGCTAAAGAAATTGAAGAAACTGAGCACGATCCTTACAAGGCTATTACCATCAAAGCTCTCGCTGATCGACTAGCCGAAGCCTTTGCCGAACTCATGCACCACCGAGCACGAGTAGAATGGAGCTACGAGCGCCCTAACGAGTTCAATCATAACGAACTGATCAAAGAAATCTACCAAGGTATCCGCCCAGCACCAGGCTACCCCTCACAACCAGATCATACGGAAAAAGAACTCCTCTTTGAGCTCCTCAACGCAAGCCCTGAAACAGGCGTTGAACTCACTGAATCCTGTGCGATGCATCCTGGAGCAGCGGTCTCCGGAATCTACTTCTCTCACCCTGAGTCCCGTTACTTTGCCGTTACCGATCTCCAAAAGGACCAAATGCAGGACTACGCTCAGCGGAAAGGAATGGACTTGGCCGCAGTAGAAAAATGGCTTGGGCCATGGAAAGGTTATTAAACGATCTTCCCGTCTTTTAGCTCAAACACCTGAGCATCGACCTCGCCCCAATGAATTTGGGTCGTGGTTAAGATCGTTTGTGCAGTCTTAGGGAATGCTTGCATCAGCGCCTGACGCCGTTGCTCATCCAGCTCACCAAACACGTCATCTACGAGATAAACCACCTCGGAATGAGGCTGTGACTCTAAGAGCCTCCCTTGTGCTAGACGCAGGGCGATGGCTAAAGTCCGTTGTTGACCTTCGCTCGCAAAGTCTGAGGCTACACGATTATCTACAAGCACTGAAAAATCATCACGATGTGCTCCTATCAAGGTCTGTTTCATCAGCCTATCGCGTTCTACTCTCTCTTCCAAATCCTGCGCTAGATTTAACGACGAGGGACGGTAAGAGATCGAAAACGTCTCCTTAGAAGCGGCGATTGTATGATGAGATTCCTCAATATAGGGTAACAAGTCATGAATGATCTTCTGACGAGTAGTAATGAGAAACTCCCCGTGACGCACTACCAGCTCAGTAAAGGCCTGAAAGTTCCCATCGTGACTACGTCCGTCCTTAAGTAAGGCGTTACGAGAGCGCAGTGCCTTCGTATAATCCCGTAATGAACGAGCATAGAGCGGACTCATTTGCGCTCCTATGGTGTCTAAAAAACGACGGCGGCGCTCACCCGTACCACGGATTAGTTCCAGGTCTCTATTCTCCATCCAAACGATGCGCGGACTATTCTCTAAATAATCTTTTTTCTTACAAGGAGCACCGTCTTGGGAGAGCTCAAACTTGCGGTCTTGATACACCGCCTTGAATAACCCTTGCTCGGTTTGAATAGCAACCCCGCTCCCGTCCTTCCCCTCTCGTACAATTTGCGATTGGCGCGAGGCCCGAGGCGAACCGAGACGAGAAGCTACTGCGATTGCCTCTAACAAACTCGTTTTCCCCTGCGCATTAGCTCCGGTAAAAAAGACACAGCGATGCTCCAGATCGAGTGCTACAGCCTCAAAACAACGGAAGTCAATTAATCGAAGGGAGGTAATCAAAATCTCTTAAACTCTCATATTCAGCTTAACCAATCAGCTCACTGGCGTTTTTAATATACTTTACGGGCGAAGGCTCTAAGCACTGTAGGAAAGTCTCTCCGTACCGTTTATTAACGATTCGGCTATCGAGTAATAAAACCTTTCCCTGGTCTTTCCCGGAGCGTATCAAGCGCCCTACTCCCTGGCGAAATTTAAGAACCGCCTCGGGCAGAGAATAATCCATAAATGAATTCCCCCCGCGCTTGGTTATATCCTCTAAACGAGCTTGTACGACAGGGTGGCTCGGCACCTCGAAAGGCAAGCGCGCGATGATGACATTACTCAGCGCCTCCCCCGGTACATCCACTCCTGTCCAAAAACTATCCGTCCCCAGAAGCACTCCATTTTTCGATTTACGAAAGTTTTCCAGCATCTGCTGACGAGGGGTTCCTGTTCCCTGTACAAAACAATCCCAACCATGGTGATCACACTGTAAGCGCACTTGCTCCGCAACGATCGACATATCTCGGTAACTAGTAAAGAGGACAAAAGCACGCCCATCACAATACTGTAAAAAAGAGGTGATCCAAGTCGTCAGGTCTTGACTATAATACTGGCTTTTAGGTTCACACATCCCACTCGCGACATAAGTTTCCATCTGCGTCGCTAAATTAAACGGGCTACCTACTACCAGCTCAGAAGCCGTCTCAGCTCCTACTCGTTTCTTAAAGTATCGAATATCTCCATCTCGTACAGATAGCGTCGCGCTGGTCATAATCGCGCTCCGTTTACTACTAAACAAAACGCTACGCAGACGCTCCGCAATATCAATAGGCGCTGATCGTAAGGTCACTGATCCAAAGTCTCCACGTGCAGGCTCTGCCCAGTACACCGAATTTTGATCCTCCATGTTCAGGAATTGAGCCACTCCATCACAAACCTCTCCCAATCTACGAACGGCATCATTGATTTCACTCTGTAGCATTTCGTCCTCAGAATCCTCTCCTAGATTACTAAGCTCCAGGCGCAGGCGCTGTAGAGAAGCCCCTAAGGTATTTTCTACGATATCAGGTTCACGTACTCGTACTTCGCTAGCAGGGCGCTGGCCGTTTACATGCTCCCCGTCAGGGAAGATTGCTTCGGTTACATTATCAAAGAACTCCCCTGCCTGATCGGCTGCTTCCTCTACCGTAGGCGCTAAATCCAAGCGTTGAGCAGCCCGAAGGATCCCCTTATTGTTACGTGAATTGAAGATTTTATTGAGCTCCATCCGTAGCCCACCTGCGCTAATATTAAGCCCTAATTGCTTAGCCGCCACGTTCTCAAGTGTATGAGCCTCATCAAAAACAATAAAGTCACGCTGAAAGAGAAACCCCTCGCGATCTTCCGCATCATCTAGATCCAGAAGGGAGAAAAAGAGGTTATGGTTCAGAATAATGACATGCGAATTATTTGCCCGTTTACGAGCTTCTTGGTAGTGACATTTACCCGATCCACCGCAGCGTTTCTGTGAGCATAAATCAGCTTCACTGCAGACTTGCTGCCAGACCTTATAACTCGGTTTAAAATCAAGATCAGAAAGCGTTCCGTCTTCAGTCTCTAGCGACCATTCATAAATGCGCTTCAGTTCCAGAGACTCAGAAGAGGTAAAGAGATCCCCCCTGCCCTGTAAGGCACGTTTGAGACGAGTCGGGCAAAGGTAATTTTGGCGTCCCTTGAGGAGAGTATAAGTGATCTCAGCTCCTAGCAATCGAGCCGCCAAGGGGACGTCCTTGTTCAAAAGCTGTTCTTGTAAATTAATCGTATGCGTACTCACCAAGCATTTCTTACCTGATTCTAGAGCGTACTTAATACTAGGGATCAGATACGCTAGGCTTTTCCCCACGCCTGTACCAGCCTCGGCTACCAGAGAACCTTGGTCGATTAAGGTTTGTGCAATCTCACCCGCAAGCTGCTGTTGCTGAGGACGGTATTCGTATTGAGCGGACTTAGAGAGCGCGCCCCCTTCCGCAAACGCGTACTGCGTCTCTGATACCAGAGCATCCAACGCTCCTTGCCCCTCTGAAATACCGATCATACAGATAAACTGGTAGAGATCGCCCTCTCTGGCAATAGGCAATTAACAGAAAAAGCTCCACCCTGAGGTGGAGCTTTTTCAATACGATTTAACGTATGATAATAACGAATCAATTAGATGAGGCCAGCTGCTTCAAGAGTAGCTTTAGCTCCGTTTTTGTTGATTGTTTTGAACGCTTTGGCTGTTGCCTTAATTTTCACGTAACGTCCTTCTTCAGGAATGAAAACACGCTTAGTTTGAAGGTTAGGAGTAACCTTACGCTTAACTGTTTTGGTAACGTGACGACCGATACCACCTTTTTTCTTTGCAAGACCGGAACGGTGGATTTTACGTCCTACGCGAACTCTAGAACCTCTGATTGAACATACTTTAGCCATATAAATGTGATATCGTTAGTGGACGCGGAGAATAATGACACTTTCACTCTACTGTCAACGCTATTCCATAAAAAGTTATCTCTTTTGCAATTTCTCTGCTTCCTTACTTGCCAATAACGATTTTTTCGGTAGCAATTCCTTTATGCTCAAAGCAGGAATCGTAGGACTACCAAACGTCGGCAAATCAACTCTCTTTAACGCTCTCACGCAATCACGTAAGGCGGAAGCGGCTAATTTCCCCTTCTGTACGATCGACCCTAACATGGGAATCGTATCTGTACCCGATGGTCGCCTAGAGAAATTAGGTAAGCTTAACGGCACCCAGAAAATCATTCCGGCAGCTTTCGAATTCGTTGACATTGCTGGCTTAGTAGAAGGAGCATCTCAGGGCGCAGGCCTAGGGAATAAGTTCCTTGCTAACATTCGCGAGGTTGACGCTATCGTCCAGGTTGTCCGTTGCTTTGAGAACGATGACATCATTCACGAAATGGGAAGCGTAGATCCTATTCGTGACATTGAGATTATTAATTCTGAGCTCCTCCTCTCCGACATTGCTGCCCTAGAGAAACGTAAAGAGTCTCGTGCCAAAAAAATTCGTCTAGGAGACAAAGAAGCTCTCGCTGAAATCGCGTTAATTGAAAAGCTCCTCCCCCACCTCGACGAGGGCAACCCTGCGACGACGCTTGAACTCGACGACGCAGAACAACTCATCCTCAAGGATTTCTTCCTCCTTACCGCTAAGAAAACGATCTTCGCCTGTAATGTCAGCGAAGAAGAACTAGGTGAAGCCGCAAAAAATCCAGAAGGTCACCCCCTTGTCTCCAAGGTTAAGGAATATGCCTCCGATGCTCACGGCGCGGAATCAATCGTCATCTCAGCCCGCATTGAGGAAGAACTCATCGAGCTCTCAGAAGAAGATACGCAAATGTTCCTCGACGACCTAGGGGTTGAAGACTCAGGTGTCTCCACCCTCATCTCCGCCGCTTACTACCTCCTGGGCCTTCGTACTTATATTACATCTGGCGAAAAGGAAACTAGAGCTTGGACCATTCTGGCTGGCGACAAAGCTCCTCGAGCGGCCGCTGCTATTCACAATGACTTCGAGCGAGGTTTCATCGCTGCCGAAGTTGTTCATTATGACGACCTCATGGAGCTCGGTTCACGTGCTGCGGCCCGTGACGCAGGTAAGCTCCGCTCAGAAGGGAAAGAATACGTAGTCGAAGACGGTGACGTCATCGAATTCCGTTTCAACGTCTGACCTCCGAGCAAGA
>JALZUI010000147.1 GCA_023301545.1 Akkermansiaceae bacterium
AAAGAACAAGGAACCGCCATCGGCACCGCCATTGCCGCCTCTGCAACTCGCCTCACTGAGAAAGAGGCGAAGAGCAAGGTCATCATCCTCATCACAGACGGAGCCAGTAATTCCGGAAACTTAGAACCGGTAGAAGCCGCCCAGCTCGCCAGCAAACTAGGGATCAAAATTTACACCATCGCGATCGGCACAGAGCACGGGCGCGTCCCCTCTTCCATTCAGCGTTTTCCGAAGCAAGAATTCGACATCCCCACTCTCAAGGAAATTGCCCGCTTAACGCGAGGTGAATATTACCGCGCGCGCTCCATCTCCGATCTCCGTAACACCTTCAATACCATTAATGAGCTCGAAAAAAGCGAAGTTCATTCTGTCAAAAAAACAATCACCGAAGAACGATTTATACCCTTTGCCATCCTTTGCGCCCTCCTCACCAGTTGCGCCCTTCTCTACCGAATTTTCAACCCCAGCACTAGCCTCTGATTATGCAATTTCTCTCTCCCGCATGGCTTCTAGGGCTAATCCTCCCCATCGTCCTAGCCGTCCTCGCAGGCATTCACTACCGCAGGCACCGTCAGCAATGGGGCTCCTTCGTCTCTGACCCTCGACTGGCTTCCCGCCTCGTTCAGCAAAGCTCACCTCTAGCTTGGTGGACGACTACCGCCTTGCTCCTACTCGGTTTAATCCTCACCATTTTCGCCCTCGCAAAACCCATCAACGGAAGCGACACCATCGAAATCCCCTCAAAAGGCAAACGCGTCTACCTCGCCATCGACCTCTCCCGCTCCATGCTGGTAGAAGACGTCGCCCCCAACCGCCTCACCAAAGCCAAAACCCTCGGAATCGAAATCATCGAAGCCCTTCCCCAGGAAAAAATCGGTATCATCTCCTTTGCTGGCAAGGCTTGGTTAGAGGCCCCGTTGACCACTGATCACGGAGTCCTCACCGAGGTCCTCCTCAGCACCAATGAAAGCAGTGTCCCGTATGGAGGATCTAACTCCGAACAACTGTTTTCCATGATCAACACGCTAAGCGCCGATCAAAAAGCAGCGACCGAAACCCTCCTCGTCATCTTAAGCGATGGAGAGTTCCATGAAGAACCAGCCCCCTCCGATCTCCGGGAAGCCCGCGCGAATGGTTTCACCATCTACACCGTCGGAGTCGGAACCAACGCGGGAGGCATGGTTCCAGATAAGGAAAGCTTTGACCAACTCTTTCGGGACCGCTCTGGACAACTCGTCAACAGCTCCTTGAATACGCAAACTTTAGAGAAGATCGCCATATTAGGAGGAGGCGAGTCCTTTCTCGATAGTAATTACGACTTCGTCCCACGCTTGAAGAGAGCCCTCTCTCGCCTCTCAGGGGAAACAGTTGCCTCCAAGAAGCTGATCAACTACAATCACATTTACCCTTACTTCCTTATCCCTGCCCTCCTCTGCCTCTTCCTTGCCAGTATCAGCTCTAAGATCATTAAGCGTATGAAAATCGGCCTCCCCTCTCTTGGATTATTTTTGATCCTTAATCTCACCACGCAACCCAGCGAAGCCGCAGAGCTTCACGCCTCGTATCAACACGCGCAGGAGCTTATTGAGGAGGAGCAGTACGATCAATCGCTTGAAGAAATCTCCGCTCTACTCCTGGACTCAACAGGCGAAAACACCAACAAGCTTCACTTCTCCAAAGGGTACGCCGAATACAAAAAAGCCGAATACGCCAAAGCCCTTGATTCTTTCTCGCAAAGCCTCCTTTCCGATTCCCCTCAGCTCCAGGCTGAATCTCACTACAACCTAGGGAACACCATCTATCAAAAGGGCGTAGCCAAACTCGAAACGGTCGCTAAACTCAAGAACATCACCGAAATCATCGTCCTCCGTGACAAGGTCATCAAAGACTGGAAAGAATCGCTCGGGCACTATCAAGGAACTCTCCACCTCTCAGCCGACCACCCCACGGCCAAAGAGAATTACGAATACGTCAAATCAAAGCTCGATGAACTCCAAAAAGAGCAGGATGAACTGATGGATCTCCTCAAACAAATGGGCCAAGGGGAAGGAGAGCAAGGTTCACCCGGAGAAGGGCAAAGCGAATCCCCTGGTGAAGGTGATAGTGAAGGAGACAGCGGTGGTGACACCTGGGAAGAACTGAAAAAGAAACTCGATAAAGAGAGCGAAAATAAAGGCGGCTCAGAAAGCGACGACCCTGAATCGGGAATAGGTAACGAACACGACCCCGAAAGCGATAATGACGGGCTAGGTGGTGGCTCCCAAGACCATAGTGAAGCCGAACAAGAGCAAGCCCGCGAAATGCTCGAAAAAAATAGTGATTTTGAATCTGGTAACCTTCGCACTGGCCGCCAGCGATTCTCTAAACCCTCTAAAGATTGGTAATGAAGACCCTCCTTATACTCCTCCTCACATGCACGCTCGCTTGGGCTAAGATCCCCGTGCGCACTTACTTGACCTCGTCCTACCTAATCCCAGGTGAGACCACGAGCCTCGTTATCGAAACTCGTGCTCCTATCTCCCGCGATATTCAGATTCCTCACTCCGATTTATTCGACCTCCAATATCAGACCCGCACCCTTTTCACGCTAAAGGACAGGTCTAGAGGATATCGCTACCAATTCGTCCTTTCCTCCCTCAATCAAGGCACTCATCAAATCCCCTCTTTCCCACTAGAAATCGAGGGCGTAAACTTCCAGTCACAAGCCCTCGAATTCGAGGTTCATCCATCAACCTCGCTCAACTTTCAAAGCGTCCAGATCGGTAACCGTGAAATCACTTACGCCACCCGTGTTTTCCTTCCTGAACGCGATCTCTATGTTGGCGAAACCGTTCCTACCGAAGTCAAAGTTTACCTTCCCTACCTCCCACGCCATTACACCGTAATCGAGACCGGCCTACCCGAAGTCAAACGCGATGGGATGTCCGCATGGCGCTACCACGCCGTACGCCCTCCGCGTTCAGGCCCTCAACCCTTTCTTACCTCCCAAGGTTCATACACCGCGATCACTTACAGAAGTTCAGCGCATGCTCTCCGCGCCGGAGAAATTAGCTTAGGTGGTGGTAATGCTCGCCCCGTCTTCAAGGCCGTTAGTAGCTTATTTGGACAAACTCGCTGGGAAGACCTCCCCATTTACCTCCCGCTCGAAAAAATTAGCCGCACCGCGATCGCGCTCCCCGCAGGAGCACCAGACTCCTTCCGTGGAGCTGTCGGGCAATACCAATTAGAACTCGGAATAGACGGCGTCGCTAACGCCAGCCTGGACACCCCCATCGCCCTCAACATTCAAGTCATGGGCACTGGAAACCTCGACAAAATTGAAGCCCCGATCATTACCGATTCCGAAAACTGGAAAGTCTATGAAGCCACTAAAGCGCAACGAGATTCCGAACGTCGCTACCTCTCGGGACATGTCGAATTCACCCAGCTCCTCCGTGCAAAAACTGCGCAGAGACACCTTCCCGCCTTTGCCTTCAGCTACTTCGACCCTACTAAAAAAGAATACGTAACCCTCAACACTCCCAAGCTCCCCCTCCAGGCCAACGCTTCGATCCCTCCTGTTGAAACTGCTCCTCAACAGAAAGCCTCCAGCCCTGCCACGACAGAGCTCGCAGAAACCCCACCTCCCCCTATCGCTGATTTAGAAGCGATCATTCCGCGCGAAAACATGGCCGACGTCCTCGGGCTCATCCCTGACCCCGTCCTCCACCGCAAAACAGCGAACCCAAGCCTCCTCCGTTTTTGGCCTATTCTTCCAGCTCTGTTAGCCCTCTTCCTCCTCGTCGTCCATCTCCGCCGCTACATGCGGGAGCGGAAATTAAATTCCCCACTAAAGCACAGCGCTAAAAAAGCCCTCAGTGAACTCAAAGCTGAATCCGAACCGATTCCATTCTT
Source organism: Akkermansiaceae bacterium (assembly GCA_023301545.1). GTDB lineage: Bacteria > Verrucomicrobiota > Verrucomicrobiia > Verrucomicrobiales > Akkermansiaceae > WTJZ01. The sequence goes on from JALZUI010000147.1 coordinate 3,895, forward strand.
GAAAAAGGCCGCCACCTTCACTGACCTCCTTCCAGAAAGCGCCCATGAACTAAAAAATGAGGTCACCAGCCTTCGCGACCAAGCTTGTTTTGTGCCCGACAAATCACAGTCCCCTCTCACCACTAATGATCGCCACCGCCTCTTGAAAAAACTCAGTGCCGCCACCAAGCATCTCGTTCTGATCACCATGCTCTCGCTTGCCATCACCGACCAAGCACAGGCACAAGAAAGCCCCTCAAAAGCTCATAGCTCAGCCCTAGCGGCCACTGACAAGCAAGACTACCAAACCGCCCTCAGCGAATACCTCAACGCCTACCCTGAGCTAGATTACCCTGCCGACATTCTCTACAACATAGGCACCCTCTACGCTAAGCTCGACCGCCCGGGACAAGCTATGCTCTACTACCGCCGCGCCCTCCTCCAAGAGCCAAACCACCCCGAGGTTCAGCAAAACCTCAACTACCTTGAGCGCGTCAATGGTTCGATCATCATTCGCCGATCGGGCTTCTACCGCTACCTCAGCATGGTGCCTCTGCAGACGCTCAAAACCACCCTCTACGCCTCCCTTTGGTTCTTACTTTGCGCCCTGCTCGCGCTCACTCTTTTACCGCGGTCACGTTTCCGAATTAGCCTCTGGGTCTGCGCCTTTATTCTCGCCTTTCTTACCCCCATCATTTTCTCCTTCATCCTAGTCTACCCCTCAGACGGGAAGTTCAGCCCGATTCATGAGACCGCCATCATCACGGCCAACGAACCCGTCACCGCGAGGACGGGAGCTGCCAGCGATGCCGCCCGCGTCATCATCGCCCCTCCAGGAAGCCCCGCCAAAGTCATCCTCCAGAGAGGTCTGTGGGCTTATCTAGAATTCGTCGATAACACCAGAGCATGGGTGAGCACGCAGGACATCACCATGCTCGCCCCAAGCGATAGTTTTCAAGAAGTCACCCCCGTCGAAGAGACCCCTGATCTCTAATCGCATTTCGTGATTAATCCTTTATCTTTTCCCTCTTTCCCACTACATCCCCCGTATGAACACAGGCGACTCCACCAAACCCTTAATCGAAGTTCGAGGACTTAAAAAATCATTCGGCGACCGACAAATCTTAAAGGGGATTGATATCGATGTCTATCCTGAGGAGACGCTGGTTCTCCTGGGTGGGTCAGGGAGTGGTAAAAGCGTGCTCACCAAGCACATGGTTGGCCTGATGTCCCCGAATGAAGGCTCCGTGAAGTTTGAGGGAGAAGAAATCTCCGAGCTAAGCGAGCGCAAACTCGCTCCCATTAGGAAAAAAATGGGAATCATGTTCCAAAACGGTGCTCTCTTTGACTCAATGACCGTCGGCCAAAACATTGCCTTTCCCCTCCTCGAAGATGGAATCAAAGACGAAGCCTTGATCACAGAAAAGGTGAAAGAAGCCCTGCGCATCGTTAACCTTAAAGGCGAAGAAGACAAGATGCCCTCTGACCTCTCAGGCGGAATGAGAAAGCGTGTAGCGCTGGCTCGGGCGATCGTAGATCACCCCTCCGTAGTCATCTATGACGAACCACACGCCGGCCTCGACCCGATCACCTCCGATGTCATTGATCACCTGATTAAGCGATTAGAGCGCGACCTCAAAATCACCAACATCATCATCACTCACGAGCTCCGCAGCGCCTTTCGGATCGCCACCAGGATCGCCTTCTTGCAAAACGGCGAAATCTACTGGACAGGCACCCCCAAAGAGATGCAAGAGTCCACCGACCCCGTTCTGGCGAGTTTCCTCTCAGGTACTTCCGATCAAGGAAGCTGGGAGCAGGCTGACTACCCTACTCCTCACTAATTTTTATTGGATTTTTCATAATCCAGATTATGCTCACCCACTAACGACCTCTATTTATCATGAAAAAGAAGAAATCTCCAATCCTCTCTGTCAGCCTCTTCCTCCTTGCAGGGTTTGGTATTCTCGGGTGGATGCTCCTCAGCTATGGAGCCTCTGACAAGGCCCACGAAGGGATTAATGTGACGGTCGAATTCTCCGACGCCTCTGGGATCATCGAAGGAGGCTTAGTTCGTCTCTCTGGAGCTAATGTCGGATATGTTTCCGCGCCCCCTACCCTCAATGAAAGGCTCCGCGTAAATGTTCCTCTATCTATTCGCGATGACATCAATATCCCGGCCAACGCCACCTTCAAAATCGTCCCTCTGTCCATGTTAGGAGATAAAGCGATCTACATCGTCCACCCTGACGAACCCGTAGCAGAACGCCTCAAAAGCGGCACCCACTTTATCGGGAACAGCCCTAAGGGACTCGACTCCCTACAACAAGAAGCCGAAACGCTAACGATCCAGGTCAAAGAGATCTTAGCCAAATCTGATGCAACCTTCGAAATCGTCAATCACACCTTAGCAAAATACGCCGAGACCGCTGACCATCTTAACACCTCCCTCGCCCGCCTCAATAACTCAATCTTATCCGAGGAATCACTGGCTGGGATCAACGCCACAATCGCTAACCTTGATAGCGCTACGCAGGAAGTCGAAAAGTTCAGCAAGTCACTGGCCCCGATGGCAGCTGAAACCCGACTTACCCTTAGTCAATTCACGGACACAGCGACTAAGACAAACAAACTTGTATCAACTGCTAGCGATCGCATGGATGAGCTTGCACCGGTTCTTAAAACCCTACCAGAAACTCTCGATACCTACTCTAAGCTAGGGAAAACTTATACCGAAGTAGGTCAAACACTGCAAAGCGCCATCTCTAGCGATGATAGCTTAGTAGGAGCTCTCACTAGTGATAGCGAAATGAAACAGGATGCCAAGAGCTTCGTCAAAAACCTGAAAAATAACGGAATCTTAGGCTACAAGGACAACGCGACTAACGAAGAAGATCCCCGAGATCGTTACCGCGGCGTACGACGCTAATTCACCATGGCTAAGACCGAACGCGCAGACGTTTTACTCGTCTCTCTAGGGCTCTGTGATACCAGAGAGCAAGCCAAGCGCCTGATCATGGCTGGCGAGGTCTTAAATGGCACCCATAAGGTCGCAAAACCGAGCTCCAAACTCCCACACGAGGCTCAACTGTCGGTCAAAAACAAGCCGAAGTATGTCTCCCGTGCAGGCTTCAAACTCGAAGGTGCGCTCGATCAATTCCCAATTTCTGTAGAAGGCATCACCGCCGTTGACATCGGCTCTTCTACGGGCGGATTCACTGATTGCCTGCTCCAACGAGGAGCGGAAAAAGTTCACGCGGTTGATGTAGGAACGAACCAACTCGTCTACAAGCTCCGCACCCACCCTAGAGTACAAGTAAAGGAACAGTTCAACGCCCGCTACATGGATGTTGATGACCTAGGCGAACAAGTCGATCTTGCCGTCATGGATGTCTCCTTTATCTCCCTCACCCGCATCTGGCCAGCGGCCAAGCGCGTACTAAAACCCGAGGGGCAACTCATTGCGCTCATTAAACCTCAATTCGAGCTCTCTAAGGAGGAAGTATCCGTCGGTAAGGGCATAATCAAAGATCCCGCTCTACACCAAAAAGCGATTGAAAAAATGCGCCTCTTTAACGAAGCTGAGCTCGGGATGCAATGGATCGAAGTGACGGACTCCCCGATCACCGGAACCGATGGAAACAAGGAGTTCCTCGTGTGGTTAAAAATGCCGTAATCGGATAGCGCACACTACTTTTACAAGGTTCCTATTGCATCACGGGGGCAGATTTGTCATGTAAAACGTATAATGGCTAAGCAACAGATTAAACTCGGACTCGTCGGATTCGGCACGGTAGGCGTAGGAGTCGCTAAGATTCTCCAAAACCAAGCGGATCTTATCGCTAAGCGCTCAGGCGCTGAGTTTACTGTCGTCAAAGCCGCTATGCGCGATGTGAACAAGAAACGTGACATCGCACTGGCTCCAGGAGCCGCTACTACAGATTGGAAAGAGGTCGTCAATGACTCCGAAGTCGAGCTGGTAGTCGAACTGATGGGTGGAACGGACGTAGCCTTCGAGGTCGTCGCCTCCGCACTGAAGCTAGGCAAGCCAGTGGTCACAGGCAATAAAGCCCTCCTCGCTGAGCGTGGGGAAGAGATCTTTGCTCTCTCCGCCCAACACAACACCCCTGTCTATTTCGAAGCCTCCGTCGCTGGTGGAATCCCCATTATTAAAACCCTACGCGAAGCCTTCGTCAGCAACGCGCTCGTGAATCTTTCCGGCATCATTAACGGAACCTGTAACTACATTTTGGAACGCATGACCGATGCAGGACTCAGCTACCAAGATGCGCTCAAAGAAGCCATGGACCTAGGTTATGCTGAAGCTGACCCTACGCTCGACATCAACGGTTGGGACGCTGGGCATAAAGCAATTCTACTCGGTGCCATTTCCTACGGATTCCTCCCTGACCCCGCTAAAACTTACGTTACCGGCATCGAAAACGTCCGCCTTGAAGACATCGAACTCGCGGACAAACTCGGATATGCGATCAAGCTCATTTCCGTCGTAAAGCCAGCCTGTGACAAAACGATCGAAATCCGTACTCAAGCCTCATTCGTACCACAAACTCACCTTCTCGCGAAAGTCGACGGGGTCTTCAATGCCGTTGCTCTCCATGGAGATGAAGTCGGAGATTCCTTCATCTACGGACGTGGCGCAGGCGCAGGACCTACGGCAACAGCTGTCATCGCCGACCTCGTAGATGCCGCCAATGGAAGTAAAGGATTCCTCCCCTACAATGCGACTAGCTACACCGTAGCTGACATCGATGAAACCGAGACCGCCTACTTCGTTAGTATCGAGGTCAAGGACGAGCCTGGGGTCATGGCACAGATCACCTCCCTCTTCAGTAATCAGGGCATGAGTTTCTCAGGAACCTTCTCCAATGTGAATCCATCAGAGCCTGACGCCGCGATGAACAGCGTCTCGTTCATCACACATAAAGCCAAGCTCGGCACCCTCAAGGCCGCCCTCAGTGACCTCGCCAGCTTAGATTGCGTAACGAACGAGCCTACGTACTACCGCGTAGAAAGCTTCGAGTAAGAACGCTTACCTTTCTATTTCTGCCCCTCTGATCTACGGGCATTGATACCGGGTTGACCTTGGAAACCTAGGTCTTTTTTGATCGCCTCGAAGTGCTCCATAAGCTCTTTCACGACCTCTGGATGATCTTTCGCTACGTTGGTCGTCTCGCCGATATCCTCATTTAGGTTATAGAGCGTTAATTCGTCCATATAAGGTCGATCTCCCTCGGGGATATGATTGAGCCATTTGGCTCCTTCGTTTTGCCTATCAGCCTCTGAATGCGCAAGGTGAAGCTTCCATTCGCCAAATCGAACCGCTCGCAGAGCGCGATGCTGGTAGTAGAAATACGGGCGTTCTAATTCTTGCTGCTCTCCGGTGAATATTTTGGAAATATCAATTCCGTCGATAACACGATCTTGGGGTAAATCGGCGCCTGAAAGGCTGGCCACGGTTGGTAATATATCAATGGTGGCGGTCACGAGATCAGAGGTCGTTCCCTTTGGAACGTTCCCAGGAGCACGAATGATAAATGGAACGCGGAGCCCGCCTTCGTAGGTGCTGGTCTTCGCTCCACGGAGAGGGGCACAGTGTCCACCATGGTCTTTTTTAATCAACCAAGGGCCATTGTCGCTCGTAAAGATGATGTAGGTGTCATCATCCAGATCTAGCGCTTTTACATGCTCCAAGATACGACCCACGTTGTAGTCTAATTCTTCGATCACATCCCCATAAAGGCCACCTTCTGATTTCCCTTTAAATTCATCCGAAACGGCAAGCTTGGTATGCGGTAAGCTGTGGGCTAAATAGAGGAAGAAGGGACTGTCTTTTTCTCGGGTGATAAACTCGATCGCCTTTGTCGTGTAGAGATTAGTCAGTAAGCCCATCTGAGCTTTTCTTTTGATGAGTTTTTGCCCCTTATACAGATTAACGAACCTATCATTGCTTGATGGGGTCCAGTAACTGTAATCGAAGCCTTGTTTTTGTGGACTAAGGTCTGCTTGGAAGTCTGTTTGACTGTGACCGGCCAGATCCCACTTCCCTATCATTCCGGTGCTGTAGCCTACTGGGTTCAGGATTTCTGGAATCGTTATTTCGGAGGCTGAGATCGCGGGATGAGGGTTGCTCCCATCATCTGCGCGACTATTACGATAGGGATAAGAACCCGTCATCAGAGCGGCTCTGGATGGCCCGCAGACCGTCTGGGCGTAGAAACTTGTAAACTTCATCCCTTCTTCCGCCATTTGGTCTATCACTGGGGTTTTAATATCTGGCGAGTCATAGCAACCGAGATCTTGGTACCCTTGGTCATCAGTGAAAATGATGATGAAGTTCGGTGGACGCTGCGGAGTATCTTCTGCCACCGCACTAACAGGAATCAGGGTCTGCGCGATAGCTACGAGTAATAAATTAAATTTCATATTCAGAGGAATAACAGTGAAGGTTAAGAATTATACTGAATCGCTATCCTTCTTCTTACACTAAATGAGTAAGACCGAAAGCTGTTGGGGGGGAAATTACTTTCCCTGCCCTATTGCAATCTGTGAGCTGATGCGGTAGCCCTGCTATATGACCGCTGTTAGAACTCGATTTGCCCCCTCCCCTACTGGATACCTTCACTTAGGCGGAGCGCGTACGGCTCTCTTTAATTACCTCTTCGCCCGTCAACATAAAGGCACCTTTGTGCTCCGAGTGGAAGACACCGATGCGGAGCGAAATAAGGAAGAAGCCTTTGCTGCAATCTACGAAGGAATGGATTGGATGGGGATCGAATGGGACGAAGGGTTCGGCAAGGGTGGCGAATACGGCCCTTACAACCAATCCGAGCGTCATGAACTGTACCTAAAATGGTTTAATAAACTAGAGGCTGACGGTCGGGTGTATCAAGAAGAAGACGGAGCATGGCGCTTCCGCTTTGACCGTAAGGACGTGACCCTCAAGGATCTCGTCTGTGGTGAAATCACAATCGACTATAAGAACGAGGAGATCAACCCTGACATGACTATCCGCCGTCCTGATGGATCGTTCACCTTCCACTTTGTAAACGTTGTTGATGATCTAGAAATGAAGATTTCTCATGTCATTCGGGGGGAAGATCACCTCATGAATACGCCGAAGCACCTTCAGCTATACGAAGCATTCGGTGTAGAGCCTCCTCAGTTTGCGCACATTCCGCTCATCCTCAATGACAGTGGTAAAAAGATGTCTAAGCGTGATGAAGGAGCAGCTGTTAAGGATTACCTCGAAATGGGCTTCCAACCAGCGGCGATGACTAACTTCGTCGCTCTTCTCGGGTGGAACCCTAAATCAGAGCAAGAAATCTTTAGCGCAGAGGAATTGATCCAGAGTTTCGACCTCGCTAATATCAACCGAGCTCCTGCTCGCTTTGACCTCCAAAAGGCGCTCTGGATGAATCAGCAATACTTAATGGCGCTAGAACCCGCAGCCTTCCTAGAACAGGCTCAGCCTTACCTAGAGGGGATTTCTGCTGACAGTGAAGCACTAGCTAAAGCCGTGAGCCTCGTGCAAGAAAAGGTCACTAGCTTTAAGGACATCGCCCCGGCAGTCTCTTTCCTCTTTGATCCTGAATTCAATTATGACGAAGGAGCGCTGGAGAAAGTAGCGAAGAACGAGGACGCTCCCACCCTCCTTGCAGCCCTTAAGGAAAACTGGGCTAGTCTGAGTAACTGGGACGAAGCCAAAGATCAAATCGGATCCACCGCAAAAGCGGCAGGGAGTAAGCCAGGAAAACTCATGTTCCCAGTCCGGGTCGCGCTCAGTGGTCTCGGTGGAGGAATTGACCTTGGGGAGATCATTTCCCTCCTTGGGCAAGAGGCTTGTGTCGCTCGCTTAGAGCGCTACCTTACTCAGTAATGAAAGACGTTTACACCCTCAGCGATCTGCGCCAACCGCATCCGATTTTCCTACAGGAAGATAAACCGGCGCGCTTGGCCGTGATTGGTGATCCTGTAGCGCATTCTAAGTCGCCCCAGCTACATCAACCAGCTCTTGATGCTCTCGGGCTTAACTGCACCTATGTCCGTATCCACCTCACCGCAGAAGAATTCACCGAGGGAGTAGGCTTAATGCAGGAGCTCGGCTTTATCGGGTGTAACTGTACCGTTCCGCATAAGGAACGCGCGCTCGAATGGGCGAAAAAACCAGATTCCTTTGCTTCTCAGCTCGGAGTCGCTAACACCATCCTCTTTCCATCAAACGAGTGCTACACCACAGACCCGATTGGTTGCCAAAATGCGGTTAAGGAAGAATTGGGACGCGACTTTGCGGATTCACGAATCCTCATCCTAGGCGCGGCCGGTGGCGCGGGTTCCGCCGTGGCGCAATATATCACTCGTCATGACTACCGCCACCTTTCGCTTTATAACCGAACTACCAGTAAGTTAGAGACGCTGAAGTCGAAAATCTCCACCGCAGGCTACTGGAATAGCGATAAGATCTCTCTCTGCGGAGCTGGAACATTCCCTAACCCTGACGAAATCGACCTGATCATTAACGCCACTTCTCTAGGATTGAAGCCTGAGCAAGGCTCACCGATCCCCGCGGAATTTTTAAGCCCGTCTCACGCGGTGTACGATATGACCTATGGTTGCCAAAACCAACTCGCCATCGATTGCCAGAAAGCGGGAGCTCAGTACGCCGACGGCCTTTCCATGCTAACGCACCAAGGCGCGGCGGCCTTCAAACTATGGTTTCCCGACACTAATCCAGTGATGGGGTTATAAAAAACGACCTTGAAATTACTTTCTCGTACGTCGAGCGATACCAGCGAAGGCGAACATCGCGAGATACAGAAAAGAAGAAGGCTCTGGCACCGCATCTGTCGAGAGAACAATATTGTCTATAACAATTTCTGGGAAAGGAAATCCATCTGATAGCGCCCCAATATAAATTACTACGGCCTCATCAGTTCCATTATAATTAAACTGGACATTAAGTGCACCTGTATTCGGAGAATCTTGAAAGCTGATACTCCCTGTACCTAATAGTTGAGAAGTAGCATTACCTCCAATGTTTGGCATCAAGTCCGCAGTTTGACCGTTAACAACTAGGCCATTGTTCGTATTATCTACAAATCCATTACCTGAGAAGATATTAACTAGTAAAGAATCATCACGATCCGAGCCGAACGACGAACTTAAATCGAAGGTCAATAGATCTACACCGAGGCTGTATGTCCCCGCTCCTGCCAGCATCGAGGAATTCAAAGCAATTCCAATACCACGAAATTCGCCATTCGTTTGGGAGGTTAGTCTTAGTGCCTGATTACCATTCAAGTCTTGGATGGACGCATCTGAAGAAACTGCAATCTCTCCAAAAACGAGATTAGAATTGAAAAAACCTAGTGTGGCTTGGTTTAAGGTAGGTAAGGTTGCGTTTTCAAAATTCTCCTCGTAGATACTAGTAGCAGCGCTAAGAGAAGAAAATAACCCTAATGTAGCTAGAGATAGATTTAGTATAGTTTTCATTTATTTCTTTAGAGCACTCTACCCAACAGTTGGTCACATGCAAATTCATTTCACACGAAATTAAGATCCGCGATTTGCATAATACCCTCAATAGTGAGGTCTGAATCTACCTCGTCAATTCTCTGAATACCGCGAAACAAGAGGTCTGCATCACCACCTGTCGCAATAACTTTCGGTTTCTCAGGGAGTTCATCGATGAGCCCCGTAAGGATCTCACGGATGAGCCCCCGGAAGCCTGCAATCGCGCCAATATTCATGGCCTCAACCGTGCTTTTCCCCACAAAGCTCTGAGGCTCTGATAACTCAATCTCTGGCAGAAGCGCGGTTTTCTCAGCAAAGTACTCGGTGAGTAGATTCAGCCCCGGAGCAATCACGCCTCCCGCATAAAGACCTGGTGATTCAATCACATCAAAGGTCACGGCGGTCCCTGAATCGATGACAACAGCTGGGGCGCCGTACTTACGAAAAGTCGCTACCGCATTTGCTAGACGATCGGAGCCGATTTCGCACGGAGTCGGATAAGAAATACCCATTCCTAAATCACTTTCGCAAGACACGCAGTGAACATCGCACGAAAGAGTCTCCTTAAGAAGTTGTTCCTTTTCAGGAACTACGGAGCAGATCGCCGCACGATGAAAATCTACTGAGGCTAAAAGGCCGTTAACACTCTCCTCGCTAAGGTCCTTCGTCTCAATCACCCCCCTCCATGCGAGGAGCTTGCCCTCACTAGCGAGGGCGAACTTTGTCCGGGTATTAGAATTGTCGATTAGTAAGGTCGTCATAGCCGTTCAAATTTTCACCATTCACATCAGAGACGAACCAAGTAAGACTTAAGGTACTCTGCCTCTGTGTACTCAGGTGGCATCGGTAGTGCTTCTAAGGAAGCTCCTTCCCCCGCACCCTTAATAAGTTGCTCCTCAAACTCCCACGCGGGCAGTTTTCGGCAATTCGTGCAGGCCAGAATCCACCCACCAGGAGTCAGTAGCTCACAAGCTAACTTGACTAGGCGATGGTAGTCTTTTTCTACCCGGAAGACTTTCCCCTTAGAGTCGCGCGAAAATGTAGGAGGGTCGAGAATGACCCCATCAAATTGCTTACCTGATTTGGCAAAGCGCCCAAGCCAGTGAAAGGTGTCTCCCTTACAAAAATAGTGCTCAGTAGGGTCGATGCTATTTAGCTCCATGTTTTCCTTTGCCCAATTCAGATAAGGTTGAGAAAGATCCAAGGTCGTAGTAGTCGCTCCTGCAGAAGCTGCCGCTACTGAAAATGCTCCGGTATAGGCAAAGGTATTAAGCACCTTTTGTCCTGGTTCTACCATTTCCATAACACGGGCTCTGTTTTCCCGTTGATCAAGAAAAAGCCCTTGGGAGTATCCCGAATCAAAAGACAGCTTATAATTGAGCCCATTTTCCCGCCCAATAAAATCCTCCTCTACTGGATCACCGCACAATAAGGAAGGAGATTCTTTCTCATGCTGGTCTAGCTTCTTCCAGTAGACCGATTTATCAAATTGAGACAAGGCACGGCGAAGGCTTTCGTCTACCAATCCATCATGTGTTGAAAGGAGCCAATGCTCGCCTAATTGATCGAGGTAGGTTTCGAGTAACCCATCCCCTGAGCCGTCAAACAGGCGGATCGAATTCGTATCAGCGTTAAGATAAGGCGCGCGTTCGGAGATTTGTTTTTGGAAAAGATCGTACACAGATTCAGTAGGCTCATTACCCCTCCGCGCTAAGTGCACAACAGAGATAATTTAATACCTCATTTAGGCAATAAAGGCCGTAATGGGAATCACCAAATTCACTAATCCCTCTTTTGGCGAAAAAATCCGTATTAAAATAACTTTCCCCGTGACCTTTTATGCCCTATAAGTATCTAAATAACATATGAGCATATTAGCAGAATTTACATTACCAGAATCCGTAGCTTTTCTTTCTAACCCATTTTGGTGGGGATTAGCTGTAGGATTAGTCCTTATTTTCTTCGTGTGGCAGGGTAAAATCTCCGCTATTCGTAACCTAAAGAAAGAAAATAAGCGGGTCGAAAAAGAAGTAACCGAACTTCAAACTCACCTAAACACACAGCTCAAAATTAACGCGAGCGGTAACCAAACCCTCACTCAAGAGCGCGACGAGCTGAAGGAACAAAACGAAAATCTCCGCGTCAACATCGCGACACTCCAACAAAAGCCTGAAAAAACTGAACTACGTCAGCTCAACATTACAGAGGCTGCGGTAAGTAAAATGCGCGAACAAGCTCCAGGCTTCGCTACCGCATGGGAACAAGCTCTCCGCGCTGCTGAAGATGATTACGCCCGTGCTGAAAATGGCTTTGCGCGACTCTTCAAAAAAGTTTCACGTCGTAGCCCTGATAAATCAGTGCACGCGCTCGAAACTGACGAGTCTAACCACTAAGCTGTTACATAAGCGTAAATTTAGTGAGACTTACAAACCTCACTAAATAGCTTGATGGATCAAGCATCTGATCTAGGCTCGCTACATGATAGAAGCGGAATGGTTAGTTAAAGGGAGTGATCAAGTTGATTTCCCCAGCGAACATTCCGCTTTACCTAGAATTGTTCAGCACCTGCTAAAAGCGCGTGGTCTTACTGAGGCGGAGGAAATTGATGACTTTCTCTCCCCCAAGCTAAAAAATTTATCTGACCCCTTCCTAATTGGGGAAATGGCCGAAGCCGTAGAGCTTATTTTAGATGCGGTCGACCAGAAAAAGGAAATCACCCTCTTTGGTGATTATGATGTTGATGGCATTACCTCTGTCGCCCTCCTTACCAAAATCCTTCGTGGCTATGGAATAACTCCTAACACCGTTATTCCGCTCCGAGCAGCGGAGGGGTACGGCCTCACTGAAAACGCCATCAAACGGACTCTCTCGTCCTACCCTTCCACCGAACTTCTCATCTCAATGGATTGCGGCACCTCGTCCGTCAGTGAAGTAGCCACTCTACGAAAAGCAGGAGTTGAGGTCATCATCCTTGACCACCACGAGCCTAACACAGACCAGCGCCCTCCCTGCAATGTTTTGGTCAACCCCAAAGCCTGCTTCACTCCTAATAAATCAGGAGACTTTTCCTACCTTTGCGCCGCCGGCGTCGTCTTCAAGACCTGCCACGCCCTCCTCAAAACTCGTATGATCGAGGGCCTTGAACTCAAGGATTTGCTCGACCTCGTGGCGATCGCGACCGTTGCCGACATTGTTCCTCTCATAGGAGAAAACCGTATTCTAGTTCGCCACGGCCTCTTAGCCCTTGCTCAAACCTCAAAGCCCGGCCTAATCGCCCTTAAGGAAGTCGCTGGTGTACCTCCTCAACCCGAGGCTAGCGATATTGGGTTCCGCATCGCCCCCCGCATTAATGCTGCGGGGAGAATGGACGCTCCGCTAGAGGCCCTAGAAACCATCTTGACCGATTGCAGCGAGCAAGCCGAATACCTTGTCTCCCGCCTCAATCGTTATAATGTCTCCCGCCAAAATCACGAAAAGGTCATTCAAGAGGAGGTAAACGAAATGATTGTAGAGCAAAATCAATCTAGCGATCACTGTATCATCGTCGGCAAGGCTGGCTGGCACCCAGGGGTTGTTGGAATTGTCGCCTCGCGAGTTATGCGGAAACTCTTTAAACCCTGCTTTGTCATTGCCTTTGACGAAAAAGGCGAAGGAAAAGGAAGCGGAAGAAGCCTTAATGACATCTCTCTCGTAGAAGCCATCGAAGCAGGGCGTGAGCACCTGATAGCAGGCGGCGGACATGGCGCAGCGGCGGGAATTTCTATTGATATCAAAAAACTAGATGCCTTCCGTGACGCGGTGAATAAACAGATTGAAGACAACACCACCGCCCAACAACGAGCGCCTAAAGTCTCCATCGATGCCGATGTCGACTTCCAAGAGCTCAGCTTCAAATTCCTTGATTCCTATGACAAGCTCAAACCCTTTGGCTCCAAAAATCCACAGCCGGTCTTTATGACTAGCGGAGTCAAGCTAGCGCAAGCTCCTAGAGAACTCAAAAACAACCACCTAAAGCTCGTTCTGACCCAAAAAGGGGAACAACGCGACGCTATCTTTTTCGGCGGAGGCGAACACCCGCTTCCTCCACAGCCTTGGGACGTTTGCTACACTGTAGAGCGCAACAATTTCCGGGGTAAGGTATCTCTCCAAATCACGATTAAGCAAATCCGCGCTGCTAAATAAGCTTTTCCAAGGGGTAAACCACCACCTCAATCGATTTCGCAAAAAGTGGTTTTTGCATCGCACCGAGGGTAAAGCCATCCAGCATTGTGTTTTCCGTGAGTGTACACTCCGCCTCATATAACGGCCATTGAGGGTGTTGAATTTCTCCCCGATAAATGCGCCCAGCTTGATCGCTGGCGTATAGACAGTACCGCTCCGTTGCCCATTGCGCAAAACTGCCTGGCGCGGCAGTGTATTTTCGCGTAGGTTTATACGTTGCGTTAAATTTTTCGGCCTCCGAGATAACCGAGGTATAGTGTACCGAATCGCCCTTAACGCAGTAATCAATCTCTGCCTTACGATATGGGAGGTGAAAGAAGCTCCTCGCCACCCAAACCCCGAGCGCCTTTGTAATATCAAGTGAAAAGAACCACACCCCAGGCTTTCCGTCCCGTGTAACATAAGTACGAACATTGAATTCAGGAAAATTCGAAACCCCAGGGATTGAAGGCGCGCCCCTAGGTGATACCCCTCGCATACCAAAAGGCACTAACGCGATGTAGGCTTCTCCTTCAAAGAGGTCGATCTCTAGCCCTTCAGGAATGCGGGCTCGCAACTCGCTAGCGTCAACGACCCAATGAAGAAAGAGAAGGTCATGCCAAGACTGCTTCATAATCCAAGGCTTAGTAGGGAGTGGCCAAGGGCGATGATCAGTTTGGGTAAAAGCGGGGTGAGCCATTCTCGAACTTAGCCCCCATCGCCCTCATTGCAACTACGGATTAGCTAGATGAATCTCCAAACAAGCCTGTCTAAAATTCTTATCGAAAACTCTCGTAATTTTCGCCAATTACATTAACTAAACATAATTGGCGCAAGCCTTTCTCATGCGATCATTAGGATACATCCTCGTTACAGTAGCTCTAGTCCAACTTTCTGGGCTAGACCTTGTCGTGGCACAACTAGGAGCCTGGGGAGAGATGATTCATGACCGTAAGGGTTCAGGGATTGTAGAAGCCGTAACGAGCACAATTTCTGGCGCCGCTCCTTGTGAGAAGTGTCTCTCGATCGCAAAGGAGAAACAAAAGCGAAACCAAGACCCTAGACCTGTCAGAGAATCACTCGATAAGCTCAAACTCCCACTTCCTAAAAGGGAGCAACTCGCTCAGGCGAACGAGCAACCATACAAACAGCCTGATTTCATTTTCCTCTCCCACCTTTGGCGAGATATTTGTTTAGATTTAGAGTCTCCTCCTCCACAGTTAGTTGGGTAATACACCCCCGTTTTTTTCGGGGAAAAATGATGACGCCTGCCCTGTGAGCACAGGGCTAGTCACCTTTTAACACTACGAAAAGTCCATCGACTTTTTTCTACACGTGCGCCCACAGGCGCTCGATTCCTCTCTCCTTGCCTGAGTGAGGACACTGCTCACGTAACATATTACCTAACTTATTAATGAAACAAAATCTAATTACCACGACCCTTCTAGCCTCTATAATCCCTGCCCTTGCAGGAACTGAGAGTAACATATCAGAGCATCCGCTCTCAACCCTCGATTCACAGGCGGATCATTCACAGCATTCTAATCACGATCACGGCAGTATTCCCGTAGGCCTTATGGATGTCCATATCCATGACAAAGGTGATTTCATGCTCTCCTACCGTTACATGTTTATGGACATGCAGGACAACTTCAACGGCTCTAACCGTCAATCTGATCGATCCGTGCGCGACGACTTCATGGTCTCACCAACAGAGATGCAAATGGAGATGCACATGATCGGTGCGATGTATGGAGTTACCGA
>JALZUI010000148.1 GCA_023301545.1 Akkermansiaceae bacterium
CCGTCCTGCTCTAGCACCTTTAGTTTCCGACAGATTTTGAGAAACTCCTCCTCTAGTACAGAAAACTCTACCTTGGCGGTGCTGTAACGGCCAATCATCACGAGATAGCGCTTTTCCGTAATTTCGTCGCCATGACGTGAAATTAAATCGCGAAATCGACGGCGAACAAAGTTACGGTCATGCGCTTTGCCGACCTTCTTAGAGGTCACAAAGGCGAACTTGGAAGCCTTTAGCTCCTCGCTAGTGAGGGTTGAGACAATCAGGTATTTCCCAACTCGAGATTGCCCCGTGTTTTTAACCCGCTGAAACTCAGCGCGTTCATTCATCATTTGGGAGCGAGGGACTTTCATTTCTAAGTAAGCTCCCAGATTAAAAGAACATCTCGACCCAAACACCTGTGGAAAAATCAGCCGTACGGCCTTCATCATCAAAGGAAATCGAGACGGAGGCAAATGGGCTCATCGATAGGCCGCTATTGACATTGTACGTGAAACTCGCGCGGGTGGTCAGATCGTAAATCCCACTTTGTCCAAAATAGGAGTCGGCGATATTCAGTTCACTTTTAAGAGTGATGTAAGAATCCTTATTCACCTTAGCCGTGGCAAATCCTCCTAACTGAGCGTAGAACGATTGCGCTGCTTCGTTAAAACCGATTTGACCAAAGGCGCTGATATTATCTGTGATCGGGTAATCAATCCCAAATGAAACCTCAGCCCCGCTCTCGATGAGATCACTCTCGTAATCCGCATAGTTCAGTTCCAGCGAAAGGCTAAAGTTGTCGAACTCTTCGCTAGCACCCACGAGGAGGCCAAACTCACGAAAATCGCCAGAAATCTCAGCTCCCTGCCACAGGGCAATATCAATGCTCCGGGACTTGGTCAGAGTAATGTTAGCCTGAATCTGGAGGTCGATCAGGTCAGAAGCTAACTCTAACCCACGTTGATGGTATCCGTCACGAATCCCTGCTACGAACTCTATCCCGTATGGAATATCATCATCAGCCGCTTGCAGTGCAGAGGCGGAGAGTAATAAGAGGCTTAGAGGACGGAGTGGTTTCATAAATTTATGCTTGTTGCTCTTTATCTTCCTTTTTCGCAACCGTTTTGATTCTGAGGTCACGTAATTGCTTAGGATCGACTTGTGCTGGGCTGTCGGTCATTAGGTCGCTTCCTTTATTGTTTTTAGGGAAGGCCATAACCTCACGGATCGATTGCTCACCGCTGACTAACATCGCTAAGCGATCTAGACCGAGAGCAGCGCCACCGTGTGGAGGAGCACCGTATTTAAAGGCATCTAAGATGTGGTTAAACATTTCTTCCTTCTCTTCCGGAGTGACTCCGATGGCATCAAACATCGCCTCTTGGAGGTCAGCTTCGTGGATTCGGATCGAACCACCGCCGATTTCGTAACCATTGAGAACAATATCGTAAGCTTGGGCACGAATTCCTTCGAGTTCCCCCGCTCTGAGCTTGGCCTCATCTTCTGGGATTGGGCGGGTAAAGGGATGGTGTACTGCGTGCCACTTATCGTCTTCCTCAGAGTATTCTACGAGAGGAAACTCGGTCACCCACAGGAAGTTGAGGTCGGTGTTGTCTTTTAGTAATTCTTGCAGAGAAGCAACTTGCAGACGAATACGACCGAGAACATCACAGGCTGGCTGCCACTTATCAGCAGCGAAAAGAATGAGGTCACCAGGTTCAATATTTAGGCGCTCTTTCATCTCTGCTAGTTCCGCATCAGTGAGACGCTTGACGAATGGAGATCTCCACGTGTCACGCTCTTCACCACGAACTTGGATGTAAGCTAACCCTTTAGCACCTGCTTCTTGGGCAAATTTAGTAAGGTCATTAATCTGACCGGTAGAAATGTCGGCAAAGCCTTTAGCATTGATCGCTTTAACCACTCCACCGTTTTTGATCGTACCAGAGAAGACGTTAAACTCACAGTTCGCAAAGGTGTCAGAGAGGTCAACCATCTCCATCCCGAAACGACGGTCAGGCTTATCAGAACCATACGTGTTCATTGCATCCTGGTATGTCATGCGGTCAAACTTAGCAGGAACGTCAGCTCCAATAGATTCTTTAAAGACTCGACCAAGGAGGCCCTCGACAAGCTCAATAATGTCCTCTTGATCGACGAAGGAAGCTTCCATATCGATCTGTGTGAACTCAGGCTGACGGTCAGCACGAAGATCTTCATCACGGAAACACTTCGCAATCTGGAAGTAACGCTCAACACCTGCAACCATGAGGAGCTGCTTGTACTGTTGAGGGGCTTGTGGCAGGGCGTAAAAACCACCTGCTTGTAAGCGAGACGGAACGAGGAAATCACGAGCACCTTCTGGCGTTGATTTCGAAAGAATAGGAGTCTCTACCTCGATAAATCCACTCTCGTCTAAGAAGTCACGAGTCGCTTTAGAAACACGGTGACGAGTACGAAGGTTCTTCGACATACGCGGACGGCGAAGATCGAGGTAACGGTACTTCATACGGAGGTCTTCGTTCGACAGCTCTTTATCGAGCTGGAATGGAAGCACCTCAGACTTATTCACGATTTTTAGTTCCGTCGCGACTACTTCGATTTCACCTGTTTCCAGATTAGCATTCGTCGTATCGACATCATCACTCTTAAGACGCATTGAACAAGGCCCGGTGACTTGGATCACATCTTCGGCACGTAATTTATGGCTGAGTTCGGCGGCTTCAGGAGACGCTTCAGAGCGGAATACACACTGTGTAATGCCTTCTCTATCTCTTAGATCCACAAAAATCACTCCGCCTTGATCTCGTACGGTATTGATCCATCCGATCAATGTTACAGTGTTCCCCGCGTCGGATGCTCTTAGTTCGTTACAGTGATGTGTTCTCATGTGAAATAATTAAAATCGACCTTTCGCTTACTACTGCAATCTCTGTGATGCAATCACGATGTGGTTTTTTTTAGGTTCCGCGCTCTCTACCCTCAACCCTAAGTAGACGCCCCGAACCCGATCAATCAGCCAGATAATACTGTCCCTTGCGATGCTTGACCTGTGGGACTCGCTTATGTTGCTCAAAGTAGTCGTGCACGGGCTTCAATTCTCTCCAAAATTCGAGCATTGGGGAATCCTGGTAAACCCTCTCCCAACTGCGGGTATAATTAAAGGGATAGGAATGAAACGGAACCTCCTTCTGTCCTGCTAGCAAGGCCGCTTCTACGATCAAATAAATCTCCTCGATCCCTGCATCCGTCATCGCATAGCAGCCAATCGACAGATCACTACCGTGTACCATGATGAAAGATCCCGTCCGTTTATGCCAGCGGTCATAGGAGTTCGGGTAACCGACATTAAAGGAAAGGTGGTATCGACTATTGGGGTTCAGCGCAGATTTCTTTATCTCATAAAACCCCTCTGGCATCTGCCTATCGCCCTCCGCCCGTTTTGGTCCCAGCGCACCCGATATTCCTGCTATGAAATAGGATTTAAAGAGTTTATAATTCGGCTCATCGCTAGGCTTAATCCAGACCTCTAACCGCCGCTCCTTTTTATACGCTCTTAGGAAAACCTGCTCTCCTAGCGAAAACCCGTTGCGTTCTAACTCACCGCTTAAGCTCGATTGTACGCGCTTCTTCACCTCCTCTAGTCGAGCATTAGCAGAGCAAAAAAGCATACTTGCGAAGAGGAGAATGAGGATTCTCGTTGCACTAATGGGAGAACAATTCATGGTAGCGTTCTATCATAATGGAACAGATAACCGAATTTTTTATTTCTTATACCCCCTGGGTCATCACATACGGACTCATTATTGCAGGGCTTGCGGGAGCGTTTATTCCTGTCATTCCCAGCCATCTCATTATTCTTTTAGGAGGTGTTTCTCACTACTTCATGCTGCGTCCTGATTCAGGGCTGGGCATTGTTAGCTTTGTCGTCATGGGGCTTCTTTTAGTGGGCTCGCAGATTTTTGAAACCATGAGCGGGTCGATGGGATCAAAATGGTTTGGGGGGACTAAGTGGGGAACCTTTGGAGCGATGACCGGTCTCATGGTCGGGCTCTTCTTCGCTCCTTATGGCTTTATCTTAGGCCCTCTCATTGGTGCCCTAGCCTTTGAAAAACTCTTTGGAAAGCAATCGCTGAAAGAGGCCACGTCCTCAGGAGTAGGCTCCGCCGTGGGCACTCTCACAGGCCTCCTCATGCGTCTCATTGTCGCCTTTGTCATGAGCGCCTACTTATTAGTCGATATTTATCTTTTAAAGTAAGGATTACTTGTCATATTTATTTTTAGCGCCTTCCGGGTGGTCGCGGTTTCGCCTAGCGAGATCGAGGAAAGTCCGGACTTCGTAGGGCAACATGCCGTGTGAAAACATGGAACGATAAGCTGCAAGGTTTATTGGATGGACAGTGCCACAGAAAACAAACCGCCCTACTTCGGTAGGGTAAGGGTGAAAAGGTGGGGTAAGAGCCCACCGCTCCGGAGGTAACAAAGGAGGCAAGGTAAACCCCATGTGAAGCAAGACATAACAGGAGAAGAGTCGCCCGCTCGTTGAATCTCCGGGTAATAGTCGCATCCCGCTTGCGGGACCCCGCAAGGGTGAGACAAATGGCCACACAGTGCTCTTCGGAGCATGGACAAGATCCGGCTTATAGGAAGGCGCGCTTAACAATTTACAGACTATGATTTCACTGAAAGACGGCATTCGTTCGCTCGTGCGCATCGACTTCAAAGGTCGGGTGCATAAGCAGTTCCGTGGTACCGAGGCCACTGAACGTTGCGCTAATGAAATCAAGGTCCTCCGCGTGCTGGAGGAACGGGCCTGCCCAAATGTCCCTCGCCTCCTAGAGGCGATGCCTGAGGAGAACTACATCATCACCACGAGCTGTGGAAAACCTGTAGAAGACTCCATCCCACGTAAAAAGTCGGACTCTCTCTTCCGCGAGCTAGAGGAAAAATTTGGCGTCCGCCATGATGACCCAGAGCCTAGAAATATTACGTACGATGGCGCTATGGGTAAGTTTTGTGTCATTGACTTTGAGCTCGCAGAAGTACTGGCCATGCCAGAGGAGCACAGTGGCGAATCCTCACTTCGCCTCCAATGGGCCTCTGATAGTCGCCAAGGACGCCGTCACCTGACCAATCAAGACAGTCACCTCTGCCTCTACAAAAACTCCCAAGGCCACGCCATGCGCTGTGAACATGGAGAAGCCTTACTCCCCTGCCACCAAGCGCTCTTTGCTGTTTCTGACGGAGTCGGTGGGAATAACGGAGGTGAATTCGCCTCTAGCCTAGTGCTCAGTTACCTCGCTAACGAGATCAAGGAAGCGAAAGGCTCTCTTACTGAAAAGAGCTTCATCAAGCTCCTTCATGAAACTAATAGCAACGTCAACCTAAGGGCCGAACAAAACCCCCACGCTCCTCAATTGGCTGCCACTTATGCGGGCATCTTCCTCCAAGACGATCAAATCATCTGGGCCAATGCTGGAGATAGCCGGGTCTATCGCTTGCGAGAAGAGAAACTAGAGCAAATCAGCAATGATCATAACTTCGCCTTCCGCTCATGGAAAAAAGGCGAAATCAGCGAGATGGAATTCCGTATGCACCCCAGAAAGAATCAAATCTTTGACTGTATGGGAGGCGGACATTCCACGATCAGCCCTGAGCACGGCTCCGAAAAATGGCGCCCTGGCGACCTGTACCTAATCTGTAGTGATGGCATTATTGACGGATTGGCGGAAACTAAACTAGAATGGCTCATGAACAAAACTCTCTGCAGCCTCGACCACTCTCGCGCGCAAAATATTTGCAATGAGCTCCTCGGTCAAGCGGTCGCTAATGATGGCACCGATGACACCACCCTAGTCGTTTTCCAAATTTGCTAATGCGCGCGCTCCTCTATAGTTTCATCGTTTTCACTCTGGGGTTTTCCCAGCCACTGCTTCCCTCGCGCGTCGCTGACCCGATTCCGGCGGAAATCGATCTAATGTATGAGCAAGGGGTCTCATACCTTCTCAGCCTCCAAGGGTCGGGCGGACAGTTTGAGGATGCCGAATTAATTCACCCTGCGGTCATCTCTTTCTCCATGTTATCCATCTTGGCAAAGGGAGAAAACATTCACCAGCCACGGATCAGGAGCTACATTAAGACCTGTCTCGACACCCTCTTCGCTAGCCAAAACTCTGAATCTGGCTATATCGGAAACAGCCTGTACAACCACGGCTTCGCCACCCTAGGACTGGCCGAAGTCTATGGAGTAGTTGACGATGACCGAATCGGACCCGCGCTGAAGAAGGCCGTCGATCTCATCATCGAGGCGCAAGAGTATAATAGCTACAAGGCCTGGCGCTATACCCCGAAAAGTAATGATGCCGACTCCACGGTTACTGGTTGCCAGCTCGTTGCCCTCCTAGGAGCCAGAAACGCAGGGATCGCAGTTCCTGATACCGTCATTGATCAAGGGCTGGCCTACCTAGAAACCTGTCGCACTCCTGTCGGGTCATACGGATACACGGATAACAACAATGGCCGCCCCACACTAACTGCCATCGCCGTGCTCTGCCACCACCTTGCCCAAAAAGAACCAAACGAAAAAATCGAGGAATCCGTTCAGTTTCTTAAAAAAAATCTAAACTTCCGCGATCAGCACTACCCCTTTTACTTTGAGTATTACATGGCCCAAGCCCTCTTCCAATCTGACCTCCAAACTTGGCAAGAGTGGAACAAGCGCAACATCCGATACCTGAAACTCATCCAAGCACGTGACGGAAGCTGGGACGGAAGTCATGGTAAAATGTACTGCTCCTCCGCTGCCCTCCTTTCACTGGCGCCGAACTACCGCTTCCTCCCCATCTACGAAAAGTTTTAGCGGGAAAGGTTAGGGTACAAAAAAGAGCCGTCCTACTTGACGGCTCTCTTCATGAATACGGATCTAACCTTATCCAATATTGGTAAAGACCGCTTGCACGTCTTCATCGTCTTC
Organism: Akkermansiaceae bacterium; assembly: GCA_023301545.1. Lineage (GTDB taxonomy): Bacteria > Verrucomicrobiota > Verrucomicrobiia > Verrucomicrobiales > Akkermansiaceae > WTJZ01. The sequence goes on from JALZUI010000148.1 coordinate 6,953, forward strand.
TAGCTTGTCGATCACCTCTTCAATCTCCGCCAGTTGCTCTTCGCTAAACTCTGTAGGATTGCTCGGGATCCGTTGTAGGCTCGCTTTAGAAATCTCTAGGCCCATCTCTTCACACCCCTTTGTCAGGTTACTGAAGTCAGCGTATTCCCCGTAACAATAAACCGTTCCTTCTTCTTCGGAGAGTTCTTCTAGACCTGCATCAATGAGGTTGAGCTCGACCTCTTCCAGTTCCATTTCGTCCGTTTTCGCAAATTCGACTACCGCCTTCCGGTCAAACATAAAGTCAAAGGCTCCTGAGTTCATCATTTGGCCACCTGATTTGTTGATAATCGTTTTCACATTTGTGATCGATCGGTTCGTATTATCAGTCGCACATTCGATATAGAGTAGCGCCCCATGCGGCCCTTTAGCTTCATAGGTCACTTCAGAGTAATCCGCTGCATCCTTTCCACTCGCCCGTTCAATCGCCTTTTTGATGTTATCTTTAGGCATGTTCTCGGACTTCGCACTCGCAATAGCGAGGCGGAGCTTAGAATTACTATCAGGGTCGTCCCCACCCTCTTTCGCAGCCATTGTTATTGATTTAGCCAGCTTTGGAAAAAGCTTAGACATCTTATCCCATCGTTTTTCTTTCGATGCTCTTCGGTATTCAAATGCGCGTCCCATAGTAGTAGTTTCGTTTCTCTACAGCTATTCCCATCCCCCTCACCATGCAAGGCTTTCTTTCTCCCTCCCTGTAATTTATTAATGCTCATAGATTAAAAAAGACGTTGCGGTTCGCCCCCTAACAGTCGATAATTACCAACGATGGCTGATGGCAAAAAATCTCTCCGCGCTGATAAATGGATGTGGGCTACACGTTTTTTCAAAACCCGTAGCCAAGCAACTAAGGCTTGCGAAGGTGGTAAAGTAAAACGTGGCAACCTCTCCATTAAACCATCCACCGTTCTGAAAGCCGGAGACAGACTCACCATCCCCGCGCATGAAGCAAATTATCAGCGGGAAATCACCGTCACGCAAATCATCGAAAAAAGAGTCTCCGCCGCCATCGCTAGTGAGGCCTATGAAGAACATACCGACGAAACTATTGTCGCCGAAGCCCGTGAGGTTGCACGTACCGAGCGTCTTCTGCGTAACGAAGGAGACCAAGGACGCCTAACGAAAAAGCGTCGTCGTGATTGGGAGAAGGTTACTGGTGGGTTTTTCGAATAATGGTAAGCTTACCAAAACTAAGCCAGCTCCTACTCCACCAGCTCTTAACATAGGTAAAGTTACGTCTCCACGTTCATATCGCGTACATTCTTAACATAATGCGAATAAATAGTGACAATTTTGCGCCCAGACTTGACTAAACCAATAAGAAAGGTCAAATAAGATCAATCTCGTCCAATTTTTAACAATTGGCTTCTATTATCTAACACATCAATACATGAAAAACAAATACATCCTCGTAGGTCTCTCTAGTCTAGCTCTCTGGTCTTGTGAGAAAATCAAAGAAACCGCAAACTCCGCTGCAGACGCAGCTAAAGAGTCAGCTGCAGAAACCGCTAACTCTCTCAAAGAGAGCGCAATGGAAACGGGCAAAGCTGTAATGAGTGGTGAAAAAAGCCTTAGTGAAGCTGCTGCTGAAGTAGGTGAAACCGTAAAAGAAGGAGCCAAAAACGCAGGAAACGCAGCGGTTAATACCGTAAAAGGAACCGAAGAGGTTGTAGAAGAAGAAGTTGAAGCAACAGAAGAAGCGGTTGAAGCAACAGAAGAAGCGGTTGAAGCAACAGAAGAAGCGGTTGAAGC
>JALZUI010000149.1 GCA_023301545.1 Akkermansiaceae bacterium
TGTGCGTGAGGCCGATGTTAATTTTTGCCACGAGGATTTCGGTGTCCGTATAGATGGGAAGCGCCTAATATGTTCAGTTAAGGCCTTAGAGTCTTATCTAGGTGGCGCAGAGCATTGGATTGCCAATGTGACCGCAATTCTTGACTCTCCACAGCATGACTTCCTGAGCCTAGCGCTCATGCCGGGTGAGGAGGCTGACTTTCATCAACCTCAATCATTCCTACCGTTCCAAGAAATCCTGTCAGCGGCAGAATAATGTCGTAGTTTTACAGCTTGGGCAAAAAGAGATGGAAGGGATTGTTTTTTATTAGAAGTTACGGTACGACCAACTCTACATGAACTTCTACCCATTAGCGAAGAAAGCTCTCTTCAGTCTTGATCCTGAAAAGGCACACGACCTCAGCCTTAAGTCCTTACGAACCTTAGAGGGGCTCTCGGCGCTTTCTGCACTGACTCCTGTGATGGAAGAAAAGCCAGTTGAATGTATGGGGCTGACCTTCCCTAACCCCGTAGGCTTAGCTGCTGGAATGGATAAGGAAGGGAATACGATAGATGCTTTTGGTCGTTTAGGCTTTGGCTTTGTTGAAGTAGGAACGCTCACTCCTCTCCCGCAAGCTGGTAATCCGGCTCCGAGAATGTTTCGCCTCCCTGAGCATGATGCTCTCATTAATCGAATGGGCTTTAATAACCCTGGGATTGAAGAAGGGGTGGAGAATATAAGAAAGAGTAAGGATTTTTCTGGGTTGATCGGATTGAATATCGGTAAGAACAAAGTTACGCCTAACGAGGAAGCCACTTCGGACTACCTTAAGTGTCTAAAGACTGGATATAACAGTGCCGATTATATTGCCGTGAACCTCTCCTCTCCGAACACGCCGGGGCTCCGCGATCTTCAAAACGAAGACGAGACGAAGAAGCTAGTCAATGCATTGCGCATAGAACAGGCTAAGCTTGCCTTAGAATATGGAAAGCATGTGCCGATCGCACTCAAGGTCGCTCCAGACCTGGATGACGAGCATATCCAAGGACTAGCGAAGGTCTTCCTAGAGGAAGGGCTAGAGGGGCTGATCGCGACAAACACAACCATTTCCCGAACCGCTGTCAAAGGCCACAAGTATGGCGAAGAGGCTGGGGGACTATCAGGTGCTCCCGTAACAGAAAAATCTACCGAGGTCATCGCTAAGTTTTATAGCGCCCTGGGTGAAAAAGTTCCCATTATCGGGGTGGGTGGAATTATGAATGGTCAAGATGCCGCTGATAAGGTGAAAGCAGGGGCTAAACTAGTACAACTATATAGCGGTTTCGTTTATCGAGGCCCAGACCTGATTAAAGAGTGTATCCAATCCCTCTAAATACAAAAAACGCTCACTCCCATTATGGGGGTGAGCGTTTTTAAGATTAAGGGTTGCCTTAAATTAGAACTTGTAAGAAATTCCTGAGATAAGCTTGAGGTCGTTCTCGTCAGCGCCGAAAGCAGGATTGTTTGTGTAGGTGTTTTCTAGTGCTACACGGAGGTTCATGTTTTCGCTAACTTTAGATTCAATCGCGATGTTGAAGATTACATTGAAGTTATCTAAGTCCTCTAATGGAGCGTAAGCAGCAAGGCTCTGTGTGATGAATGATGTCTCGGAGAGCTTGTGTGAAGCACGTTGTCCAAGGTAAATGTGAGCACTGTCGAAGTTGTCGTCACCAACAGACTCTACGGTGTAACCAGGACCAAACTCTACTGAGAATGTAGTGGTGTCATTTTTGAGGAGGTGAATTCCGTAAAGAGCGGTTGCTTGGAGACGGTACTCGATGTCAGCTAGGTCGTCACGAAGTCCTTCTGCACGGAAACCGTAGTAAGTAGTCTCACTTACAAGCTTGTTCCACGTGTAGTATGTTGAGAGAACATCAGCAGTTGTGTTGCTATCACTTTCACCGAAGGTGTAAGAAAGGTTAGCGAGTTGTTGAGTTGTGCCGTTGTCGTTTAAGAAGTTAAAGGCAGTAGTGAGAAGGATCGTTTCACTGTTACCGCGAGTAAGGGTAAGGCCGAAGTTAGCGCTGTTTTCCCATCCGTCTGTAACGGTAGCTGCGTTAAGCTGCGTAGCGAAGATTCCTGCTGTAATTATTTTTGTAATGTTATTCATACAATTAACTTTGACTAAATAAATTCGATTACGTCCACATTTTTTTATTTTTATTTACTATTATTGCTATTTAATCGTTATAGTTGTGACTCTATGTACTAATAGAGGTCTCTACAATTATGACACGATAAGCATGAAGATACTTGTAATACTATTAGCGCTGGTTGCCGTCCCTGTTTTAGTGGGATACTTCCAGACCCAAAAATACGATAAGGATTTAAAACCAGTCCTTGAGAAAGAAGCCTTAGAAGTAATGAACGCGGAGGGCGTAGATAATCCAAGCGTTGAGCTGGATCATTTACACGCCACTCTCAGCGGAGTTACTGCTACCGAAGAAGAGCGTGAAGAAGTTCGAGCGCTAGTGAGTGAGGTTGGTGGCCCCGGTGCGGTTGTAGCTTCGCATAGAAACAACAATCTAGAAACCTACGGTTCATTACACATCGAAAGAAGTGGCGAGTACGTCTCTGTAAACGGTAACTTTGATGAAGGCACATGGGCTGATACGTTTTCCGTTCCAATGGAAGGGGTGACGTTGGCTAAAGGAAGCAGTTACCGAGAAGAAGGCTTTTTCAGAAACCCCCAGCTTCCAGAGCTAGCCGCTTCTAACCCAGAGGTTCAAAAATGGATGGGCGATTTCTTAGCCCTTCCTGGTGCTCGCGGAATTAAGGTAGGTGCACAGAGTAATGAAATTAGGCTCTACGGTAAAATGACTGAAAAGCTTCAGAAGAGAACCCTCAGTGGGGCCGCTGCTGCCGGTCTGACCGTTACTCCTGATTTTGAGATTGTTCCAGCTACCCCGATTGACCTTAACACGAGTAGTGTTGGTAATAAGATTGTAGCTTCAGGTACGATTCCTGATGACCTTGAGGTTGGTCGCTACGGCTTCTCACCTAGTGAAGACCTCCAGCTAGACCCTTTTACGGATGCACCTGCTGGTGTATATGAAAGTGGCTTTGGTGAGTGGCATAAGGACTTCTACGCTGACCGCCAGGCTCGCCGTGGATACACCCTTTCTGGGGATAAGCTGACTCTGAATGGATTAGCTACTCCGTTTCTCGTTAATGGATGGAAGTCCTCTGCGACCGCTCTCGGCTTAAAGCCAGAGGTTGAATCACTGAAGGTTTTCCCATCTCCATACCACTATGATTCGTACAAGCTACAATCTAAAGTATCAGAAGGGGATCTTGCTAAAATTAAAGCCGCTTTTGAGCTGAACCAAGTTTATTTCCAGTCGGGATCAAGTGAAGTTCAAGGAGCAGAAGTCGCTAAGGTAGATGCTCTGGCTGGAATTCTCCTCGAAGTGGGTGATAAGGCGAGCTACATCATAGGTGGGCACGCAGACTCCACAGGTGATATCGAAATTAACCGCAAGCTCAGTAAGGAACGTGCCGAAGCTGTCCTAGAAGGGCTTGCTGAACGTGGAGTCAATAAGGCTCTATTCGAGGTGACCTCCTTTGGCTCAGCAGAAGCGAAAAAAGTTGGGGGCAGTGCTTCCGACCGTCGAGTGGAAATTCTCGTAAAATAATCCGATAAAACAAACTCTTAATAACCTATAAACATACAATAATATCATGGACGCAATTAGTTACTTTTTTACTACCCTCGGAATTCACAACTTCCTTCTGGCGCTACTATCTTTCCTCTTAGGACTTCTTCTAGGTTGGATGATCTGGGCTCGTAATAGCAAAATGCAGGCAAAGTTCGATGCGAAGCTTAAGGCTGAGCAAGGCAAAGTTAATGAACTCAACCTAGAACTTGAAAAGACGCAAAAAGCGAATCGAGAAATTGAACTTGCTCTTTCTGGTGCTAAAACAAGCCTTGATAAGGCTCAGAAGCAAACCTCTAATGCAACTTCAAATCTAGGAGCAACTAGTGGAGGCAACGCAGACCGCGTTGCTGAGCTGGAAGCACAACTTGCTACTTCTAACTCAGATCTTGCTACTTGTCGCGCTGACCTCAGCAGCTGTAAGACGAGCAATGCTTCACAACCTGTCGCTCCCGTTCAAGACGGCAGCGCTGAAGGGCTTAAAGCAAAAAACATGGAGTTCTTTGCTGCTGACCTAGCGTCTGGTAAGCTTAGAGAAGATGAAAAGTACGGACTACTCTACACCCGGGCTCTAGAAGAAGAACAACGAGACGATCTAACTCTTATTCACGGTGTTGCGAAAGTATTGAACAAGACACTTAACGATGAGGGTGTTTACCGATTCCGCCAAATCGCGCTTTGGTCTCCTCAGATCTGTGAAGACTTCTCCGAGAAGATTTCCTTCAAGGGGCGTATCGAACGTGATGACTGGATCGGTCAGTGTAAGAAGTTCCACGAAGAGAAGTACGGAGAAAAAATCTGATCTCCTATCTGATTAACCTTTATAAGACTCGCCTTCCTTACTGGGAGGCGAGTTTTATTACGTTTGGGCATTCGTGATCAGGCTCTAGAGTCGTATTTGGGTGAATTAAGATTGAGCATTGAGACGCAATATGGAATGTCATAGTGTATGGAAACCTCCACTGCTCGGCATATTTACATTTGCGTGCTTCGCTACGTGCTGGCCTTACTAGCTGGAGTGGCCTTATCTTTTGCTTATGCCCCTACGGATTTGGGGATGATCGCTTGGTTTTTCCCTGCCGCATTGCTGGCTCTTCTTTGGTCCATTCCGCATCATGAAACGAACTGGAAAAAGAATTGGGGACGTGGATTTCGCTTGGCCTTTGTAGCGGGCTTTGGCTTTTGGTTTCGGGATGTGTCTTTCGTGGGCGTGGTTAGTCAGAACGCAGGTTGGGCGAGTTCGGGAGGCTTAGCACTCTACCTTTCCCTATATTTCGGTCTCTACGGAGGCTGGGCGACTACTCTTGGGCGCTGGCGACTGGAGAGGTCTCAATTGACGACTAAGCCTAGCCGTAATCCAGCCTTACAGATTTTAGGTCTAGCGGCCTTACATGGGGGGCTTTGGTGTGGGCTCGAATGGCTCCGAGGACTTTCTAGGCTGAGCTTTGGTTGGGATGGGTTAGGAGGCTCATTTATAGAATCAGGGATCGAGCTAGCACAGGCTGCTGATTTGATCGGAGTTACGGGCCTTTCGTTTATTCCTGTTTTTGGAGGAGCGGTTTTGATCCAGACCCTGCGGACCTTTCATTTGGAAGCTTTCTACGGGTACCGCCGGGCGCATTGGGAGGTCGGGATTACTTTGAGCTTACTCTGCCTGATGTTCTTTTATGGAACCAATAGATTACAGACACTCAATAAGGTCGAAACGCTAGATCTCCGCAGTTTAATTGTGCAGCAGAATATTCCTGTCGCGAACTGCTGGGATGATGGGAATTTTAGTCTATTCAGTGATGCGATGGAATCGGCATTCCTTAAAATCGAAGACCGCGCGATGTTGAGTTTAGAGCAAACCGGTCGAGCTCAAATCGAGACTCCAGATATTGTATTGTTTCCCGAGAGTGCGCTTCCGTACCCTCTTTACATGAATAGGGAAGGGCAACCTCATGAGGGGCAACCCATTCAGCACTATATTAACGAAGAAGTCCGCAAGCATGGAGACTTCCTATTGATAACAGGTGTAGTGGAGTACCCCAGCTATATTGATGAGGATGGCTACTTCCAAATTGTGATGGAACAAGGAGGCGGGAATTTCTACAATTCAGTGGCCTTTTTTGAGGGGGATTTTACGAGTTACGAAATGAAAGCCAAGAGCCACCTCATGCCTTTTGGGGAATATATGCCGTTTAGTTGGGTTCCCTTTGTTTCTGCCGCGTTTGAGTACTCTGCTGGAATGACGTTCGGAGGCTCCTTTACGCCCGCTCAGAGCTTTTCCCCTCAGCCTGCTGAAATCGATGGCGAGCACTACTCGATTATCCCAAGCGTGTGTTATGAGGATTCGGTTTCTCGAACGGTTCGCCATTATATTCGTCCCGAGCCTCAGGTGATTGTGAATGTTACCAATGATGGTTGGTTTGCAGGTTCCGCTTGTGCCGAGAAGCATTTCCAGAATGCTCGTTTCCGCGCCATCGAGTACCGCCGCCCACTTCTCCGCGCTGCTAATACGGGCTTGAGTGGAGCAGTGAATATTAATGGTTCCACCGCGCACCCCATTACGGGTAAACCACAAGAGCTGCGGGCGAGCGATGGGAATTACGAAATCGCAGGGAGTCTAGAAACCCTCGTGCAAACTCCTAAAATACCAATTTTCACCCTCTACAGTATGATCGGGGATCTCTTTTCTTGGGGCGGGGGGCTGATAGCCGTTCTTTGGAGTCTTTTTCATATTTTCAAAGTGTCCTTGGCCCAGAAAAATGAAGCTGGCAAAAGTAGCGTTTAGCTCAAAGGGAAAAACAAAAGTAGGCCCCAGAAACGAAAAACATTGAAATCACGGCACGAGTAGACTGATATTCTCTCTAATATGTGGAAAGGTAGATTTCAAGTAGCAACAGCAGACCTCGTCGAACAATTCGGAGAATCCATTTCATTCGATTGGCGGCTCTACTCCTATGACATTGCAGGCTCTATCGCGCACGCCCGCGCGCAAGTGTCTGCTGGGCTTTTGACGAACGAGGAATTTGAATCTATCGAGAACGGCCTCCGCCAGATTGAAGGCGAAATCGAACGAGGCGAGTTTGAATTCTCAACGACCTTAGAAGATATTCACATGAATATTGAGGCCGAATTAACGAACCGAATCGGAGCAGCAGGTGCTAAGCTGCACACTGCGCGTTCTCGTAATGACCAAGTCGCCACTGATACGCGCCTGTACTGTCGTACCGAGATCGACCTCATGATCGAACTGATAGAGGAGCTAGAGGCCGCGCTCCTTAATCGTGCTGAAAAGTACGCTGCGACAGTCGTCCCTGGGTACACACACCTCCAACGCGGACAGCCTGTAACGGTTGGTCATCACCTCCTCGCTTACATTGAAATGCTGGCGCGTGATAAGAGCCGTCTCTTAGATTGTAAAAAACGCCTTAACGTTTCTCCTCTTGGTTCAGGCGCACTTGCGGGATCGACGATTAACCTAGACCGCCAGCAAATCGCAGATGAACTAGAGTTTTCCGCAGTAACGACCAACTCGATGGATGCGATTGCGGATCGTGACTACATCGCCGAGCTCCTCTTTAACCTTTCTCTGGTTGGGGCGCACCTTTCTCGTCTGAGCGAAGACTTCATCCTGTGGAGTAGTAGCGAATTTGGCTTCTGTACTTTCTCAGACGCACACACTACAGGCTCTTCCCTCATGCCGCAGAAGAAGAACCCTGATGTTTGCGAGATTACCAGAGGGAAAACAGGCCGGCTTTACGGAAACTTAGTAGCGATCTTAACCGCGATTAAGGGACTCCCACTGACCTACAACCGTGATTTACAAGAAGACAAGGAGCCTCTCTTTGACTCTATCGACACCATTAAGCTCACCCTTCGCGTTAATGCAGAGATGATCACCGCAATGACAATTAACGAAGACGTGTGCGAAGCGGCTGCGGCAGACCCACTTTTACTCGCAACTGACCTTGCAGATTACCTTGTCAAAAACGGAGTTCCTTTCCGCTCAGCTCACGAGCTTGTTGGAAAGGCAGTTGCAGAAAGCGTCTCGCAAAATATTCCTCTCGATCAACTGGATCTAACGAAGATCGACAGTGCTTACGGCGAAGACGCCAAGCTCGTCTTTAATCTCCAAACCGCATTGAAAGCGAGAACCAACCCGGGTGCTCCAAGCATTGAAAACGTCAAAGCTCAGATTAAGCGTTGGAAAGGGGAGTAGTTAAAGCTTTCTACCAATTTAATGGGTCGAGATCGTAGAACTCTTTCATGAGCTCGTAGAGATCGGGCCATTTTTTTTGGAGTTGCTTTGGTTTCTCGAAAAAGGTTTCTGAGACGACAGCGAAGAATTCGGCGGGGTTTGTTGCGCCGTAGCGGTCGATAACAGTTTTGCCTCGCTTCTGGGCGATTTTCAGGAATTTGGTGTACGCTTCTTCCATCGTTCGCGCCCACATTACTAGTTCGTTACGAGAGAGGTAGCGCAGGGGCGCCCCATCGGCATTTCCGTCTGCTTGGTCGAGCTGGTGGGCAAGTTCGTGCATTGTGACATTATGACCGTCCTGCTCGTTTCGGGCGCCATTGAGAGTCGAGTCCCAAGCTAAAATTACAGAACCAGAAGTCCACGATTCACCAAGCCGATGAACCTCGCGTTCTGAGACAATTCCGTTGGCATCGACCTGCTGTTGGACGGAGCGGAAGGTCGTTGGGTAGACAAGGATGGTGTTAAGGCGCGGGTAGGGAACTCCCTCTTGATTGAGAACGAGGAGGCAAGCTTGAGCGCTGATGAGGAGGACGACAGCGTCGGTGAGTTCAAAGCCATTACAACCTTCGAAGCTCTTGGTGGCCATGAATTGGGAAATCTTGGCGTGGAGCTTGTCTTGTAAGGCGTGGGGCAGTGAGTTATAGATCCCGAAATCCTGTTGGAGAATAGGAATCCAGGAGTCCTCGAAGGCAACGACAGGGATTGTCTGGTTGCGTTTGAAGAGGCTTAGGATGTTTGAAAGCAGTTTCACTTAGATTGAAGGTAAAGAACGAAAGAGCAGGCTTAGCGTGTCATGACCCGTTTTTTGGAGGGCGTTTTTACGGCGTTGAGTAAGATTTGCGCTCGTTCGCTCCAGTTCTGGGTTTCCGCTTCTTGCAGTGCCTCGCTCAGGTTTTGTCCAGAGCCGAGGAGGAGGGTGAAGAGGCGTTTGATTTCCTTACGCTCATCAGGGGTGAAGCCCGCTCTTTTGAGCCCGACACTGTTCAGTCCTGCTAATTGGTTACGACCGTAGCACATGCAGTAAGGTGGGAGGTCTTGCGTGATGGCGCAATTGCCTTGGCTCATGGCGTAATTCCCGATTTTTACAAACTGGTGAAGTCCCGCCCCGCCACCGAGAAAAACATGGTCGCCAACGGTGACGTGTCCCGCAAGGAGGCAGTTATTGGCTAAGATGGTGTTGTTTCCCACCTGGCAATCGTGAGCAAGGTGGACCCCAGCCATGAGCATGTTATCACTCCCTAAGCGTGTGATCCCATCTTGGGTAGCGGCACGGTGAATAGTGACGTTTTCGCGAATCGTATTGCGGTCGCCAATAATGACTTCACTTTGAATCTGGGTCGAATAGGAAAGATCCTGTGGAGTGTCTCCAATCACAGCGTGCGAGTGAATTCGGTTTTCATTACCGATGGTCACTTTCCCGAACAGGTGCACCCCTGGGGCGATTCGAGTTCCAGCTCCGATCGAAATTTCACCATCGAGAATACAAAAGGCGCCGATGTGGACATCTTCGGCAAGGGTGACGGAATCGCTGATCTGGGCTGTGGGATGAATCGACATGTAGGGGCAACTCTAACGATCAGCGGATTAATGTCTAGATTATTAGAGCCTCCCTGCTTCACTAAAGGAGTAATAGGAGTCGTTATGTCTTGAGGCCTTGCCGATGATGAGGTGGTCGTGAAAGTTGATTTTCATCAGCTTCGCAGCTTCGGCCACGTTTTGCGTTACTTTGATGTCCGCAGGGCTAGGGGTAGGGTCGCCACTGGGGTGATTGTGGGCGAGGAAGAAGCCCTCGGCTTGGTTGACGATTACAGGGCGGAGGATGTCTCTAGGGTGCGCGGAGGTGGAACTGACATCGCCAGAGGAGACCTCTTGGTACCGAATGAGGTTGAGCTTCCGATCTACGGCCAAAACTAAGAGGGTTTCGGTGCGCTTATGTCCTAAGATGGCTTGGAGGAAATTAGCGATCGTTTCGGGGCTGTCCATTTTGGCCGTTTTGATCTCTTCCTTTGCGACTCTGGCGCCGAGTTCAAAGCAAGCGAGCAATTGTGAGGCCTTAGCAAGCCCTAGCCCTTTTTCCTGCGCAATCTCAGCGGCTTCCAACCTTCCGAGCTGACTGAGCGAGCCATGCTTTTGGATTAAATTCTTGGCCACCTCGATCGCACTAGCGCCTTGGATCCCCGTCCGCAGAAAGATCGCGATCAGCTCTGCATCAGAGAGAGTTTGCGCGCCTAGTTGCACCAGCTTTTCGCGCGGGCGTTGTTCGATCGGGAGGTTAGAGATGGTAGCCACGAACAGAATGGTACCAGATGATAATAATTTAGTAAATGAAAAACATGTTCATTTGATTTATTGCTTCGCGAAGTAGAACTGGTAAAGCTACTCTAAATGAAGGTCTTGCAATGTAGGGAGAGAGAGGATTTACGCCTGAGAACTCTCTTCCTGCGCTAAAATTTCCTGCTCCATACGATCTGTTTCAGTTGTACGGATACTATCGGAAACTTCCATGGAGACGAGTTCCTCTTCACCCCATTTACGACGGAAGTGATTAACGGTGAGGATGCAGAGAAAGCCGAAAATAAATACGGTAAACTCCATGAAAAAAGGCGTAGTGCCGACTCCTTGGAGAAAGCCCGCTAAACGTGAAATTAGCGGAGGCCCGTGCATACGCGCCATTAGTAAGAGGATGTGCGTGATGATGAATCCAAAGATACAGGTCAACGCGAGTCTTAGCGGAGAGGAGAAAAATTTGCGCATAATAGGAGAGGGGAGCTTCTCGAATGTGGCTTGAGTCTTTACT
>JALZUI010000150.1 GCA_023301545.1 Akkermansiaceae bacterium
GCCTAGGTTAACCTAGGCTCTTTTTTGGTTCCTTCCTTTTTACCGAGCTTAATTACGCGTGGTACTCTTGGATGGACTTCACCTCTAGAGGTTTTTCTTGTAGTGAGCGGATCGCATGTACGGTTGCACGCGCGGCGGCGAGGTTGGTACAGTGTGAAATCTTATTAGCTACCGCACCGGCGCGAATCGCGATTTCATCTTGCTTGGCCTCAGATCCGCTAGGAGTGTTGATGACGAAGGAGATGTTGCCATTCTTCATTTCATCAACAACATTTGGACGAGCTTCTTCGTAGAGCTTGTAGATGCGTTCATTGGGAACGTCTGCCTCCGTGAGGAGCTTGTGAGTTCCACCCGTTGCACAGATTTTAAAGCCAAGGTTGTGTAGGTCACGAGCAATCTCTAAAGCCTCAGGTTTGTCTCGATCATTGACAGAGATAAAGACGCGTCCTTCGGTAGGGAGGGGGTTGAATGCCGAGATTTGAGATTTAGCGAAAGCCATACCAAGATCAGCATCGATACCCATTACTTCACCTGTAGATTTCATTTCTGGTCCTAGTACGGTGTCGATACCTGGGAATCGGGACCATGGGAAGACGGCTTCCTTCACACAGTAATACTCAGGCTCTACTTCCTCGGTGAATCCGATTTCTTTTAGGGTTTTTCCAGCCATTATCTGCGCTGCGTATTTGGCTAGAGGGATGCCGATAGACTTAGAGACGAATGGAACGGTACGAGAGGCACGAGGATTCACTTCGATCACGTAAAGTTCTTCGTCTTTAACGGCGAACTGAATATTCATGAGTCCGCGAACTTCGAGAGCCTTCGCAAGGTCTTTGGCGGCCTTGAGGATCTTCGTTTTGATTTCGCTGGAGAGGTTTGGTGCAGGGATGACACAGGCGGAGTCGCCGGAGTGAATGCCCGCTTGCTCGATGTGCTCCATGATGGCGCCGACTACGGATGTTTCGCCGTCAGAGATACAGTCTACATCTACTTCGGTTGCGCCTTCTAGGAAGCGGTCAACGAGAATTGGACGGTCAGGAGTTACGTCTGCCGCTTCGCGGATGTAGTGGCGGAGTTCGGCGTCCTTGTAGACAATCATCATGCCACGGCCACCGAGTACGAAAGATGGGCGGACAAGAACAGGGAATCCGATGCGATCAGCGATAGCACTTGCTTCGTCTTCTGAGACGGCGGTGCCTGCTTCTGCTTGCTTGAGTCCGAGGTCATCGAGAAGCTTGGAGAAGAACTTACGGTCTTCCGCGAGTTCGATTGACTTCGGAGAAGTTCCGAGGATGGGAACCCCGTTCGCTTCAAGTTCTGCTGCGAGGTTAAGAGGCGTTTGGCCTCCAAACTGTACGATGACACCATCAGGCTTCTCTTGGTCACAGATGTTGAGCGTGTCCTCAAGCGTTAAGGGCTCAAAGTAGAGCTTATCAGACGTATCGTAGTCAGTAGATACAGTCTCAGGGTTAGAGTTGACCATGATGGTCTCGTACCCAAGCTCTTTAAGGGCAAAGGAGGCGTGTACACAACAGTAGTCGAACTCGATTCCTTGTCCGATACGGTTAGGGCCACCACCGAGGATCATGATTTTTTTCTTACCGCTATCTACCGCTTCGTTCTCGTCGCCGTAGCTTGAGTAGTAGTACGGGGTAGCAGCCTCGAACTCTGCGGAACAGGTATCAACGAGACGGTAAGTAGGAACGATGCCTTCAGCCTTACGTTCTGCCCGTACGCTGAGTTCGTCAGTGCCTTTGGCGAGTGCGATTTGGCGGTCGGAAAACCCAAGGCGCTTTGCTTGGCGAAGAGGTTGGTTAGCGAGGTCTTTACCCGCCTTGGCAATGTGCTCAAGTTGGTTAAGGTACCATGGGTCGATCTTGGTTGCTTCAAAGATGCGTTCTGCGGTCCAGCCTTTTTGGAAAGCAGTCTGGAGCCAGAAGATACGCTCTGCGTGAGGGACTACGAGCTTGCGTTCGATTTCCTCATCAGTTGCGTCGTTGCGATCCTTCGCGTCGAAGCCAAAGCCCCAACGACCGGTCTCAAGAGAGCGGAGCGCCTTCTGCATAGATTCCTTAAAGGTGCGGCCGATTGACATCGCTTCACCAACAGCTTTCATCTGTGTGGTTAGCACTGGATCTGCAGTAGGGAATTTCTCGAAAGTAAAGCGGGGGAGTTTCGTTACAACGTAGTCAATCGTAGGCTCGAAGCTAGCAGGAGTTTCACGAGTGATGTCATTAGGAAGCTCGTCTAATGTGTAACCCACTGCGAGTTTAGCCGCGATCTTAGCGATCGGGAATCCTGTCGCTTTCGATGCTAGAGCAGAGGAACGAGAGACCCGAGGGTTCATCTCGATTACGATACAACGTCCCGTGTCCGGTTCGATAGAGAATTGAATGTTTGACCCGCCTGTTTCGACCCCGATTTCACGGATAACAGCAAAGGAAGCGTCACGCATGATTTGGTACTCACGGTCAGTGAGGGTTTGTGCCGGCGCAACGGTAATGGAATCACCGGTGTGAACACCCATCGGGTCAAAGTTTTCGATAGAACAAATGACGACACAGTTATCAGCGTGGTCACGCATGACTTCCATCTCGTACTCTTTCCAACCTAAAAGGGATTCCTCGATGAGAACCTCGTTTGTAGGAGAGGCTTCGATTCCACGGTGTAAGATTTCTTCGAACTCGTCCTTGTTATAAGCGATACCACCGCCTCGTCCACCCAGAGTGAAGGCTGGGCGCATGATAAGAGGAAATGTGCCGATTTCTTCAGCGATTACGCGTCCTTCATCCATTGTGCGAGCTGATCCTGACAGCGGAACGTCAAGGCCGATACGAATCATCGCTTCCTTAAACTTGAGTCGGTCTTCGCCCTTTTCGATGGCATCGGCTTTAGCTCCGATCATCTTGACTTTGTGCTTATCTAGCGTGCCTGCATGGAAGAGGTCCATGGCGCAGTTTAGAGCGGTCTGGCCACCTAGAGTAGGGAGGAGGGCATCAGGTTGTTCTCTGATGATGATTTTCTCTACAACTTCTGGTGTGATGGGCTCAATATAGGTCGCTGCCGCAAACTCGGGATCGGTCATGATCGTTGCGGGGTTGGAATTGACGAGAACTACCTTATAGCCCTCTTCGGCGAGAGCTTTACAGGCTTGAACGCCTGAGTAATCAAATTCACAACCTTGTCCAATGACAATAGGTCCTGCTCCAATAACGAGAATCTTCTTTATACTTGTATCCTTAGGCATGCGCTGTCGTGGGGTAAACTTGTGAGGGTTTACCCCAACTTTTAGGCAATTGTAAAGAAGGCATTGCGCTTTTATTTCGCTATGAGTTTTTTTAATTTCAACGTGTAAATACGAGCATGTTTAAATTTCCTATTGACTCCTTAGGGTTGTTATTTACAATTAAATGATCAAAACAATATTTTATATGTGCAAGATTATTCTATTTCTGCTTTCCGCTCTATTTCTGAACTCATGTGCTTCGACCGCTGGAGCGGCTCACAGCTCAATCTTGAGCGAAACGCAGAAATCAGGGGGGGTGACTGGGGAATTAGTGAAATTGACTAATCAGCGACGAGCTGAAGTAGGACGGAAAACTCTTGAGCATGATTCTTATCTAGAGGCTCTCGCTCTTGATCATGCGAGAAATCTTTCAGCGCGCTTTAAAACGGAGAAGAATATTGCGTCTTATGCTCATTACGGCTTTGACCGACGCGCTGCCGCTACTAGAGTGAAAATCAATACGATTCTAGGTGAAAATGTAGCGTGGACAACAGTAGGGTCGGAGTCGGAAGCGGCAGCCTCTCTTTTCGACGCGCTCATGAACTCTAAGCAGCACCGTTTAGCAATCGAATCAGGTAAATATGGAATGGTTGGGATGGCTGTAGTTAGATTAGGAAACTCTTATGTAGGAGTACAACAATTTGGCCAGAGGTTACCAGGTAAGAGCTATTTAGACAATTACAACCCGTTCTCCAATTATTAAGGAAGCAAGTCGCGCTATTTCGATACGGAGTGAGTTAATGTACTCTGGATGAATTACGAATGACACGTGGAGCGATACCGGTAAAGATTTCCCAAGGGATGGTGCCTGCGGCCTCTGCTATTTTAGATACGGGTAGGTTGGGGCCAAAGATTTCTACCAGATCATTAGCGTTTACATCAGGGTGATCAGTGACGTCGACCATGATTTGATCCATGGTCACACGCCCTACGATTGGAGCCGTTGTTCCATTGATCCAGACGTGGCAACCTTTACCTGAGATGGCGCGTGGGAGCCCATCAGCATACCCAATTCCGACCGTGGCAATTCTGGATGTGCGCTGGGTAATGAACGTGCGCCCGTAGGAAATCCCCTCGCCTGCCGGGATATTGCGAATGATTGAAACTCGCGAGCAGAGGCGCATTACAGGTTTAAGCTGATCTTGGTATTCAGGTAACGGAGAGGCTCCGTAAAGCATCAGGCCAGGCCGAACGAGGTTGACGCTAGGGGATGGAAATTTCATTAAGCCTGCTGAATTCGAAATATGGCGGTACTTGAACTCAGAAGGCGTCGTTTCAATGAATCTAGCAATTTGGCTTTTGGTGAACTCCTCGTCTTCATCGGCCACGGGGAGGTGTGACCCGATTCCTTCGATTTCAATATGAGGATGGATGAAGGCTAAGGCTTCGGTGTATTCAGCACTGTCGGAGATAAAGCCACCGCGCCCCATTCCGGTATCAAGGGCGAGATGGACTTTGAGTCTTTTTTTTGCCTTCTTAGCGAGTTCGGCGTAGGAATTTAAGCCGTCTAGGCAAGAGATACAGGGAGTATAGTCTTGTTCTACAATTTCTTGATATTCGGACGGGTTAGCGATTCCTAGGAGGTAAATGCGGGCTTCGGGTAGTAGGGCGCGGAGTTCTCTCGCTTCTCGCACGTTAGCAACTCCGTAGAACGCGGGGTTCAGGTCTTGGAGCGCCTCAACCACCTTTTGATAACCGTGCCCATAAGCATTGGCCTTAACAACCGCCATGACCTCAGCTTCATTAGACTGAGCTTTAGCGAATCGGAAGTTGTGGCGAAGGGCGTCGAGATCGATTTCAGCCCAGGCGCGAGGTGGAGAAAGGTGCATCACTTATAGAGCTAGCGATTCTTGGGCTGAGTTACAAAAGAAATTTACCTTTTGAGCTGATTATTTGATTTTTCTAAAGTTTTAGAGTGTCTTTTTTCACGATTTTATTATCTATGTGAGTATGCCAATTTCTTCAGATGAATACGAAAAGTTAGGAAAGTTCTACTTAGGCCGAGAGTATGACCTCAAGGCCGGTGAAATGCAGGATGACTTAGTTCTCTACGATTCTAAGGATCTTGTGACCCATGGGGTTGTGTTAGGAATGACTGGTTCGGGTAAAACAGGGCTTTGCCTTTCTCTGTTGGAAGAGGCGGCGATGGATAATATTCCCGCGATAATAATCGACCCCAAGGGTGATATTGCGAATCTGATGCTTACCTTTCCCGAATTTCAAGCGGGAGATTTCGAACCTTGGATCAATGAAGATGACGCCAGTAAGAAGGGGCAAACCCCAGGTGAATTTGCTGCTGATACGGCAAAAATGTGGAAGAATGGAATAGCGGAATGGGGGCAAAGCCCTGAGCGCGTACGCACCTTCCGTGACAAAGTAGATATTAATATTTTCACCCCAGGCTCTAAGGCGGGTATTCCTGTTTCTATTCTTGGTTCTCTCGCCGCTCCTCCGTTCGAAATTTTAGATGATGGCGAATTACTAGGTGACCGAGTCGAATCTACGGTTTCCTCTCTGCTGTCCTTAATTGGAGTTGATGCGGATCCTATCCAAAGTCCAGAGGCGATTCTGCTAGGCTCAATTTTACAATCCTGTTGGGCTAATGAGACTGACCTGACCTTAGAGTCTCTCATTCGCCAAATCCAAAAACCCTCATTTGATAAAATCGGAGTTCTTGATCTGGAGTCCTTCATTAATAAGAAAGAGCGCCAAAAACTAGCGCTTAAGTTTAACGGGTTACTGGCTTCTCCTGGTTTTGCTACTTGGTTGGAAGGCGCGCCGTTGGATATCCAAAGCATGATGTTCACCCCAGAAGGGAAGCCTAGAATGTCGGTCTTCTCGATCGCTCACCTTAGTGATGAGGAGCGGATGTTCTTCGTCTCTCTTCTTTTGAATCAAATGTTGGGGTGGATGCGTGCACAGTCGGGTACAACCTCCCTGCGCGCGATGCTCTACATGGATGAGATCTACGGTTACCTTCCTCCTACAGCTAACCCTCCATCGAAAAAGCCTTTGATGACGATTCTCAAGCAGGGACGCGCATTTGGTCTAGGGACACTCTTGGCAACACAGAACCCTGTGGACCTTGATTATAAGGCACTTTCAAATACGGGTACTTGGTGGCTTGGTCGCTTACAGACTGAACGAGATAAGGCACGTGTACTAGATGGTCTAGAAGGCGCTGCGGCATCTCAGGATGGTGGCTTTAACCGTGCTGAAATGGAACAACTCCTCGCGGGGCTCGGCTCCCGAGTCTTTCTTATGAATAATGTTCACGATGACGGACCTACGGTCTTTCATGTGCGTTGGGTCATGTCTTATCTTCGCGGTCCGATGACGCGTCGCCAGATTAAGAAACTCATGGATCCTAAGCGTGATGCCTTTGAGGGCAATCCGGCTAAGAAAGCAGCTCCTCCAGCTAATGATAACCCCTTTGCTCAATCTAGTGCCCCAGCCGCTTCTGGTGGCGAGCGCCCACTCGTGGGTGACGGAATTAAGGAATTTTTCGCTCCCATTTTAGGTGATGCGGAGGGCGCGATCTATAAACCATTCCTCGTCCGCCAAGCGAATGTACATTTTTCATCTACAAAGGCTAAAACGGAAGGTTCTCGCGCTGTACGTTTCGTGAACCAGCTCTTAGAGAGTGGACCGGACTGGAGTGAGGATGCTGATTTTGCAACCTCTCTCTCCCAATGCGCTTCATCTCCGCTAAAGGGAATCGGTTTTGGCGACCTTCCTGGGTATGCGATGAACGCCACGAACTATAAGCCGCTTAGTTCTGATTTCGAAGACTGGATCTACCGTAATGAACGGGCGGAGCTGTATTATTCCCCTGTACTCAAGGAGTATTCCCAATTCGGCGAAGGAGAGCGAGATTTTAGAGCTCGCTTGAGTCAAAACGCTCGCGAAACCCGTGATGAAATGACCGATAAGCTACGCGACAAATTCGCCTCTAAGATCCGCACTAAGCAAGGTCAGATTGATCGCGCGGAGATTTCGGTTGATCGGGAAAAAGACCAAGCGAAAAATGCGAAAATGAAAGTGGGCCTTTCGATTGTAGGAGGCCTTTTGGGCGGACTTCTCGGCGGACGTCGTTCTACTCGTAGCACTCTTTCGGGTGCTTCTAGTGCGCTTTCACAGCACGGAGATATTAAGCGCGCTGAGGAAAAAGTTGATATTTTGGAGCGTGATTTACAAGAGATCGAAGACGAGCTCGCGAGAGATATTGTAGAATTGGAGGAGAAGATGAGCGCCGCTAATACGGAGCTTACTCCAGAGACGCTCAAACCATATAAAAAGGATATCGACGTGCAGGAAGTTGCTCTGCTTTGGCTTCCTTATGATGGGCGTGATGAGGCATTGTGGAAATAGCGCACTGATTCATCTAATAGGGCGCTGTAGATTTGCGCCTTTCAGCTAAAGATTGCCCCAGGCTACTAGTCTGGGGTTTTTCATTGCTTATCCACTCATTTGTTTTAGGATTGTAGGCTCTATGCGCCAATTTATAACTCATATAGCCTTGTGTTGCTCGATGTTGTTTTGTCTAGCAGGGCTTCTTCATGCACAGGACTGGGAGTCTACAGGACCTAACTCACGGGTGATGAAGCATCAAGATGGGTCTCGTACATACTACCGCCGTACCGCAGGGCAAAAGGTACTGGTTAAGAAAAATGTAGGTCCATCAGGAGATGTCCGCCTAGTGACTCACTACTACATGGACGACTTAGGCAATCCTCGTAGCTGTAAGATCTTTGATGCGAAAAACAAATTACTCTATAAGGTGTCATACGGTTATCAAATTAGTACAGGTCGCTTAATGAAGGAGCGGATGCTGTTTGCTGATAAAACAGACCCTAAGACTGGTCAGCCAATGGTTGCTAGCGAGACGCGTTATACGTATGACTCTCAAGGGAATCGCTCTAAGCCTCTCGTTTTCACTTTTGTAGAAGGGAAAACTGCCGAAAGCCTCTTCGGTAAAAAATCAACGCTTCCTGATAAGGTCTTTGATGAGCAAAACGATATTGCTAACCCCAACGCACACCGCGTAGGAGGAAGGTAGTCTGAAGGCCAAAGAGCTAGCGATGTAAGTAAGCTAGATTTTCTTAGGAAACGAACGATCATCTATTCTAATGAAGGACGCCTTAGGGCTGTTTCTCTTAACGTGAAATATTAACCATGAATGTATTTAAAAAAATATGCCTACGCGGATTGACTGTTCTTTCCGCGCTAATACTTTTCAATACCGCTAGTGCGCAGGTGGAAGGATTAAATCCATCGGATATGTTTTTCACTGTTTATAACTATGAAAAAGAAGGGAAGAGATTACTTCAAGAAGGAGAATTCGATAACGCTTTAGAGAAATTTTCTAAGGCCAAAAAGCTTTTAACTTCGATCAATATTAATTTCGCAAGTTGGAACCCTAGGATTGTAACCAAGGCTCATGATCGTATTACGGAGTTGTCCAAAACGGTTGAAGCTCAAAAGCTGGCTAAGATTAGAGCTGTCCCTGATGGGCCGGGACTGATTCCCGCTATAGCCAAGTCTGGTAGGGTTGATGCGGTTAAGGCACGAGTAGATAAGCAGATCAAAGAATTAGGCTTACAAGAGCGAGTCAATAGAGTTAAGGAGACAGAGGTTAAGTTAGCCGAGAGTCAAGCGGCGCTACAGAAGCTTAAGGAGTCTGAGGCGACCCGGGCGGGGTTGCTCCAAATGCTGAAAGAGAAGGATGCGGAATTAGTGAACGCGAGAGCGGCCGCAGACTCAAAAAATACAAAAGCCGATCAAAAATCGAAGCGACTTCAGGAAGAGATTGAGGCTTTACGCAAGCAAGTTGAAGCGATGGGAACTCAAACGAGCTTCCTGCAACAGGACAAGTTACTGGGTGATAAGCAGGCAGAGATTACAGCGATGAGGAAACAAGCAGAGCTGGCCTCAGCTAAAATTGCACGATTAGAAAAGTACGTTGCAGAAGGGAACGAGATTCTAGCCAAAGATACGGAAAAATCTGAATTGATCGCTAAACTAAGAGATGAAGCCTCCGTCTTGGAAACGGCTAAAACTCAGGCGGAAACCAGATTAGAGGCAGTAATGCTTCAGACGGAAAGTTCAGAGCGAAACGGAAGTGAAAACTTAGCCCAAGTAGTTGCATTAGAAAAAGAAATAGCCAGGCTCGCAGGGCAATACGAAAAAAAACTAGGCCAAAAAGAGGCTGAAATTATAGCGCTCAAAACTGTGGAGGCTACTGAAGGGGCGCCGAGTGAAGAATTGTTAGCGGCTAAGAACACATTAGCGCAAGCAAAGCAGAGAATTACCGCCCTGCAGAAACAGGTGGAGGGAGTCGAATCAGAGGAAATACGCGTCCTTAAAGCCGACATCCTCGCCTTGCAACAAGAGCGTGAATTACTTGTCATGCGCCCAAAGGAAAGTGAGATCTTAACGCTGAAGGATGACCTGAAAGAGGTCCGAGCTGAGAAGGCTGGGCTGACGAAAGCCCTAGGAAATAATCACGAGAAATACCTAGATGCGGTTGATCGGATCGACGCCTTACAGAAGGAGTTAGCGAGTGCGCGAACGATAACAAATGAGTTTGAGAAAAACGTCAATAATGAGCGCGACATTAGTAATGAAATCATCAGCTCACAGAGGGACCGGTTGGCTGAGAGTACTAAAAAATTAACAGAAACAGAGCGAGCCTTGGCTCAAGAGAAATCGAAAGCTTCTAAATTGCAAATTCTCCTAGACCAAGCTCAAGGGCAGTACGCTGATTTAGATCAAAGACACAATTCGTTATTAGCAGAGCATGAGCATCTTCGTACGATGCTTTCAGGCTCCACGGAAGTGAACTACCTCCGTCGTCAACAGGTGGAATTAAAGAAAAAGTATGAGAAGTCACGGGCAGATTACGAATTACTCCTTAATGATAGCAATGCTGTTGAGCTTGATTTGGCGCTGGCGCGTAAGCAATACGCTTTGGTTCGTGCGGATCTGAATAAAGCCCGCCACGAGATCGAGTTGAGCACAATGCAGGCTGATAAACTACGGAATGAGCTAATCGTGGCGCAGAGTGATATTCAATTAGCTGCCTCGAACCCAAACTCGGAGTACTCGGAGGAGGAAATTAAGCTCTTACGGGACCTCGTCAATCAACAGGTTAAGCTTCAAGAAAATCGTCAGATGACGCGGACTATTATTCTAGATCTCGTAAAGGCGCTTAATATTGATGATACGGATTTCGTAGCGGCCCTCGATCTGGCTGAGACACAAGAAATCATCTACACCACGGAGCAAAAAAAATTGCTGGCTCCCCGCGATGCAGATTCAGAGTTTAGCTTTGAAGACCACGCTTCGCCTGAGGAACGAGCGCAGGCGGCAGCCGAGATGGCTGGTAAAATTGCAGTGTATGATAAGCTGGGGCGTGAGACTTATGGAAAGGGGAGTTATGCTGCTGCGGAGGAATTCTTTATGCTGAATTTGGATGAAAACCCAGGGCATGTCCCAAGCATGATGAACCTAGGTGTATCGCGCCTCCGTCATGCAAAAGAAGGCGGAGGGACGACTGAAGATGTAGTCGCCGCGATTGAATCCTTTGAGGACGCGATTTCGTTAAGCCCTGAGCGCTCACTACCTTACGCACACCAAATGCTAGGCTATTCTCACTACCTTCTTAAGGATTATGATGAGGCGACCAAGCAGTTTTTTGTAGCGCTAGATCTAGATGCCAAAAATGCAGTAGCTCATGTGTATCTGGCAAATTTATCGATCATTAAAAATGACCTCAAGGCCACGGAGTCTCACCTGAAATCAGCCATTGAGATCGATGCCACACTCTATGACGCTGATTACAACTTGGCGGTGATTTATTCCAAGCAAGGGAAATACAAAAAGTCACTAGAGCATTATCGATCGGCTTTACGTAAGGGCGCGAGCCCAGATCCAGATCTGGAAAAAGCGTTGAATAAAGCGCTCGTCTCTAATTCTCTTTGAAAAACCTTTTTAACAGCTTTAATATAGTGCATCGTAACGAGGTCTGAAACTTTAGTGATGAAGAATACATATAGAATTCTAGGTCGATGGGAAAACGCGGGAGCTACCGTTTGAAATAACTTGGTAAGTAAAACCACGAAGGAAGATGTAGAGCAGTTTTCGATCGCTGATAAGGCAACTTTCGGACTGTTTCCCGTATTAGTAAACGATGATAAAGACGAAAAATAA
>JALZUI010000151.1 GCA_023301545.1 Akkermansiaceae bacterium
AGTAGGATTATGGAAATGCCAAAGCACGGGTTCTTGGCCGAACCAGGTGGTGACGGCTTCGATACACTTAACAAACAAGGCCTCAGTCTCCGCTTTGATATTTTCAGCAGAGGAGAGGTAGTTGAGCTCCGGGATGATATGTTGACGCAAGCCGCGACCGCCACTGTACTCTTGGCCAGTAAGGATTAGGTAAGGGGTTCCCGCGGCTTCTAGCGCGCTGACTTGAGTCTCGATGACTTTAGTGACTCCTCCTCGATTGAGGTGGTAATGAACGATTACAACAGGGGTGGGCATAGCAGTTATTAGATTAAGATGAATATTTACGCTTTGTCTAGTGCGATTCGACTAGGAGGTCAATTATCTGGTTAAGATCTGTGATTGTTGCATCTGCACGGGGCAGTTTCATTTCTTCTCGCGGACGGTAAGACCGTAGGTCAGAGGCAAGAAGAACAGTTTTGAAGCCTACGGCACGTCCTGGATGAATGTCATTGCGCATATCATTGCCGACGTACAGAACCTCTGCTGGTTTTATTCCCGCTATTTCCAAGCGTGCAACCGTCTTATGATAGAGCTCTAGTCCCGGCTTGGCCTCGCGGTGGCGATAGGAGTAGAGCGCGGTTGGGAAATTTGGGGTCTGATCTCCGAAAAAAGCAGGAAAGAGGGCGGGGGTGTAGAATTGAGCGTTTGAGATTATGCCGAGGTGCAAGTCTCTACGATCGAGTTCGATAAGGGTCTCAAGCGCATTTGGCATTGGCCACACAGGATTGCTTATCGTTTCATAGCGGACCGCGAGGGCGTCGATTTGCTCATCGGAGAGAGCGGGGAAAAGTTTTTTCCAATGCTCGCGAATGTCGATCTCGGGGAATTCGATTCCGCGGGCTTTCATTTCTTGGTGCTCGGCCTGGATAGAGGAGAGGAGTCGCTGGGTGTAATTACTAGCGTTGTCTAGGTTGAGATCGAATTCCGAGGTGAGGATGTTGCGTAAGGTTTCCTCTTGTTGACTTGCGGAATGGACCCCGATGTCACCAGACCCAGAGATGAAGAGGGTGCCGTAAATGTCAAAAATTACGGATTTTATCCCTGTGAATTGAGGGAGTACAGGGGCTACGCCGGTAGGTCGACAGAGCAGGGGAGTGCTATGTTGTCGATATATGCGGGCGTACGCTTCCATGTGAATAATGGTGTTACAGTTAGGCTGGGATTGCACGCTCGGAATGATAGAAATTACACTTTTTGTTAATGGAGGTTGAGGGAGAAGTTGAGAGGCCACTAATAGGTATGATTTTTATCGCCTCGATGGAGCGTATAAGTAAGGTGTGAGAGATGAGTGAATATGAAGAATGGTTTGTTAAGTTAGCTGAGTTTCCCGAGCTGGAATCATGGGTGGCGAACTTACGATCCACTGCTCCAGAGTGGTTTTCGGCCAAAGAGCGGGGTGATGTGCAAAAGTGGGAAAAGGCACTAGAGCTTTTGCCACCAGTTGTGGAAACTGGATTTGAGGTCGAAAATGGGCGGTTGAAGTTTCAATCGTCAGCTGAAGTTTCTCAAGAACTACTCATGCCCTTTCATCCGTGGCGTAAAGGCCCGCTACAAATAGGAGAGACGTTTATTGATACAGAGTGGCGTTCAGATTGGAAATGGGAGCGTTTAATTTCTCAGGTGGATCTTACCGACAAAACGGTTCTCGATATTGGTTGTGGCAATGGATATTACCTCTGGCGAATGCTGGAGCAGGGAGCAAAATGGGCTCTGGGTATTGATCCGTACATTCCCTACGTGATGCAGTTTAAGTGTATGCAACACTTTGGTGGGGCGACTTCGCCGGCACAGATTTTTCCTATTGGGGTAGAACACTTGCCCCGAGTGGCTCCTTGCTTTGATACCGTCTTTTCGATGGGGGTACTCTACCACCAAAAATCTCCACTGGAGCATCTGATGCACGGGCGAGACCTGTTAGTAAAGGGAGGCGAGCTCATTCTGGAAACAATCGTACTGCCTCCAAGTTTTGATAAAGTAACCGACTGCCTAGTTCCCGAGGGGCGTTATGCGAAGATGAAAAATGTGAACTTCCTCCCTTCTGTGCCGATGCTAGAGAGCTGGTTACGCAAGGCTCGTTTTCGCGAAGTTTCTGTGCTGGATTTATCTAAAACCTCTTTGGAAGAGCAGCGGAGCACGGATTGGATGACCTTTGAGTCTCTCCCCCAATTTCTTGATGAGACGGATAGAGATCTAACAACCGAAGGTTACCCCGCGCCGTGGCGGGTAGTTATCAAGGCCACTAAATAGCGCCTTGCATCTAGTGAGATCACAGCTACGTTGAGCCCTATGAACGTATTAAAGGTTAAGTATGCCCTATGGGC
Organism: Akkermansiaceae bacterium; assembly: GCA_023301545.1. Lineage (GTDB taxonomy): Bacteria > Verrucomicrobiota > Verrucomicrobiia > Verrucomicrobiales > Akkermansiaceae > WTJZ01. The sequence continues at coordinate 2,361 of JALZUI010000151.1, forward strand.
TCAGGATTGGGAACGTTGTGTGGCATTTTACCGAGACCTGTTCGGCGGGGAAGTGACTCTCTATATGGAAGTGTGGAGCGAGGTGGTTATCAATGGAGCGATCATTGGGATCCATGGGGGCGGAGAAGGGAAGCGCACTTGGACGGGTTTAAGTTTCCAAGTGGACGACCTCCCAGCCTTTATCGAGAAGATGAAATCTCTCGGAGGAGAATTAACCTCTGAGCCTGTAGATACAGAAGAAGAGCCTATGCACCTCGCGATGTGCATTGACCCGGACGGGAACCAGTTTATGCTCACTTGCCCTAGAAAACGAGGGTGAACGATTTCATAAAAGGGCTAGCGTTAGAATTAGTTCGTACTGGATGCTGTAGAGGCTAACAGCCAGAGCAAGTCGGCTAGTCGATTGAGATAGAGGCAGGGAAGTTTGCCGTCGAGTTCGACAGCCCAGCAAGATCGTTCCGCCCGGCGGCAAACCGTGCGGCAGATATGGAGTTGAGCGGTGAGAAGGGAGCTATCGGCTCCAGGTCGAATCCAGCCCCTAAAGGTATTGCCTTCTTTTTCATGTTCAGCGGCGAGGTTTTCCAGTTGTTCAATGTCGGACTCATTAACCAGACCGTAGCCTTTTTCGATATATTTAGGGAAGTCTGCAGGTTCGGTGGCAACAACTCCCATCAGGTTAACTAGGTTTTTCTGAACCTCGTCAATCCAACCGGTCAGGGACTCTTCCTGGGAATGTACGCGGGCGAGTCCGAGTTGGGCGTTGAGTTCATCAACCGCGCCTAGGCATTCGATCCGAGCAGAGGTTTTCGCTGCTTTTTTCCCGAAGAGGAGGTCCGTAGTTCCCTCATCTCCTCGTTTTGTAATAATGGCCATGCTTATAGGTATATCATAGTTACGAGAAAGGGCAACTATGATGCAAAAAACACGCGCCTGAGAACAGGAGCGTGTTTTTTATATTAGTGTGAAATGAGCTTACTTCTTAAGAAGGTCGCGGATCTCTCCAAGAAGTGTTTCTTGTGCTGGTGGAGCAGCTACTTCTTCTTCTTTGTTTTTCCCTTCGATTACTTTCTTAACGATGATGAAAACAACGAGTGCAAGTGAGATGAAGGCGATAAGGTCAGAAATGGTTTGTCCATATCTGATCGCTACTTCTGGCTTCACTATTTCTTCGCCATTCATAACACCTTCTTGGAGTACGAACTTGAGCTTAGTGAAGTCTACTCCTGCGAGGAGCATTCCGAGTGGAGGCATGACGACATTGTCGACGAATGACTTAACAACAGTAGCAAATGCGCCACCCATGATGAAACCTACAGCCATATCGACGAGGTTCCCTTTAAATGCAAATTCTTTGAATTCTTTTAACATAGTAATATTAGGTTGAGGGCTAAAAATACTTAATTCAAGTTAAATGTCAATACTTTGGTAACGATCCACATGAAATAATTTTAGCAGAGGAGTTTTCAGATGGGATTTTAAAGTCGTAGAGGCCTAACCATCACGCCGTTTCCCTGCAAAATAGCGCCCTTTGGAGGCAATTATTTGGAGGTGGAGCGTTTATTGCTACTTCTTTCGCTAACCCTTGGACCGCTCGGAGCGATGCCTAAGCTCGCATGTAACTGCTCACGTTCGACATGCGGTCATGCCTGTTATCACGGAGAGCTTCTATAGCATTGGTGTTTCCTTGCTTGTGGTAATGGTTGAATATCCATTCTAATTTATTGCCCTGTTCCTCGCCTAGGCTTTCGTGGACTAGGGAGATGAGTTCCTG
>JALZUI010000152.1 GCA_023301545.1 Akkermansiaceae bacterium
CCAAGCACTATCGAAGCGAATGTAGATGCTTATGAAGATCTCGCTGCGGACTCCCGTAAATGGCTCAAAAACGGATGGGTTGACTACCTCATGCCACAACTCTACTGGCGAGACTCCCCTGCCAAACAAAGCTTCTCTACTCTCCTAGGATGGTGGCGTAGCCAAGGGTCTCGCCCAGTGTGGCCCGGAATCGCAACCTCGCGGATCAATAGCTCCGATGACCCAGGTCGTCCTGCTTCTGAGATCACACGCCAAGTCGATCTTTCGCGATCAATTGGACGAAACTGGAATGGACACGCGCACTGGAGTGTAAAAGCACTCATGCAGAACCGAGGCGGGGTCTCTAGCTCACTCAGCCGCCGAGCCTATGGAACTCCAGCCCTCGTCCCTCCAATGCCTTGGGTTAACCGTAATACACCTCTTACTCCTAGCGCTAGACGCTCAGGCAATACCATTTCGTGGAATGCCAATGGAGCAAGTCGAGTCGCTATCCAAATTCAGGTCAACGGCCAATGGCTCCCCTACGAGGTCACCCCTGCGTACAAAAAACGCATCGCAGTACCAGGTAACGCACAAGCCGTAGCGATCCGTTCCGTCGACCGTTACGGTAACACTTCTGCTCCAGTAATCGCACAGTAGTAGCAGGCCACCTCTAGACCTCTATAGAAAAGCCCCCTCGGATCATTCCGACGGGGCTTTTTTAGCTGATAACATTTGAGGTCAATTAATCCTCCACTACATCTTCTAACCCTGAATAGAGTTCGCGTATAAAGTCATCGTACTGAATCACCTCAAAGTGCCCATCTAGATGCTCAACTACGGCTGTCATTGACTCGACCCAATCTCCGCAATTCAGATAACGAATCCCATTAAGCATTTCGTCAGCAGGCGTATGGACATGACCGCATATGATGCCATCACAGCCTTTTTTTGCCGCATGATCTCTAAGTAATTCTTGGTACCGATCAGCGAACGCTACAGCGGTTTTCACCTTCGCTTTAACCCTTTTAGAGATCGAGTAATATTCCTTTCCTTTCCAAGCTCTATAACCGTTGTAGAACCGATTAACTTTGAGGAGCAGGTCGTACCCAGCAGCCCCGACAATCGAAAGCCACCTATGGTTGGTCGAAATACTGTCAAAGCCATCTCCGTGCACTACTAGGTATTTTTTCCCGTCCACCCCTTCATGAATAGTCTCCTTAATCAGCTGAAAACCACCAAAAGAGATCGGTAAAAATCGATCCAAAACATCATCGTGATTTCCCCGTAGGTAAATCACTTCCATGTCCTCTTCTTCCACCTTTTTCAGAATCGTACGGACAAACTGAGTATGGTGCTTTTCCCATTCAGACCCTCGTTTCAGAGCCCAAGCGTCAATAATATCACCATTTAGGTACAGTCTCTCACAGCGAGAGTACTTAAGGAAATCTACGACTTCATTGACCTTACTCCCCTCAGCCCCCAGGTGAACGTCAGAAATAAAAATACTGCGAACGCTCAGCTCTTGTGAAGGTGGGGACGAAGTATCAATCAGCTTTTCAGCCCTCTGAGAAAGCTCCTGTAAATTAATCTCAAACGTTGAGAAAACCTTCTCCCACGACAACTCTTCTGCAGAGCGTCTCGCCTCTATTTTCAGCGCTGTATGATCAACTTTTTTTGCAATTTCGATCGCCGCGGCAATGTAGGCCTCATTATCTCCTAGAGGAGCCTTATACCCGTTCACTCCCTCATGCACAAAGCGCTTGGGCGCGGCGTAATCGTAACTCAATGTAATATTCCCACTACCCAGAGCTTCCATGACGACATTCCCATACGTCTCCGTCTCACTAGCAAAAAGGAGCACATCACTTGAGGCGTAATGCTCCGCCAGATCCTCGCCTATCCGCATTCCTGCAAAAATGATTTCTGGATGCTTTCTCTGTAGAGACTCCCGTTCAGGACCGTCTCCAACCACCACCATTTTAGCGGTTGGGCAGATCTTACGCATTGCGTAATAGGATTCGAACGAGAGCGGAATGTTCTTCTCCGTTGAGATCCGTCCCACATACAGACAAACGAGATCGTCGTCCTGAACTCCCCATTGAGCTCGGAGTTCTTTAGACCGCTTTGTAGGGCAAAATAATTCCGTATCAACTCCTCTACCCAGTAACCTCACGTCGTCAAATCCCTCCGCCTTCAGACGATCGATCACCTCTGGGGAAGGCGCAAAAGTACAGGAAGCCTTGTTGTGAACTTTTTTAAGAAAGGCGAGCGCCGCAGGCTTAAACCCGTCCAGCTTATACGTTTCTAAGTATTGGTCGAAATTCGTATGAAACCCTGCCGCCACAGGAATCCCTAGAGTAGCAGCCGCCTTAGTAGCAGAATAACCTAGTGGAGTTTCCGTCGCTACATAAACAACATCGGGGCGGTTCCGTTTCCAATGGCTGAAGAGTTTAAAGCGACCCGGCAACCCCATCCGCACCTCCTTGTACCCAGGGAGCGGAATCGACGGTAGTGGAGTTTCCCATGGCTTCTCTGGGCGGTCTGCCGTGTGGTAAACATGCACCTCGTGACCTCGCTCCCGCAAGCCTTCTACGAAGCGCCCAAGCGTCATCGCCACCCCATTAATATCGGGAGGAAAGGTGTCCGTGACAAAGTCAATTCGCATGCAGCACCAGATATAGATAGCTCTGACATTTAGCACAAGTGTTTATCGCTAGCCTTTTCCCTACACCCCTCGCTGAATATTGATTTGTAATCATCTCCATCTTACTTTAGGCTTTAATTGATATGAAAGCTGGATGCTATCACCTTCTCATCTTGCTCAGCCTGAGCCTTTTGATCAGTTGCGTCCAGCCGTCTTCCACGCAAAACTCCGCCTGGCGCTCGCTCGTCAGGCAGGAAGTTAATGCGCTAGGCTATGGCAACACCATCGTTGTCGCCGACGCCTCCTACCCCTATCAAAACATCGATGGCTTCCGCACTATCACCGTCCCAGAGGAGACTCCCGAAGTCATCGCGCACATCCTCGAATCTATAAACGAGAAACAACACCTAAAGCCTGACTTTTATGTCTCCAGCGAGCTCCGAGCCATAATGAACAATCAAGCCCCTGGCATCGACCTCTACCGCTATCAAATAGCCTCCGCCCTAAAAGACTACCCCATCCGCGAACTAGAAAACTCCCTCCTCACCTCCATGAGTTCAGAGAACGCCAAGCAATACACTGTCCTCGTAATCAAAACGGAAACAACTCTTCCCTACAGCGCCGTCTACTTAGAACTCGACAGTGGCTACTGGAACAACAACTCCGAACAAGCACTACGCGCTAAGATGGCAGAAGAAAAGTTGCCACGCTGAATCAGCCTCCAATGATACCAAATAATGTTCAATCGTCTAAATATCAAACAACTCAGAACAAAAAAAATCTGCGGTCATCTGCGCAATCTGCGGGGAGCAAAAGTCTTGTATAGTGTAAAACACTTCGACAACTCCCCTTAAATACGCTATAATCAAGTCGTTCATGCGAATCTTTGTGTCCATCATCCTTAGCCTATCGATCTTACTTACAGGATCAGTCACGGCATCTGTGGATAGATGTGATACCGCCTCTATGGCCACAGAGGATAACGATTGTTGCTCCGCGCTCCCTGATTGTTGCGCAATCCCTCTTGAGAATAACGAGATAGAGAATGGGCGCTGTGGGTGTGATTGTCAGATTTCGCTACACCTCCCTTTGATTCCCTTCATAGCGAAGGATTTCACGGCTCCTCTTTTACTCCCAGAAACTTTGGCAGCTCTTGAGGCCGCCTTATTATTACGCAGCGATAGTCCCTCATCGCCTCCACCAAAATATTCATAAGGATAATATCTGTTAGGAAGAAGCCCTGCGCTTTTTCAAAGCGAATTTTTAACCCTTAATATGAATATGATGAAAAAAATAATTACAACAGGAATCCTGGTAATTGCTTCTTTCCTGATGACACAAGCGATAACGTCCTCAAATCATGCCTGTACCTGCACTGTGTGTGAATGTGGAGAGGCGTGTAATTGTAGCGGAGCTTGTGACGGATGTGACTGCAAGTAGTTTACCGAACTAAACCATACTAGAGAATAGTATGACATTAACGCAAGCGAGTGAGGCCCAAGGCCTCACTCGCTTTTTCGTGCTGACTAAGGGTCAGACCTAATGTTTTAATTGCCTAACGCTTAGCATTTGATTCAACGGGATTCTTCCTCTCTTAAACAGCTCCATACAGTTGGCTCAAGTTTAATAAATTTACAATCTCCATCAGCCCAATTAGGTTCAAAAAAGCGGCGCATTAACACCTCTACTTTTAATCTTATTCCTGGGCTATTTTGCTGAAAAAAAAGATCTTCAATCAAGGGACGAGCACTAGACCATTCCAGAACTTCAAGGCAGAACTCCAGCAAGTTAAGAGGCAAATCGTAATCGCAAACTGTTTTCGGATTGATTGAAGTCTGAGATACTTTTCTTAAAAAGCCCAAGCCTTCAGTAGAGCCCATTTCTTGAAGAATCTCAGTTATCCTTTTAAATATCGGATAAAGTTCTTCCGCACTAACTGAAAGCTCATTTTCATATAGTCCCTCAGCTTTTTGGTATTTACTGTAAAGTAGCTTTATCACACTCATTAACAATGTCATTTACCTGTCCCTCAGTCAATGTGGGCGTGTTGTTCTATTTTTCTGTTGAGGGTAAATTCTTCTCGAAATAATCCCCTAAAAAGTATACTGCTCGCCTTCTTCTCCTACTATTTCTGCCGATAAGTGGCTAGCGAGTGCTCCTAAAGCTCGTCTGAATGGGTCGTTGGTATCTTCAAGATCGAATCTGGCATTAATAGAAGCTCTTCCAGCTCGCCAATACAAGCACTTCACCCAATCATTAGACTCTGCATCTAAAATTTCTACATCTAGCGGTGAACCTCCTCCAATTGTCAAAATTTCTCCTGTCTTGGGGTTTGTTATAGAAGTTTCTCCCTTAGATAACCTTACGCCTTCAACAACTGAAACGGCCTCTTGCCAATCGCCTATTGAAATTACTTCATCTTTTTTAGTTATGTGTATTTCGTATGCCATATATTTATGCTGGATAGAGTATCTTACGGAGCTTGTTCTGTTTTTCCTCTAACTTCTTATCACCTTCGGCATCTGCTAAAAAGTTTTTATCCAGTATAACTCTGATAATTCCTTCCTCCTCGGATATCTCATATTCATCTTGAGCTAAAAGCTCATCCCTATTCGCTCCTGTAATTCCAAAAAACGCTTCACTATACCAAGCAACTCCTCCAACAGCCTCTTTGTATCCCTCGCAGAATACCTCGCGTCCTGGGTTAGAAGTCGTATCTATAATCATTCTATCTAGCGGAGAGGGTTTCTCATTATGTCTCATGGGTAAACCTTCATAACT
>JALZUI010000153.1 GCA_023301545.1 Akkermansiaceae bacterium
ACCTACGCTATACAGCCTGGACAGTTTTGAACGTAATGGCCACCTCCGTGGTGGATAAGCTCCGGAGCGTTATCGACGAGGCATTTTTTAGAGTCTCCGAGTGTGTTGCGGCTGCGGAAAGAGCACCCATCATCGAGTTGACTGAGGATGGGTGGCAATCCAGGAATAGTGTACAGTTGCTCGCCTTTTTTGTGGTTAGCGGGAATACTCTTTAGCAAGGCCCTAGTGTAGGCGTGGACCGGGTTACCGAAAATTTCCTTTACGGGGCCAGTTTCGACTGAGCGCCCTGCATACATGACATTGATGTGGTCACAGACTTCAGATACGACGCCAAGGTCGTGCGTAATCATGACTACGGAGGTTCCTCGGTCTTTCTGAAGTTCTTTGATGAGGTCGAGGACTTGCTTTTGGACGGTTACGTCTAGAGCGGTTGTGGGCTCATCGGCGATCAAAATCTCAGGGTTGGTGATCAGAGCCATGGCGATCATGATCCGTTGGCGCATTCCTCCTGAAAACTCGAAAGGGTAGGCTGACATGCGATTGTCTGGTTCGGGGATTCCGACGTGATCCATCATTTCAATTGCTCGCTTGCGTGCTTCTTCTCCCTTAACTCCAAGGTGAAGGGTTAGGGGCTCTATCAACTGGTCGCCCACAGTCATGTAGGGATTGAGCGAGGTCATAGGGTCTTGGAAAATCATGGAAATCCGCTTACCTCTAATCTTTTGTAGTTCTTTTTCAGAGAGTTTTAGGAGGTCCTTCCCATCAAACATGGCGGAGCCTGCATGGATTTTTCCAGGAGGCATAGGAATAAGGCCTAGAAGGGAGTAACAAGTGACCGATTTACCAGAACCCGATTCTCCTACGATCCCTAGGGTTTCTCCTTTTTCTAGAGAAAATGAGACGTCTTCGACCGCTTTGACAATTCCATCGCGAGTGTGAAAGCGGGTGGTAAGATTGTTGACCTCTAGTACTGGCATGGGGTTACTCTAATGATCTCTTTTGCTGGGACAAGGATTTTTCTTAGCTGAACGAAAATCTCTAAGTGCTGGGGAGCTTGCAGGGTTACTTATTTTTCGTATGAGGGTCAGTTACCAAGAAGTTGTTTTCATCGACAAGGCAAACGATGGCCCCATGGTTCGGTGGGAGGGTAGCAGATATTGTGAGTTGATCATGGTCGATAGAGGCTGGCTGCTTCAGCCATTCATTACCTGTGCGACCATTTTTAGAGACAAGGGTTTTAATTTTGTAGAGAATGTATGCATCCTTAAGCTTGGAGCCTCGTGTTTTGTAGTTCACCGTTACGGTGTTTCCTGTGGTCGATTGCTCGATAATGACGGGGCATTCGTTTTTGGCTGAAGCCTCTATGGAAGCGCTCTTGGGATTGTAATGAGGGAGGTTGGCATCATAACTACTGAGGTAGTCCAAGATTTTACTCTTGTATCGAGCTTGGAGCGATGCGTCGGTGAGAGGGATGGCTTCTTCTAGATCTCCTCGTTTGCCTTCTTCGGTGTAGAGCTTGTAGAGTTCGATTTCAGGTAATCCAGGGATGTAGTCCGAACCGAAATTATAGATAGCCTTGTAGTGTTCGTCTCTCATTGTAGCGCTACACTGGGTAGTGTGCGGGAAGTGCCAAAACATTTCCGTGCGTACTGCGCCGTTTGGGTGCTTTACGAGGGAGGCCTCAGCAGGGTTTTGAGCGAGCAAATTAGCTAGTCCTAATCCGTCCAAGGTCGTATTTTTTTCTGGCTCTATTCCTGCCCATTCTAAGATAGTAGGGTAGAGATCCAGTCCGTTGATGAGGACGTTAGATTGTTGATTGGCTTTGATTCCTGGGCCACTGAAAATGAAGGGAACTCTGGTTCCTCCTTCATTCGTGTATTTTTTCCCCTTGGTGAGAGGAGTGTTAGTAGTGATTTGTTCAGCGCGGGCAGAAATCACTCCCCCGTTATCAGAGGTGAAGGCAATGTAGGTGTTCTCGATTAGCTTGTGACCCTTCCATCGAGGATCTTCGGTTTCTTTGAGATAATTTATAGTTTGGCCAATGTGATGGTCTAAAGTCTCGATCATAGCGAGGTAGTAGGGGTTGCGACCTCTAGTTTTCCAGCGGATGGCGTCGAGGGGTTCGATGGGAAGGGCCTCTTTTTCAGCCGCTAGGCGAGTTTTATTCATTTCGGCTAACTCGTCAGTGTAGAGCTTATAGTATTTATTGACGAGTTGCTCACTACGAGACTGGATAGGGGCGTGAACTAGCCATGTGGCGTTGAAGAGAAAAAAAGGACGGTCTTTATTCTCTTCCATATATTTTATGGTTTCGACTTGATTGGGGTCGATCGGGAAACCGGATTCGTCGAGGGCGTAAGGAGAGTCTTTGGTTGAATACTCTAGCGGGCGTTTGGATTCCTCTGTGGAGGTGATCGCGTTTTGAATCCCCTTAACTTTACAGTTGTATTTGGTTAGCATGAACTCCTCGTCATGAGTAGTGAAGTCAAAGCCAACATCTGTTGGGGTGGGGTAGGAAAAAAGGTCTGCGGACATGTGCCACTTGCCGGTATGGCCTGTGGCGTATCCTGCTTCTTTTAGAGCTCCCGCAATTGTTGGTTGCTTCGTGGAGACCCGTCCACTGTACCAAGGCGTGATCAGGACTCCTCCATTTTGAGGATCTACTTTCGGTGGAACTCCGCCATTGATGTGTGTGTTATGGCTACGAGCGGGGTGAAGCCCGCTCATGATCGCAGCTCGTGAGGGAGAGCAGGTTGGGGCCGGAGAGTATCCTTGCCAAAATTGAACCCCGCTTTTAGCTAAGGCGTCAATATGCGGAGTTTGCATGAGTCCCGGTTCTTCGATATCATAGACTCCCACGTCTTGCCAGCCGAGGTCGTCAACGAGGAGTAGGATGATGTTGGGTTGAGAAGGGCGGGAGCTTTCAGCCCATAGGCTTAGAGCGGAGAATAAGAGGAGAAACAAGGCTTTCATGTAGAGGGGGAATGCAGCGGAGGGGTAAAGAGTCGCATAATGGGTGGACAGAGCGCAAGGAGCATTATTATAGTGTAGGGAATGAAAATTTACGTCCATTTAAATTGCTCCAGCTGTAAGAAGGCCCTGAAGTGGCTGGAGGCGAATGAGATTTCCGCCGAGCAGATCAACCTTCTGGAGGCGACTCCAACAAAGGAGGAATTTGAGCAAATGACGGAGGCCTATGACGGGAACCTCAAAAAGCTCTTTAATACCTCGGGTCAACTCTATCGGAGCATGGGGATAAAGGATAAGGTGGCTGGGATGTCAGAGAAGGAGGTCTATGAGCTTTTAGGGAGCGAAGGAATGTTGGTAAAACGCCCATTTCTCTTAACTGCTGGTAGTGGATTGGTAGGCTTTAAGGAAGCAGATTGGGTTTCGGCCCTAAAGGGATAAGCAAATGCGTATTATTCTAACTATTCTCCTTTTCGTGGGTATGACGCAGGCTCACCCTGGTCATGCTTGGGATCCAGACGGCCCGCTTGAAATCACGATTACGCACCCTGCCTTTTCAGAAAAAGAGGGTAAGCTGTATCTCGGAACGAAGCTGTTCACTGGTGTGGTGATTGAGGAGCTAGAGGTGAAAAATGAAAAGCTAGAGGCTAGTGATATTCCGAACCTGATCCTCAAAGGGCGTTTTGAATACAAGGACGGGCTTAAGCACGGAACTTGGTATGAATGGCATAAGAACGGTTTTATGAAAGCGGCTTTTCATTATACGAAGGGCATACTGAGTGGCCTCCAGCAAGAGTGGCATAGTAATGGAACGCAAAAAATGAAGCGGGATTACATTATGGGGATGGCGTACGGACTAGAACAACATTGGAACACAGGAGGAAAGATGACTAAGGAAATCTTACACGAGCCTGTGATTGATGAGGAAGAATTTTAGGTGAGCCCGTGGTCTCGTTAGAGGAGGGATAAGGCTAAAAAAGACTTACATTTTCAATGAGCAGTGGTATGAGAAGGCATGACCCATTCTGAAGTTCGTGAAGCTCTTAATCAGTACGAAGTAATCCCTTCTAAAAAACTGGGGCAAAACTTTCTGTGCGATCAGAATGTGGCGCAGTGGATTGTAGACCAGCTGGAGATCAAACCTGGTGATACAGTGGTTGAAGTGGGCCCTGGTACAGGGGCGTTGACTGAGTTTGTCGTGCCGGTAGCTGATAAGGTCATTTTGATCGAATTTGATGCTCGATTGGCAGACCGTCTCAAAACGATTTTTGCCGAGGTGGATCATGTCACGGTTCATCATGCTGATGCGGCCCGCTTTGATGTCCGCGACTTGTTCCCTACTGGGCCTATTAAGTTCCTTGGGAATCTACCATATTCTTCGGGTGGAGCAATTTTACGGAACTTCTTGAACCGACCGAGTTTGGTGACACGTGCGGTGGTGATGTTGCAGAAGGAGTTTATTGACCGGATCGTAGCGAAGCCTCGCACTAAAGATTACGGGATTCTCTCTCTCCGCATGCAGGCAGAGTGGGACTCTCAGCCGATTAAAACTGTGCCTCCAGAGGCGTTTTACCCTCGTCCGCAGATTGACTCTACTGTAATGGTGGTGGAGCCTACAAAGGAACAGTGGCCTGCTTATGATCATCGCTTCTATGATGAGCTCATTCGCCGTGGCTTTGCACAACGTCGTAAGATGCTACGCAAGGCGATGCCAGAACATCTCGATTGGTCGACGGTGTGTGCGGAAGTAGAGATTACTGAAACTTGCCGAGCGGAGGAGTTGAGCCTGAAAACTTGGATCGAACTGACGCGACTTTATGATGAGCATCCTTTGAAGGATTTACCTCAGGATCCAAATGAAATTTTCGATGTTGTTGATGAGCAAGACGAAGTGCTTCGTACCGAAAAACGATCGGTCGTGCATGCCGAAAATCTTTTACATCGCGCGGTTCATGCGTTGGTTTTTAATAAAAAGAATGAGGTCTTCTTACAGAAGCGTAGTGTCTTAAAGGACAAGCACCCCGGAAAGTGGGACTCTAGTGCCGCTGGACATCTTGATGCGGGTGAAGACTATGAGACCGCGGTGAACAGGGAATTAAAAGAGGAACTCGATATCTCGGACGCACCGCTTAAGTTTTTGACGAAACTGGCCCCTAGTGAGGAAACTGGTTGGGAGCATATTGGTCTATACCTTGCGGCTCACACGGGTGGAGTACGTTATCCGAGTAGTGAGGTGGAAGTAGGGCTCTGGTTCGGCCAAGAACAAATTGACGCCTGGGTTGCCGCTCGCCCACAAGACTTCGCCTCAGGCTTTCTCAAATGTTGGGAAGCCTTTAAGGCACAATAAACGGGATACAAAAAAGCCCACAAACGCAAAAGGTTTGAGGGCTTTGGTAGTGCGGTAGTCGTAAGCTTAGAAGCTCGCCGAGATCCCGAAGTTAGCGCTCCAATCAAGACCGAGCTGCGGGCCGTCTAGGTCTTGCCATAGGGGTTTTCCTATTTCAGCGGAGAGTCTGAGCGGGGAATTGCCGAGGGCATAAGAGGCTCCTAAAAACAGGTCCACTCGTTCCCCTCCTCGGAGGTTGCTGACGACGGTGGGAACTATTCCTACTAGTGGGATTTCAAAGTCTTCATGCGTTCCGTCAATATTACCCCATGAAGAACCCTCAAGACGTAGGGAGGTGCTGAAGTTGTCAGTGATCGAGTAACTCCCCCAGAGGTTAGCGGAGAGCGTATTCCCCAGGCGATAGCCACTGTCATTATCATCTAGGTGAATATTAGCCATGAGTTGAGCTCCCCAAGAAAGCTGATTGTGATGGCCTAAGTAGGTGATAGAGGGGCGGATTCCCCAGCTGCCACTGCCGAGCTGCATGGGGAAGGGGAGTGTCGACTCTCGCATGAGTAGGGGGATGAAGTC
>JALZUI010000154.1 GCA_023301545.1 Akkermansiaceae bacterium
TTTCTCAGCTTCTTAAGTCAAACACCCAAAGGAGCTCCCAGCTTTTTTGCCATTGATGAGGCTCACTGCATCTCCGAATGGGGACATGATTTTCGCCCTGACTACCTCTTACTCGGTAAACTCAAGGAACGCTTCCCTGCTACCCCTTTTGCCGCCTTCACCGCCACCGCTACTCCAAAAGTAGCAAGCAATATCCAAGAGCGCCTTCAGCTCCGCGACCCCGTAACCGTTCGCGCTTCTTTTGATCGCACGAACCTCTTTTACGAAATCCGTTCGCGCACGGATGGCAATCAACAATTACTCGACTTCATCCAAGATCAACCCGAGGGATGCAGCGGAATCATCTACCGAACCACTCGTAAATCGGTCGAGGAAACCGCGGAATACCTTTCCTCCAAAGGTATTCAGGCCCAAGCATATCACGCAGGGATGCCTGCAGATGAACGAACCCAGATCCAAGATGACTACATTCGAGATAAATACCGTGTCATTGTAGCGACCGTTGCGTTTGGAATGGGGATTGATAAGCCCGACGTTCGCTTTGTCATCCACTACGATTTACCAAAAACGGTCGAAGGCTACTATCAAGAAACGGGACGAGCTGGAAGAGACGGCGACCCATCCCGATGCCTACTCCTCTATAGCGCCAGTGATGTTGCTAAGCTGGGCTTCATGATTGATAAAAGTGAAGACCCCGAAGAACGAACCCGCAACTGGGCTCTCATTCGACAAATGGACCGCTACGCCTCCTCCACAATTTGTCGCCGCAAGGCTCTCCTCCGCTACTTTGGAGAAGAATACGAAAAAGAAAAATGTGGAGCCTGTGACAGCTGTGAAGGTCACTTCCGCGAGGTTGAAGCAACTTATGAAGCCCGCGTAATTCTCTCCGCTATTGCTCGGACTAAACAGCGCTTTGGAGCCAATTATATCTGCGAAGTTATCACGGGAGCAAACACTGAGCGAATCCGCAGCATGGGTCATAATGAGCTCAAAACCTACGGTCTGGGTAAAAACAAACCCCGTACTTACTGGCGTAGACTTCTCGACGCCCTCCTCGCAGAAGAATACCTCGTTATCTCAGAAGGAGAGTACCCTGTCCCCCTCCTCTCTGAACTAGGGCATAAGCTCATGAAAGGAGAAGGCTCTTTCACCCTCCGCGAGGACACTCGCATCGAGCCCTCTAAAACCCGCCGCAATACAGCCTCGGCCTTCGATCCTGATTATGATAATAGTATTTTCGAAGTACTGAGGCGCCTCCGTACGAAGATCGCCGAAGACGAGGCCGTACCTCCGTATGTCGTATTCAGCGACCGTACCCTACGTGAAATGGCTGCTTACCAACCTAATAACGCGAACGAATTTGGTAAGCTCCACGGTGTAGGGGCCGCGAAAATTGAACGCTACGCCAACCGATTTCTCATGGAACTTAACGAATACCTTGATCAGTTTCCCAATCTCAGAGAAAAAGCGATTAAGCGCTAGTGATTCGGGTGAGAATTCAACAAGCTCCTCCCTATCGCTTTTTTCAATTCCTGTATGAAAAGATTGTTTGAGAGTTGCTAAACCGAACATCTCATTAGAGCATAAAACCCATGAAATCTGGTAAGTCCTTTATCCAAATCCTAATCTTTACCTTCCCCCTACTCCTCATTGCGATGGTCATAGTGGGTATCGCTCTCTACGAGCAGCGCCGGGTCGATAAACAAGAGGAACACCCCATGTCCCAACGGGTAACGATTCAGGGAATGATTGGCCAAAGCACCAAGCTCCGAGAGTTCATGTCCCCCAGAGGATTAAAAACTGAGGAAGAAATTCAAAAGCTCAAAATGACCACCGCCTTTATCGACGGCTCACTCTCCCCCGTTAATATCGGCATGGTCGTTAACAAGGAAACAAAACTCACTGAAGCAGGCCTCCTGTGGAAAGAATATCAAATCGAGTATGAGGGAAAGGGGCAGAGTAAGTCCTTACACATCAACTACCTCACAGCCTCTGATGCGGAACTCGCTATAGGCCTCGCTATTGCAGAAGCACTTCCGCAACAAGCACTCCGCCATGGTCTAACAATTAGCTTCGGCCCCACTGGAGAGAACAGCCTCATCAACGACTGGGTAACAACCGCTAAAACGGACTCAGCCCTCTCCTCCTTTTATGAAGATGGAATCGATTGGAAGTTTTTGACTGACAAAACTGCAGCTTACCTCCAATCGCTTTAATAAGAGACTTCTCAGCCTTTCTGTAAGCACGCGATAATTTCCTTCGCTGCTTTATTGTGAGCTCCGCCACCGCCGAGCATTCCTTTTACTCGCGCCAACTCTTCCTGCATAGTCCAGCGGTAATCAGCGTCACTTAGGATCTCCAACATCTCATTACTCAGGTTTTGAGGCGTCGCTTCATCTTGGATCAACTCCTTCACTACGAATTTATCAGCGAGGATATTAACCATCCCAATATAAGGGATTTTGATCACCGCCTTAGCGATGAGATAAGTCAACTGTGAGACCTTATAAACCAAGGCGTATGGGAGACCATAAAAACCAGCCTCTAATGAAGCCGTACCACTAGCAATCCATGCCGCTCCAGCTTTTTGCATGAGCAGATGACTTTCGCCTAGAGAAATAGTAACTTTGCCGTTCTTATAAAGTGCATCATCCGCCAAGAACTCCATCGCGAGCTCCTGAATTTTTTCCGAAGGAACCGCGAGCTCGAAAGTCGTGTTTGCACGCTCTCTATTAACAAGCGCTGCCGCTTCTAGCATGACGGGCAAGAGTGACTTCACCTCACGAGAACGACTCCCGGGAAAAAGCCCCACTAAACTTTCCTCACGAGTGAGGTGTACACGACGTTCCTCAAGCTCTTCAACCATCGGATGCCCGATCCATTTCGCTTCAAGCCCGGATTGATGATAGAGCTCTTCTTCAAAATCGAAGACACACAGCATAAGGTCCAGCCATTCGGCCATCTTCGGAATCCGCTTACGGTTCCACGCCCACACTTGCGGGCTAATGTAGTAACAAATTTTTCCAGCGTAGCCTTCTTTGCGTAACGCTTTCGCCAGGCGTAAATTAAAACCGGGATAATCCACAAGGATCACGAGCTCAGTCTCGAGCTCTAGAATCTCTTGAACCGTCTGTTCAAATTTCTTCTTAAACCAGCCGTATTTTTTGAGAACTTCAGTAAAACCAATTACCGCAGCTTCCTCGACCCAATCTTCAAAGGAATCCCCATATTTAGCTTGGAGCTCCGAGCCTCCCAAACCGTGAAATGAATACTCCCCCTCTGTAAGCGAGGCCTCCATCGCAGACAATAATTCCACAGCGTGTAAATCACCGCTGCGTTCGCCTGAAACTAAATAGATGACCTTGCTCATTCCGCTAAAACTTACAGAAGGAACTTAGCTGCCTGCTCCACATCTTTGTCACCACGACCAGACATATTACAGATAATGATCTTATCCGAAGACATTGAGCCTGCTATTTTAATCACATGCGCGAGGGCATGTGAGGTTTCTAAGGCAGGGAGGATTCCTTCTACACTAGAAATTTCTTTGAAGGCCGCTAGCGCTTCGTCATCAGTCGCAAAGGCGTACTCCGCGCGTCCGATATCTTGTAAGTATGCGTGCTCAGGTCCTACAGCGGCATAGTCCAGACCAGCACTTACCGAGTGCGTAAGTTCAATCTGTCCATCATCGTCCGCTAGGAGCCAAGTCTTCGTACCTTGCAGTACTCCTAACTTCCCTCCTTGGAAACGAGCCGCATGACGTTCAGGAATAATCCCATCACCACCAGCTTCTACACCCACCATTTTCACATCCTCGGTATCGAGGAAGGGGTGGAAAAGGCCAATCGCATTTGAACCACCACCGACACAAGCAATCAACATGTCAGGAAGGCGTCCTTCTTTTTCTAAAATTTGTTCACGGGCTTCTAATCCGATAACACGGTGGAAATCACGAACCATCATCGGGAATGGATGCGCTCCTAGAGCAGACCCTAAAATATAGTGAGTGTTCTCTACGCTGGCCACCCAGTCACGCATCGCTTCATTAACCGCTTCTTTCAGCGTCGCTTGCCCTGCGGTAACTCCTACCACCTCTGCGCCCATCAGTCTCATCCGAGCAACATTCAAGGCCTGGCGTTCCATATCAACCGCTCCCATATAGACTCGGCATTCCATCCCAAAGCGGGCACAAACCGTAGCAGTAGCAACGCCATGCTGCCCTGCACCTGTTTCCGCAATGATGCGTTTTTTACCGAGGCGTTTAGCGAGGAGGATCTGGCCAATCGCATTATTAATCTTGTGCGCACCAGTATGTAAAAGGTCTTCGCGCTTAAAGTAAATCTTAGCTCCGCCCAACTGCTTCGTGAGACGCTCAGCAAAGTAAAGAGGCGTCGGTCGCCCACAGAAATTCATTAAAAGGTCGTCGAGTTCAGCTTGAAAAGCAGGATCAGCCTTAGCCTCTTTATAAGCGTTCTCAAGATCGAGCAAAGGAGTCATCAAGGTCTCAGGAACAAACATCCCTCCGAATTTACCATAGTGACCAGTTTTATCTGGAAGCGTTGCGTTACTCATTATGAGATTCAATGTAGCAGACTTTTTCGATTGAACAGCAAAAAATTACGGAAGATTTTTCTGAACGGCGATTAGGTATGGCGCAGGATTTTTCGGGTTGTGCGGAGACATGCGCATTACCAGATAATGAGGAGTCTCCAGCTCGCGAGCCCAAGCCTCCACCGCGGAGGCTTCCGAGGCCCCGCCATCATGCCCAGGGTAGCACATAATCGTGATAATCCCCTTATGAGCCAAGAGCTCCAAGGCACTCTCTAGGGCTAGTAGAGTCGTCTGCTCTTGCGTAATAACGGATTTATCTCCATTGGGGAGATAACCCAGATTAAACATCGCAGCCGTCACAGGTTCTTTAACGACCTGTGACAATTGACTGTGACACCCCGCAGTCAAAACCGCTTGATGTCCAGCTTGCTCCAGCAATTCACTGGTACGACTGACCGCTTCTTCTTGTAAGTCAAAGCCGTAAACCGTTCCCTCTGTACCCACTAATTCCGCAAGGAAGAGCGTATCATGCCCGTTCCCCACAGTCGCATCTAAGACTCGATCACCAGGCTTAACAACCTGTTTAACCCAATCGTGAACCAGTGGGAGCGTACGAAGTAAAAATGACATTACTTCTCTTAGGCTCTAGATTACACCATGACCAGATTGATTTTAGAACATCTAGACCCTTCTCAGGAACCAGAACTAAACTCGGGCATGTTTGTAGTGACCTTAGCCTTAAGACTACCGCAAAGGTTGTAGAGACCGAAGTACGTACGGTTAAGGTAAAGCGCATGTGCCGAACCTCTAGATGAGGTCAATTTTTTCAGCTCTGCATCATCCCCTGTACGTTCTCCGAATTGATAAATTTCATCAAGGTATTTAGGATCTCCGAAATCGAATTCAGGCTGGCTAAATGGTCTTGATAACAGCTCTACCGATTCTCTAAACACAGGAATCAAAATTCCCCGCTCGTAGTCCCCGTCGCTCTCTAGGATCAAGCCTAGATCACATAATAAGGACTCGAATAAAGCCTCGTCGGCAAGTGCTTCAGGCGACATTAATGAGAAGTACGAATCATAAAACCATTCAGGAAGCTTCTTAACACAACCAAAGTCAATCACCCACAATTCTCCATCCTTGATGAGGAAATTCCCCGGATGTGGATCTGCATGAAACTCCTTAAGTGTATGAACTTGAAAGTGGCAAAAATCCCATAGGGCTTGCCCAATTTGATCACGCTCAGCTTGGCTATGCTCTTGACTGTAATATTGATCCAGATGAACTCCCTCGATCCAATCCATTGTCAGGATGCGCTTGGTGCTCATCTCTTCGTAATACTTAGGGAAACGAATATTTTTGAGCCCAGAGGACTTTTCGATCAATTCTTGTCCCCTGCTCAACTCTAAGGTGTAGTCCGTTTCTTCGGTTAGACGCTCTTTCACCTCGTTTAAATAGAGATCAATCGATTTCGCGTCTAAGTTCATTAGCCGAATCGCAAAGGGGCGAACGAGCTTAAGATCAGACTCCAAGCTGTTAGCCACCCCAGGGTATTGTACCTTCACCGCATAATCCTTACCGTCAATGTCTGCCTTGTGCACTTGGCCAATAGACGCGCCAGCAACTGCTATTGGGGTGAAGCTATCAAACACCTCTTTCGGCGACCGTTGCAGTTCTTGTTTAAAGGTTTTTACGACCAGTGGGTAGGATAGTGGCGGAGCTGAATACTGCGCTTTTGAAAACTGCTCTTGGTAAGCTTTCGGCAAGAGGTTTCGGTCGAGCGATAGCATTTGCGCAACCTTTAACGGTCCGCCTTTCAGCTTTGAAAAGGTATCAAAAGTTCGCTCAGCAGTGTCCTCATGGAACTCCTCCTTAGCGCCTTCAGACTTAAGCACACTTTTCGCCTTATACTTAACGAAATTCGCGCCAATCGCCGCTCCCGTGCCCATAATCGAGGCCGCTCGGGCGATCTTGTTTTTAGGAATTGAGGTTTGTACTTTAGTCATCTTAAAATAATTATCGATTACGTCCGAAAAGGAATTTACCTAGGTCAAGCCCAGCTTCAATCGCCGAGAAACGGGTCACTTCATGCCCAAATTTTACAGTTTTCTCGATTAGCGAATCGGTATCTTGAAAGCCCTCACTTGTGTCATTGAGCCAGAACTCGATGAGAAAGAGGAAAACAGGCCATCCGCCTCGATAGCTTTCTTCCGTAATCTTGCTAGGAATCATCGTTCCTCCTTCTGCCACAACCTCACTCATTAGGTCATGAGCACTGTGATCAAAGACCTCTTTCATCCCCTTCAAGCTCGGACAAAACATGGATTTCTCACGGCGTGGAAAGGATTGTAAAAAACGGGAGCGATACTCTAGCGCATTCTCGAAGTAGGTAAAAAAGAAAGCCAGCAGCTTCCCTCGCGAATCATAAGCTTGGTAGTCCTCATCGTTATTAAGAGCCTCTTGTGTCTGGCTAACTAGGACCTTCCAAAACCCTGACTGAATTGAATCAAAGGAGGAATAATGCTGGTAAAATTCTTTTTCTGAGAGCTCTAGCTCTTTACAGAATTTGAAGATACTCGCAGGTGCATGACCGTTCTCTAAAAGATGTTCCCAGTACTTCTCTTGAATCAATGTCGATATGTCTCGTTCCACAGGTTTGTCGCTCACAATGAACACTCGACCCGATCAAGAGGAAGTCAAAAGGTTTTTACCCTTCAGCTCCTGCACTGAATATAACGAGTAATTTCTCAAGCGCTTAACACGGGAGTTCCTACAAAATAAGACAGTCCCCAAACGCAAAAAAGACCTCCTATGGAGGTCTTTTTTATCAAGGTAAGTAATCTAGAATTACTTCTTTTTCGCAGGCTTAACGAGAAGAGCACGCTTACCGATACGGTCACGAAGGTAGTTAAGTTTTGCACGACGTACTTTACCGCGTGTTACAACTTCAACTTTCTGGATACGTGGGGAGTGGAATGCGAATACACGCTCAACACCTTCACCGTAAGAAATCTTACGTACGGTAAATGATTTGTTAACTGATGATCCACTCATTCCAATGACAAGTCCTTGGAAAAGCTGAACACGTTCTTTCTCTCCTTCTTTTACAAGAGTGTGGACTTTAACGGAATCTCCTACGTTAAAATCAATAGGAGCTTCTTTCAGTTGTTCTGCTTCGATCTTGTCAATGATATTCATGGTTCTACGGGGCTAGGTATTAGCGGGGCGAAAGACTTACTCAACCATTCTTAACAATGCAACAAAAAACTACGCATTATAGAGAATTCTTGAGCACTCACTACATTGGACCAATTCTGCACCTGCGGTCACACGGTGAATTGTTGCTGGTGGAAGCTTCATATTACACCCTGTACATTGCCCCTCAGGCTTAAGTAATACAACAACTCCCGCGCCTCTACTTGCTAAGAGACGTTCGTATAATTCACGTGCGCCGACCTCAACTTTTTGAACGAGCGAGTCGCGCTCAGATTGCATTTTTTTGATTACGCTTTCTGAATTTTTTTTCAACTCGACGAGCTCTTGCCCTTTTTCGGTGGCAAACTTTTTCTCTGCTAGCAATTGGTCATTGGCCTCGACACGTTCCTGTTTGCGTAAATCGACGGATTCCATAAGCTCTAGCTCCTTGGTTTCTAATTCGTCAATTTGCTCACTGTATCGCACGATTTCGTGCGCGAGCATCTGAAACTCTTCATTCTTCTTCGTTTCGCCCTGTCTCATTTTCAGCTTAGTGATCGTGTCCTTGCGCGTTTGACGGTCCAGATCGACTTGCTTCACCGCTTTTTGAGCATCGAAGTACGTGTCTTTTGCCGCATTTAACGCTTTCAACTTTTCATTAAGCTTCTCCTTAATCTTCCCTGCTTCTAGGGGGATGTTTTCGAGATCTTTCTTAGCTGCTTGAATCTTACTATCGCGTTCTTGGAGAATCAGCAGTTCCTGTAATACGGGGCTCATGCTGTTAACTTGGCTTCGGAATGAGTTACGAGCAATACTTATTCCTAAAAAGCGGTTACTCCCCACCCGCCGCTCGGCGTAAAATCCACGAGGAGATGAACAGAACCAAGAGCAACACTAACCAAGGCCATTGGTGCGTGAGCGGGAAAAATTCATATCGAACTGGTGGATTCGCGGCTGAATCTAGATACTTCATGAGTTCATCACGCTGGGCGTAAGGGATCGACACTGCTCGGGTTAAGGTCGCTAACTCTCGGAGCGTAGCTCGATCAGCAGGTTCTCCTACGCCCTCACGTTCGGCGTCCACTACTTCGAAGCTCCTAGAGGCAACCGGTTGTCCGTCAACTTGTACTTCTAAGACGTGTGCGCCAGGGATCTCCGATTCTACCACCCCCATGTACTCGCCCCACTCAGCGCTCTCACGCAGCGGAACCAGCTTTTGCGACTTATCAGGCTGGGTCATAAGGAGCTTTACTTGATCTAATCTAGCGGGTTTTCCGTCAATGGACATCGCTTGTAAACTGAGGCGCATTTCATCTTCGACATTGATCGCATCTCGACTCAGGAACAGGTGCGCTTGCTGCCCATCGGTGAGGTTACGCTGATAGGACATCCAGCGAGACATTTGACGCCAGAAGCGGTAATGATAGAGATCCTCGACCCCGCGGCGCCAACGCCAGGAGGAATCAACACCCATGAAAAGAACCTTTCCGCGTCCCGCCCGCGCAGTCACGACGAGAGGCATCGCGCCGTGCTTGCTCCGTGCTTTCTCATGATAGGCTAGAGCGATTGAACCCGCTTTCAGCCCCGATGTTGGTTGATGCCAATGAAAGCCCGGAAGCGACTCCCAAAGACGGGCATTACCGGACGGATTCGTTGTCAGGTTCATGAGCAGTGAGTCTTCCCCTGCAGTGCTCAACTTAAGCTTGGCGGTATATGAATGGGCTTCACCACCCAGAGGCTCAGCAAATTCTACAGGATAAAGGCTCTCAAATTGTTCTAAGAGAGATTGTTGCCATCCTTTTTTCCCGGGCATCAAAATCAGACCTGTCGCTCGTTCCCGCACCGCTTTTTCAATCGCTTCCATCTGCGACACGTTCAACTGTCCTTCCGCGATTCCGACATCACCTAGTAGAATGACATCATAATCATCTAAAGAATCCGGAAAGGTGCTCAAGTACCCAGGACCTGAGGCGGGTTCCATCCCGGGGTGAAGTAATAAACAAGAGAGATCTACGCGCTCATCTCTCGTCATCGCATTACGAATAAAACGGTACTCCCAGCGAGGTAAGGTATCAATAAGAAGCACCTTCATGTACTGCTGACGTGAGGTCATCTTTGCTTTTTCGGTGTTATTATCGAGGATCACCTCACCTTCATGCGGGACGAGCTCGATCAAGAGTTCTTTTTCGCCCTCGATGACGAACTCATGCACAATATCAATCTGTTGGTTGCTGTAAGCCTCTAACATGACCGGGCGTTCGTCGATCACTAATTCCCCCTCCGTCACCCGTAGCATACTGCGAACACGGTTGGGAAAGGTCGAACTGATATTGAGCTTCAGCGCGAACGGTTCATCAGTTTCAACCATTAACGGCACCTCCTGAATCTTAACAGCTAGGTCTGGAACTCTCTGCGGAGACCCCAGCGCTAATGAATAAATCGCTCGTTCCTGTAAACGGTATTGCTGCCCGACCTGAGAAGGAGCCTCACCAGTATTCCAGGCCCCATCAGTGACGAGTAGTACTGCGGTCGGTTGGAGCGACTGCGCATCTTCCAGCACGGCACTAAGATCAGTCTGAGTAGCGCCTTTCGCAAAGGTTCGTTCCTGAACCTTCATCGTTGTAGTGGCCTTAAAGATATTCCAAGCCTCGCTTTTAAAGAACTCTTCACGGGCCTGTGAGCGAGTGATCGACTCCCCCTCCCCTTGTTCATCTTTGGTCTCCATCGAGGGGGAGGCATCTTTCAACACCAGTAAAGCCGGCGATTGATTCGTGACTCGCTCCTTACGGAATTCAGGGCGCATGAGAAGCCCCGTTAGTAAAATTAAACCTGCCAGTTTCAAGCCGATCGACAATCGCCCGTAAAGAGAGGCAAGCCCACGGTTCGCCTTCACAATCAACCACGCTGCTACACAGAAGAGAACAAAGAGAACGAACATCTCCCAGCCAGAGGCACGGAATATTAGAGAGGTACTAAGCATCACGTTCCTCCCTTTGGCCAAAGTTTTCTGGTAATTGCTGAACCACCGCCTCGCCAATCAAAAGCAAGAGCGCCAAGTAAAGCAGAGGCTGCATCCATGGACGCATAGGCCGCTTACCGGCGCTAGCGAGAGATAATTCACCTTTATCTAGAAGCTTGGCAATAGCCCTTCTTTCTATGCGCTTGTCTCGATTCACCCGCGCCCGATTGAGAGCTAGGGCACGATCACCTTGTGATTGCAGCTCTGCGAGGTAAGGCGCTTTCCCTGCAACCAAGGACTGTAAGTAACCACCTTCATCACTGGACTCACCCTCTAGTACCCGTTGCACGAGAATGAGATGCAGAGCGAGGTTTTCCAGGTTCGACCACGTAGGCATCGGCAGGGTCGAAAGTAAATAGAGTCGCCCAGAACCCACGAACTTTTGAATCAGCGCAGGTTGCTCGTTCGACCAAGTGGCCATAATCGAACCCTCAACGGTCGTCTCCGCCACGAAAATGCCTTGCACGTGTGCGATCGGGAGAGGGTTTCCGCTGTCCGCATTACGCCAGGGCCCATCTTTCTGCCTCCAGGACTCGATCGTAAAAAAGTCATCAATGGGAGCTTCCGAAACCTTATCAAAAAACCACCCTTTTACATGCGTTTCATTATCAGGAGCGGGGAAAATAACGGCATTCCCTCCCTCGGCGACGTAGCTTTCGATAAACACTCGCTCCTCAGCCCCTTCTGCATTAGCGGCCCAGACTACAAGATCGTAATTCGAAAGGTCAGTGAGGGTTAAATCTTTTGGCGCGATCCAAGTTGCTTTTTGATTCGGGCGTGAGCTGAGCGCTACCGAGCGAAGGAGGTAATTCGTGAGCAGGCTATCACGTTCGTCTGTGACAATCAAACTTCTCACGTTAATGGGAGGACCGTAGGCAAAATGGATCGTATTGTTATTCGCATTGTCATCTGTTGCTAGGCTTAGGGAGCCGCTATCGGTTTTTTCCTCAATCGTCAGCGGAACGAGGTATCGAGTCCGATCTTTTTGAATTTCGATTTCACTGACCAACTTCTCCCCACTCTGCCAAGCCCCATTAAGCGGCACAATTTGACCGGGAGAGCCTCCAAAAACCTCGACCTCCAATTCCAACTGGGACTGAACTAGCTTCGTCCCCAGTAAGGTAATCGAGAGATCATCGGGAAGCATCGTTTCGTAGGTAAAGGGGCGTACCTGCACTCCATCGGGGACTAAATCCTGCACACTCGCCCAACTAGAACTACGAGGCTCCCAGGCCGCTTCGAGATCACTAGACACCACCCAAAATTCCGTTTTGCCAAACTCCCCGCGTTCAAGCACGCCCCCAGCGGTGGAGAGCATTTGCAAGATCGAGGTCGGCGTATCAACCAGCGAGGTCTGAGCGAGGAACTCTAGATTATCTGGCGAAAGTACAGGAACGAGCTCTAGGGTCGCGCTGTCTAAGAGGTACACGCGAGTCGAACTCTGATACCCTTGCAGAGCCGTTTTTAATTCATCTAGAGCAATGTCATGAAAGGAATTCCCCGGCGACAGTTGTCCCGCCATCTCGGCAGAACGATCAAAGAGAATGAGAATACTATCGGCCTTGTCTTTCCCTAGGGAGAAAAAGTTACCAATAGGTCGAGCCAAGGCTATGACCATAAAGGCCAACACCGCGAGACGGCTTAGGAGCAGCAAAAGGTTCTTCAAAGATTTCCGACGCATCGAGCGCGCTTCTTTGACTTGGAGAAATTCCATCGCAGCCCAATCCATCTCCTGCACTTCTGCCTTTTTGATGAAATGCAAAATCAGCGGCACCGCCAAACTCAGAAGCCCTAAAAGCGCTATGGGAAACAGAAAAGACATTACAGAATAAGTTGTAGGATCGATTCCTCTAGGTCGGTCTCGGAAAGAACACGGTGGTAACGAGTCTGCGTACGCTTACACATTCCCTCCAATTCTTCCAGGTGCTGATTCAGCTTTTTCAGGTAGTTCTTTTTGATCACTTGGGCATTGGTCTGGACTACGTCCTCCCCTTCCATCCCTCGAAAAGCAACCGCTGAGGATTCATCAAACTTAGTTTCGCGCTCTGATAAAACCTGTAGACAGGTCACATCGTGGGAGTGAAAACGAAGGTGCTGCAGCGCTTGCTCAAGTTCACCTAAGGGGCTGAGGAAATCAGAAACGATCACGACCATTGAGCGACGAGGAAGGTTACGCGACACCGAATGGAGCTGCTCGCTCAGGTCTTCTCGTCCACTTGCTACTCGCTCCTCTAACTCATTGAGCACGCGGTAAACATTTGATTCGCCTCGAATTCGCTCAGCGATCATTCCACCGCCTAATTCCTTGATCACCCCGACACTATCACCCTGCGCGAGCAAGAGTATTGATAGGTGCGCAATCAATCGCTTAGCAACCGTCAGTCGAGAGTTCCCGTCGTGACCTGCAAAGTTCATTGAGCCACTCGTATCCAGTAGGAAGTACGCACGGGCATTCGTCTCGGATTCGTATTCTTTTAGGAAAAACTTATCACTGCGCGCGTAGGACTTCCAATCCATGCGACGGAGATCATCCCCCGGCATATAATTCCGAAGCTCCGCAAACTCCATCGCCGTTCCTTTTAGAAAAGAGCGATGCACGCCCGTAAAAGCCCCTGCTACCGGAAAACGCGATTCGAGCAAGAACGCCTTAAGCCGTTCCGCTACCTCTGAATCGATGTAATCCGCAAGGTTCATTCGTGCTCTGCACTAGTCCTTATCAATAACTTCGAGAAAGCGGGGCATCAGATCGGCCACCGTCACGCCCTTAGCTTGAGCGGTAAAGTTTAGGACAATTCGATGCGTCAATACAGGCTCTAAAACTTCTTTCAGATGCTGCTCCGTTACCATAAATTTTCCGTACAGCGCAGCTCGTGCCTTCGCGGCCAAAATCAGATTCTGCACCGCCCGTGGACCAGCGCCGTAATTAATATTTTCCTTAACCCAGTCTGGAGAATCCGCATTCGGGCGCGTTAGGCGAACCAGGTTCACGGCATCTTCATACACATGATCAGGCACAGGTAAGCGACGAACTAGTTGTTGAAAGTCCACGATCTCCTCCGCACTAATCAGAGCCTTAGGTTCTTCTTGTTCCCCGCCCGTCGTGCGCATTGCGATCATTAACTCCTCCTCATGCGTAGGGTAATCTAGGTTCAGGAAGAACATGAAACGGTCTAACTGCGCCTCTGGCAAACGATAGGTCCCCTCTTGTTCGATAGGGTTTTGTGTCGCGAGTACGAAAAATGGTTTCGGCAGCTCGTAGCTCTTGCCCATCACCGTCACGATTTTTTCCTGCATCCCTTCTAAGAGAGCCGATTGCGTCTTGGCTGGCGCACGGTTGATCTCATCGGCTAAAACGATATTACCAAAGATCGGCCCCTTGATAAATTCAAAGTGACGTCCATCATCACCATCTTGGATAATGTCTGTTCCCGTAATATCCATCGGCATCAGGTCTGGAGTGAACTGAATCCGACTAAAATCGAGCTTGAGCGTTTTCGCAATGGTCGAAACTAAAAGCGTTTTTGCTAATCCTGGAACACCCATCAATAAGGCATGCCCGCCAGAGAACATTGAAATCGCCAAGCGCTCTACAATTTCCTCCTGACCTACAATCACCTTCCCGATTTCAGATTTGAAATCGGTAAAAAATTGCTCCAGACGTTTAATCTCAGCTACATCGCTTTCGCTTGCTTCCATAATGACCAACTCTAGGTGATTTATTTCCCCTGTCCAGTCTCTAATCACCTCTGACTTTTACGCCCTAATCGCACGTATTTAGTGAAACACCGCTTCGTCCCACAACGAAACTCTCCTCCTCAGGATTGGAGGACGAAAAACCCCACCTAAGTTGCTGGCGCAACGCGCTGCAAGGTACGGGCTAGGAGAAAGCTAACTAGGAGAATGGTAATTCCGATAACAGGATGCACCTCGCTCGGTAGGATATTTAGGAGAAGAAAGCCATCGATCAAACAGATGCTCGCTAGGCACAGACTCACGAAGTTCCCGACCGAATCTTCCACTAAGATTTTCCCAGCCAGAACCAGTCCAATGCCACCCAAAAGATAACCATAAGAACCAGCCAGCGTCCCCGTGTAAATCACATGGGTAAAAATCGGCGCCGAAAGAAAAAGCAACCCCAGCCATTTCGCCCCCTTAGGCAAACTATTCGTCGCCTCCGAACGAGCAACGAGCGTGATTCCGGCAATATACAAGATCAAGCCTAGCGCAGGAAGATAGGTCGGCGATAAAACGCTCAAGGAGAAGGCTTCAACCTCGGGCAGAACCTCCTTAACACTAATAAATCCTAGAAAATACAATCCCGCACGACAGAGACCCATTGGTAAAATCGCAAAAGCGGTTTGCTTGTGCAACCGAGTGTACACGTACACAAAAAGAACAATCCAAAGCGAGGCCAGACCGCTAAAGAATCCTAAGATAAAGCTAAGCACCACGCCTAAAACCCCAAGGATCTGGATCAACTGCAACAGTAACTCTTCAGAAAGACGACCCGCAGGAATAGCACGCTCAGGCTTATGCTCCGCATCCCACTCGCGATCGTAATAATCATTATAAAAGCACCCTGCAACATAGAGCAGGGAGCCAGCTAGCATAACAACGAACAAACGAGCTAACAAAGCCCCTTCTAAGTTCGTTGTACTTCCGGCCAAGGCGAGCACCGCCCCTACCAGAACATTAGTCCACACCGTGGGTAGGTTAGCGATTCGCCCTGCGGCTAATAAATCCCTGACCATCGTGAAACAAGTTATCGGCTGCGGCTAGGTCCGCCACTGCTACGTGAACTTCCCCCGCGACCACCACTTGGACGTGAGCTTCCTCCACGACCACCACTTGGACGCGAACTACCACCGCGACCACCGCTTGGACGAGAACTTCCGCCGCGACCACCGCTTGGGCGAGATCCACCTGGGCGTGAGCTTCCACCGCGTCCGCCACGTCCACGACCACCACCACGACTACTTCCGCCGCGTTTAGATTTTTGCTCGTACGCACGCTTACGCGCTGCGGCTGTCTTCTCTTCACGGAGTTTTTCACCACCGGGAGTCACTCGCTTCTTAGCAGGTGCTTGGCGTGATTTTCCAGGATTACGGAGGAGGGCTGAAACCTCGCCTTCTTCCATTTCCCGTGCTTCGCCTGGTTCTAAATCTAATCCTTCATACGCCCCGATACGAATACGGGTCAACTTCTTGACCTGGTAACCTAGTGCTCGACACATCATACGGATTTGGCGCTTCATTCCAGTCTCTAGCGTCATTGAAATTCTTCGACCAGAGAGACGGCTGACAGCCTTAGCGGTCGCACGTCCTTCTTCTAGGTAAATCCCCTTCAGAAACTGCTCCAAATGCTTTTCCTCAAACGGTTGGTTCACCGTCACGATGTACTCCTTCTCAATTTTCTGGCGAGGGTGAGTCAGCTTATTCGCCAGCTCTCCATCATTCGTCATCACGAGGAGTCCTTCAGAGTCCTGATCTAGGCGACCAACATGGTTTAAGTGGCTATACTTTTGCGGGAGTAAGTCGTAGATCGTTTCGCGATCGAACTCATCACTCTTAGTCGTCACGTAACCAGCGAGCTTGTAAAAGATTACCGTGGAAGTCTCCTTCGAGCGGATCGAACGGCCATTCACTTTAACGTGATCGGTACGCTTGACGATGTAGCCAGGGGTTAAACAAGGTTCATTATTGACCGTGACACTGCCCTCGAAAATGAGGTCATCGGCACCCCGGCGGGATGAGAGACCTGAAGAGGCGATAAATTTATTGAGGCGTGAGCCTTCTTTGGGTGCGTTATTCATACCGAAATTTCACAATTTGGGGTTGGGTATTTAAAGTAAAACAGCGGGCACACAATGTGACCGCTTATTTAATATAGTATTGGAAGCAACTGGAATTATCCAACTACTTTAGTCTTAGGAAGACCGATCGGGCTACGCCCTTCTTCCCACTGACCACGTTCACGGAGTGCTTTGATACGCTCGAAACGCTTCATTACTGATTTCTTACCACCAGCGGATCCAGATACTTTAAGACTGTTGTGCTTTGACATAAAATTTATTGGTTAAAAGGAAGGGTTTAATAACTCAATAATTCCTAACAGCGCAAGACTTTATTTCACTTTCATTAAAAATAAAGAACAGAAGCTCCTTCAAGCCCGACTAGGACGCCCTTAATTGTGCGTGTGTTTCATGAAATGGCTAGTTTAACACCTTACTCAAGCGAGGTCTGCCTTCTCATCTACTCCTTTTAGACCGCGGATTCAACTAGCCAGTGCAACAGGCTGAGGGCTTGAGTAGCGAGCCCAGCTTATGTTAGGGTTTTGCATACTAAAACCAAACCCAAAG
>JALZUI010000155.1 GCA_023301545.1 Akkermansiaceae bacterium
CTATCCTTAGCACCCGTAACTCCCTCTTCACCTAAAAAGGCGTAATTCGGGAACTCCTTCGCAAAAAACTCTTCGATCATATCCTGAGTTTTCACATCCAGCTCCAACTTGATGTCGTGCGCTAGGGATTCATCTACCTTCTTTTCTTCATAGAAGTTAAGTTTCAAAAATGCTCCAGCCATTTTAGCAGCCTTTATTGCACAATCTCGTTCAGTCATAGAACCATCAATAGTGAATTCTGCGCCCGTGTAAAGCGTAGAGCCATAGGAAAAGGTTGAAACCGCCGTGCCCGTGCGTGGAGAGAGCCACTTACCAGTAGTCTCAATAGGTGGGAACGGTGCCGCCATCTCATGCAGTCCAATTAAGGCAGGACATGATAAACGATCAACGGTTAGCTCCCGGATTTTATTTATCGGTCAGGGTCTTTAACCACGAACTGGTCGAACACGGTAGTCTCGCCCGCAATATGTGGGTAAAATAAAAATTAGCAAGTTCTTTTCATCGTTCCGTCTACGCACCCTATTATACGCTGTCTACGCATCCGCGATATTGACAGCCTACCTCTCTGTCAAGAAGACGGCGTAGTAGCATGGGTTCAATACACCGACAACTAAAGGAACTAGAGAACGAGCCTTCATCCTCATTCCACCTCAATTATTCTTGCTTCCTAGGAGAATTCTCGGTTTAACCCATGCATGCTTCTTTCCGAACTCCTCTCCGCTAGCCCGCTAGTAGCGTTGCACCCGCTCACTAAGGCCACTGACACCGAGATCTCAGGACTCACTTGCGACTCCCGCGAGGTGATCGAAGGAGGCTTATTCATCGCCACGCAGGGTACGGAAACGGATGGGCATGATTACATCAAGGCCGCTCTTTCCGCTGGCGCCGCTGCCATTCTCCTAGAGGAATACCAAGACGGCATCCCTGATACCGTTGTTGTTCTGAAAAGCAACCAAACACGCCAAGCGACCTCACAGCTTGCCGCTACGTTTTATGGGAACCCTTCGGAAAAGCTCGCCGTCCTCGGCGTCACGGGAACCAATGGCAAGACCACTACGGCCTTTCTTATCGATTCCCTCATGCGGTCTAAGTTCGGTAAAAACGGCCTCGTTGGCACCGTCTCTGTAGATGAAGGAAATGGCCCCGTGCAAGCCACGCACACAACACCCGAACCGATCAGCCTGCAAGCGAGCCTTTCCCGCATGATTGACAACGGATGTCTCGGCGTCGCCATCGAAATCTCCTCCCACGGCATCGACCAAGGCCGTACCGCAGACCTCTCGGTAAACACCGCCGTCTTTACTAATCTCACACAAGACCATCTCGACTACCACGGGTCTATGGAGAACTACTACCTCGCCAAGAAGGGACTCTTCACCCAACTCGGCAAACAAGATCCAGAGAGCAAGCCCTGCGCGATCATTAATATCGACGACCTCTATGGCGCCCGCCTCTCCCGTGAGCTCAAGGATGAATTCCCAGATCTCCATCAAATCACTTTCGGCTTCAGCGTTGAGGCTAACTTCCGAGCCACCGGCATCCGTCAATTCAGCTCCGGCACCGAATTCAGACTCGATTATAAGGAAAAGTCTTATCTCGTAAAATCACCGATGATCGGACTCTTTAACGTCCGTAACATACTCTGTGCGCTGGCCTCCGTCGTCACTCCTAAGCTCCTCAATATGCGTGACGCCGTAGCCGCCATCGAAAAGGCACGACAAGTCCCCGGCCGCCTCGAACGTGTCGCTGATAATAATGCCTTCAACGTCTTTGTCGACTACGCCCACACACCGGACGCGATCACGAACGCATGCCAGACTCTTAAGGAACTAGAGCCACGCCGCTTGATTACCGTCTTTGGATGTGGCGGAGACCGAGACCGCAGCAAGCGCCCTCTCATGGCAAGCGCGGCTAGTGAACTCAGTAATATTTGTATCGTCACCTCCGACAACCCTCGGACCGAAAACCCCTTCCTTATTATCAAGGAAACCGAGGCTGGCCTCATAGGTGACAATTCCCTCTCCATCGTCGATCGCCGAAAAGCGATCGAGCACGCCATCGAGATTGCTCGAGACGGAGACATCATCCTCATCGCTGGAAAAGGCCACGAAAACTACCAAATCTTCGGAACCGAAAAAACCTTCTTCGACGACCGCCAAGTCGCCCGTAATGCGATCAACGCCAAGAAGAAGACTAAAGGAGCCGAAGACGAAATAGCACGTGCCGAGCAAGCGGAACAAGATGAGCGAGAAAACCGTGGTGGTCGTGGTCGTGGTGGTCGCGGTGGTCGCGGTGAACGCGGTGATCGTGGTGATCGTGGTGATCGTGGTGAACGCGGTGGTCGCGGTGGTCGCGGTGGTCGCGGTGGACGCGGTGGACGCGGTGGACGCGGTGGACGCGGTGATCGTGATGGACGCGGTGGACGTGGTGGACGTGGTGGACGTGGTGGACGTGGTGGACGTGGTGGACGTGGTGGACGTGGTGGACGTGGTGGACGTGGTGGAAGCGACAGTCGAGCTCCTCAGCGCTATAGCCCACCAAAAGACTAAAGCGCTAGGCATTAGGTGCGAAGCAAGGGAAGTAATCCCCCACCGCACCTCTCACCCCCTTAGTTCGATAGACTCTTAGCTAAAGCCGTACACTCTTCGCGGTACTGCTCTACTAATTCTTGATGAGCAGGGTCTGCTATCAAGTTTGTTCGCTCTTTAGGGTCTGTATCGAGATCAAAAAACTGCTCAAAGATTGGAGCCTCTCCTTCAATCCCGTTTGGTAAATACTTATCGCGGTCATCCTCTTTCCCGTAAAATCGAACATATTTATAACGGTCGGTTCTCACCCCGTCCTGCCTCGGATACCCCTGTTGCGTAAAGAGGTTTTCGATAAACACAGATTCCCTCCACTGCGGAGCCTCTCCAGATTCCGTCGCATTCACTAGTGGCATCATACTCTCCCCCTGATAAGTTTCAGGAGTAGGTAAGCTACAGAGGTCCAGAATAGTCGCGGGGATATCCTGCCCCACCACTAGCTGCTCCAGCGTAAGGCTTCTCTTGTCCTCATCAAAAAATGGAGAGTAAATAATCAACGGAGCACGAATCGACTCCTCATACAGCATCGTCTTCCCGCCTAGTCCATGCTCACCGTACAACAATCCATTATCAGAGAAGAACACGATGATCGTATTATCATCCTCCTCAATTTTTTCTAACAGGCCTCGGATATTAGCAACGAACTGATCAATTCCGTGTACTGCGCGAGCCGTCTTTAACGTAGCGCTTAACAGCGATTTCTTATTGAACTTGTAATACTTCTCTAGCTCATCGCGCGTCAGTACATTTTCTGGAAGTTGCACTGGTCCATCGTACTCCTCTGCAATTTTCATCTGGCCTACTTCCTCCTCATACAGCTCTGAGTAGAACTTTGGGTCACCAGGCTTCGACCCCATTCCACCTAAGCTTGCTTGGTGAGGGAGGTTAAAGTTCACCCATACACAAAACGGCTTTTCAGGATCACGCTTCTCTAACATGCCCTTCAATGATGGGTCCGCGTTTTCGTAAAAGTAATCATACTCACTCCCCTGGCTCAAGTACGCCTCACAAGCCTCCATAAACCCCTCTGTCTGGGATCGGTTCTTCAAGTTCGAAAATGTCTTACTCTTATCCCCTGGGTGAAACCCTAAGTGGCCCCCCTTAAAATAACTAAAATCAATCTGCGTCTTCAGGGCTGTACTCTTCGCGTCGATAATCTTCGTATGGTGCTTTCCGATAAAGGCCGTCGAGTACCCCGCATTTTTCATTTGAATCTGGAAGCTGTTTTCAAACGCTTCTTTGGTAACGAAATTATTAGAAATAGAGGTGAACCCAATTTGGTTCTTCCTCTCCCACTGCCCCGTAAACAAGTTCGCTCGGCTAGGACCACAGATCGGGCTCGTTACGAGAGCGTTAGAAAAGTACACCCCCTCCTTCGCCAACTGATCAATATGCGGAGTCGTCGAAATCTCCGACCCATTCATACTCAGCGAGTCATTGCGCATATCATCCGCCAGAATGAAAATCACATTCGGCTTAGTCGTCTCAACCTCCTGAGCCACACCTGCGCCCACGAGCGAAAACACACTCAAGATAAGTAACGACAAGCGCAATTGAATTCCTGCCAAGTATTGGTTTTTCATCATCATATAAATTAGATCGTAAAAGGGTTTCTTCCCCACATCTAACCCCAATCACCCCTATCCACGCAAGCGAATTATCGAAACTCATCACCACAGCCCATCACGACCGCTCATCAAGCCCTAACTTGCTATTTGACACC
>JALZUI010000156.1 GCA_023301545.1 Akkermansiaceae bacterium
GGGAGAGTTGTGCTCATAGTGCTAGAGTTTTGGGCCTGAGAGGTTCTTGAGGTTGCGAGCGATGATCTTGGCACGGGCGAGGTCTCGCTCGTGTGGGGAAAGTTTTTTACCCGCTTCGAGTTGGAGGTGCGCGGGTTGGATTTCGATGGTGAGGTTGTCACAGCGCTCGTAGGTTGCCTCTGGGAAGTACCCGAGCTTAGTTCCCATTCGGATGAGGGATATGAGCGTCAGGCTTTCCTTAGAGCTTAAGATATGAGCGTAGCGGAGGGTTCCGTAGGCGCGACTCACTTTGTCAAAGAGGAAGCTAGGCTCCTCTTGTAAGGTTTTGAGCCGTGCATTTTCCTCGGCGGTGGCGATATATTTCACGACGCGCTCGATGCGACCGATGATTTCTTTTTCGCTTTCTCCTAGAGTTGATTGGTTGGAGATTTGGTAGAGGTCGCCGAGGGATTCGGTGCCTTCGCCATAGAATCCGCGAATGGCTAGGCCGAGCTTAGAGACGGCCTTGAGAACTTGCTCGATCTGATCGGTGAGACCTAGAGCAGGGAGGTGAAGCATCACGGAAGCACGCATGCCTGTTCCAACATTGGTTGGGCAGGAGGTGAGGAAGCCCAGCTCGTGATCATACGCAAAATCGAGCTTTTTACTGATCTGTGTGTCGACCTTATCAAGGGCACGGTAAGCTTTCTTTAAGTTTAAGCCAGAATGGATAGCCTGTAGGCGAAAGTGGTCTTCCTCATTGATCATGATTGCCAGCGACTTTTCCTTGTTGACCAAGAGTCCACAACCTTCGCCTCTGGATGCGAGTTCGCGGCTCATGAGGTGCTGCTCTACTAGAACCTGTTTTTGCAGAGACTCGTAGTTGCTGAGTTCCTCGAAAAAGCCAGTTTGAGCAATAGGGAGTTTACTGACGGCCTTTTGAATTGTTTGGTAAACCTCAGCGCGCTCAGCTTTTGTGCTCCAACCTGGGAAGGAGTAGTTAGCGAGGTTACGTGCCAAGCGGATGCGGGAGGTCAATACCACTGATTGGGTTCCCTTGTCGACTGCGGGCGTGGTCTGGATTAGTTGATCAAAGGTCATCTTAATCGTTAGGGATAGAGGGTTGATTACTTAGGGATTCCAACTCATCACGGAGTTGAGCTGCTTTTTCGAATTCTTCGTCGGCAATCGCGGAGTTCAGCTCGTTCTCTAGTCGCGCTTGTTTACGCTCTAGCATTTCTTCACTCATCGGGATGTCGAGCTGCTTACCAGTATGCTGAGAACCGCGTTGGATTTTGTTGATTCGCTCCTTCAGCAGGTCTTGGAAGGTGACGTAACAGTGCGGGCAACCTAGGCGCCCAATGCGACTAATGTCCTCTAGGGTGAAGCCACATCGGCAGGCTAGTTCTTCGATTTTAGTAATAGGTTTGGTCACTTTATTGGTCTTCTCACTTGGAGGAGTCGGCTCGGGGATGTCAGGGAGCTCAGAAGTAGGGGAGTCCAGTAAGCTTTCTAAGCCGAGAGACTGAATGACTTCGCCACTTTCTGCGCAGTCATTACAGAGAGCGATTTTCTTCAGCGAGGATCCGACTACTCGAGTGAGAAAGACGGAGGCAATGTTAGAACAATTATCGCAATTCATAAGGATAGTATAAACGGGCGGGGAGGCTCGTCTATTTTTGTTTTTGGATAAAGAGGTCTAATCCTTCACAAAGGGCAATCCAGCTGGCCTCGATGATGCTGTCAGATACACCCACCGTTCCCCAGATGTTAGTGCCATCGGTATGCACGATGAGGACGCGTGTCTTGGACGCGGTCGCATCTTGTCCTTCGATGATACGAACCTTGTAGTCGACTAATGAAATCTCTTCGATCTCAGGGTAGAAGGGGCGTAGGGCTTTTCGTAGAGCTTTATCTAGCGCATTAACGACGCCATGGCCCTCGGCTACAGTAAACTCGGACTTATCCTCGCCCACGCAGATCTTAACAGAGGCTTCGCAAATCGGTTTTTCCATTGCTTCGGACTCGTGGTAGCTGCACTGGTAGGCTGTCGGCTTCCACATCGGTTCGTATAGTCCCATTGCTTTGCGAATCAGGATTTCTAGCGAGCCATTGGCGGCTTCATAAGAGTAGCCTTCGTTCTCCATCGTTTTGACGACATTGAGAACTTCCTTGGCCTCAGCGCTACCTTTTTCTAGCGCTAAGCCTAGGCGTTCGGCGGCGATTAAGATATTGGCTTGGCCTGCCAGTTCACTGACGAGAATCTGTTGGCTGTTTCCGACGAGTTCTGGCTTAATATGTTCGTAACTCTCCGCCAATTTTTTGACAGCGTTGACGTGCGTTCCACCCTTGTGGGCAAAGGCTGTTTTTCCAATGAACGGTGCGCGAGCAAAGTGAGGGTTGTTTGAGAGGTCGTCGACGAAGTAAGAGAGGAGCTGGAGTTTGTCGAGGCGGGGGACCACTTCGATCCCAAGCTTGAGCTGTAGAATAGGGATGACCGAAGTCAGGTTCGTATTCCCTGTACGCTCACCATAACCATTGATTGTTCCCTGGACCTGTGAGGCACCTGCTTGCACCGCGGCAATCGCATTAGCAACCCCGAGCTCACAGTCATTGTGTGTGTGGATTCCGAAAGCAGTTTCACCGAGAGCCGCTTTCACGGCTGCACAGATTTCGCTGACTTCATGCGGGAGCGTTCCTCCATTCGTATCGCAGAGGACAACGCCGTCAACACCTGCGCGGGCAGCTTCCTGAATACAGGCAATTGCGTATTCGGCATTGTTCTTATACCCGTCAAAAAAGTGCTCAGCGTCAAAGAAGACCTCACGCCCTGCAGACTTTAGGAACTGCACCGTGTCGTAAATCATCTCTTGGTTCTCCTCTAAGGTCGTACGGAGAACTTCAGTCACATGGAGATCCCAGCTCTTACCATAGATTGTTACCGCTGGGGTTTCTGCCTCAAGGAGGAGCGCCAGCTGCGGGTCGTCAGAAGCCTTGATCCCTACACGGCGCGTGGAACCAAAAGCGACGATTTTAGCATGCTTCCATTCGATGCTTTTAGCCTCTTGGAAGAATTCGATATCCTTAGGATTCGAGCCTGGCCAGCCGCCTTCGATATAATCAACCCCAAACTCATCGAGACGAGTCGCTAGGCGGATCTTGTCGAGCCCGGAGAGAAAGAACCCTTCGCCCTGTGTGCCATCACGGAGGGTGGTGTCATAGATCGATACTGCTTTAGCCATAATGAGTGGAATAGTGTGTGGTTCACGCCCTCATTGTCAAGACAGCGTTTAGGCGATACGCAGAGAG
>JALZUI010000157.1 GCA_023301545.1 Akkermansiaceae bacterium
AATAAGACATGTCCTATAAAATTCAATTTATAGGACATTTCAGAATCGATGTCAACCTAGCTTATTTTCCCCGCAGATTAACGCAGATTTTTTCATGGACCGCTGATATCCATCGGCACATTCAGGCCAAGCCTGAAACAGAGAGTTCATTCAATGGTGATCCCGTAGAGCGATTTCCCCCACAAAACCCTGAGCTTAAGAGGCCGCCCACCTCAAATTTGCCGATAAATATCGGCGGTCCATGAAAAAACCTCCGTGGAGAGTCAAACCTAAGAGCTCCGTCTAACCAGTTCAGCGTCATCTTGACAGAGGGACAGGTAAATGAGATTATTGTAAAAAAAATCACACCTGCCCCCTAGTAAGTATTTTGTAGAAGAAGTCTTCCGTACGAATCGTGAAAAATTCGAAAAGCCCCGTAAGAACAGAGTTAGAAAGCTCAAGGTGATAGGCATCAAAGCAGTAGCTTTCCACATCCTAAAAGACCTCCGAAATAGCATCCCTATATAGAACTCGCTACCAAAGTTAAATTGAAACCACCCAGGCAACTCGTCTGATAAAAGTCATGTCCAGAGAGTAACGAAAATCCGCACTTGATCGAAAAGTAACGATTTCCAAACACGCGACACCCCTGAAAAGCAGAAAAAGAGCTCGAAACGTAAAATGTATTGAAGGTTCGACAAAGTGGGGGTCAAAAAGTAACGTTTGCATGCGCCTTATTGACAAGGGAACAGGTGAATGATATTAATTTGAATATGAAATCTGTAATTATCTTTGTAATAGCCATCCTGACATTTGTAGTAATAGACAAAATCTACACACAACGTGCGCGTGATAAGGCATTTAAACATGGCACCCCATTGATTGTTAAAGTAGTCGACAAAGTAGTCAATAAAGGAATTACTAGTAGAGGGCCTGGATCAAAAAAAAGAACTAACCGATATATTATCATAACACATTCTAATGGTGAAGAAGAGAGAATGCCTGTGACAAAGAAAGATTTCTCAATGTTTAAAAAAGGTGACGAGATACCTGCTGTGATATTAGACGGAAAAGTTTATTTAAATAAAGCGGACTCTTCGAACTCCCACAAAGAGTAAGACAAGAGTTGGTAAACGGTTGAGGCTAACCTTAACTCAATCAGTTAAAAAAACTCCGTGCTCTCCGCGCCTCCGTGATGAGCCAGGAACTAAGAACTCCGTTTAACCAGTTCAGCGTACTCCAACGCGGAGCCTCCGAAGAGGTCGAGGGCGCTGCCTACGGTGTAGTCCACATGCCCTTCGCTTTGTGATTGGATCGTGTCGATCTCTGCCAGCGAGGAAATCCCGCCGGCGTAGGTAATCGGAAAGCCGTTGTGGGCACGTGTCCATTCGCCTAACCATTTCACTAAAGGTGCATCCATCCCCCCGCAAAGTCCTTCGACATCGGCGGCGTGAATGAGAAACTCCGCGCAGGAGGCGGCGAGCTCAGTAAGGGATTCGGTCGTGATCTGCAAGTTCGTGAGCGTTTGCCAGCGGTTCATGGCTACGGTCCAGCCCTCGCCCGTAGTCTTGCAACTGAGGTCGAGGACTAAGTTTTCGCAACCCACTTCTTGGCGCAATCCTTCGAGCTCATCAGCGAGGAAAGTCCCATCGGCATCAAAGACGGCTGAGGTCACAATCACTTTGCTCGCGCCTGCCTCTAGCCAGCTCACGGCGTTTTCGCGGCGAATGCCTCCGCCGATCTGTAAACCACCTCGCCAAGCCGCTAATGCTTCCTTGGCCGCGGTCTCGTTCCCTGGGCCGAGCTTAATGACATGGCCACCCTGTAAGTCATCCCGTTGGAATTGCTCCGCAAACTGGGCTGAACTCATCTCACTAACAAAGTTCTCCTGTGGAGCCTCTCCGTCATCGGTGAGCGTTCCGCCAACAATTTGCTTTACCTTCCCACCGTGTAAATCAATACAGGGACGAAATTTACTGATAGCCATAGGCCTACATTGCACGTAATAGTCTCTAGACCAAGTTTCAAATGATGAGTTTTCCCCTTCCTCCCCCCCTCCGCATCGGGCTCCAACTAACGATAGCGACGCTCTCTCTGCTCATTCTGTCCTGTCGTGATACGGACGAAAGCACTGTAACCACCAGCACCGCTCCAACGGGCGTAATCGTACCCGAAGGCATGTGCTACATCCCCGAGACCACCTACCTCCGAGGGAATGAACGCGAACTAGGAACCCGAAGCAAATATCCAGAGGAAGCCCCTGTCCACAAGGTGCAGACTCCTGCCTTCCTCCTTGATGCGACCGAAGTCACGAATGCCCAATTTCTAGAATTCATCGAAGCCACAGGCTATCTTACCCAGGCCGAAAAAGGACTCAGCAAAAAAGAATTCCCACACGCCCCTGCCGATCAGATTGTCCCCGGGTCCAGCATCTTTACCCCTCCAGCCGAAGTCCCCGAGCTCTGGAATGAAGACTCCGTCTACCAATGGTGGACCTATACTCCAGGAGCTGACTGGAGACACCCCCTCGGACCTGGCTCCGAGATGGCGCTCGATCACCCGGTGGTTTGCATTACCAACGCTGACGCCCGAGCGTACGCGAAATGGGCAGGCAAGCGCCTCCCGACCGAAGCCGAATGGGAAGCGGCGGCTCGTGCAGGCGAGGAGCAAAAGCTCTTCACCTGGGGCGACACTCCAAAACCTGACGACCAATGGATGAGCAATACCTACCAAGGCACCTTCCCCACCGTTGATTCTGCCAAGGACGGCTTCGCCTCCACCGCCCCCGTCAAATCCTTCCCCCCTAATGCCTACGGCCTCTACGATATGGCAGGAAACGTATGGGAGCACACCTCTGACCTCTACTCCCCCACCTATTATCAATCGATGAGCAAGGGGATCAACGTCAACCCAGTGGGCCCAGAACAAGCGATTGACAACATGATGATCAACTCCCTCATCGCTGGCCAGCCTCTACCTGAAGGCTACCAACCCTTTCACGAACTACTGACGCTCTACTCTACCAAGGGCGGTTCCTTTCTCTGCCATCACACTTACTGCCTCCGCTACCGCCCTGCCGCACGGAGTTATTCGGAGGGACTCTCCCCGACAAATCACACGGGATTCCGTTGCGCCAAGGACATTGAATAATCTTTTCCTTGCTTAATGGGCTGTAATCAGTCATAAAAGCAGACAACTCCTTTAACTTGTTAAAGAGTGGGCCCCACGGGACCCACTCTTTTCTGTCTAAGGAGATCTCAATATTTCACATCATGACTAACGACATCGTAGCACTTATCGAATACTATGAACGCGAGAAACAACTCGAGCGTGAAAGAGTCATCTCCGCCCTAGAATTCGCCTTTGTTTCCGCCTATCGCAAGATGGTTCCAGGAGCTGATCGAATCGAAGAAATCCGTGCTTCTATCGACCTCAAGGCTGGTAAAACCACAATCTTCGCTAACCTTACCGTTGTCGCCGATGATGACGTACAGGATAAGTTCAACGAAGTAGGAATCTCCCTCGCGCAGAAAAAGAATCCTGAGATCGCGATGGACGAGAAGCTCGAGCTTAATGTCACTCCTCAGAACTTTGACCGTATCGCTGTCCAAACTGCTAAGCAGACCATGATGCAACGCCTCCGTATGGCGGAAAAAGAAATGCTTTACGAGGAATTCAAGGACCGCGCAGGCGAAATCGTCTCCGGACTCGTACGCCGCTTTGATAAGAGCGACGTCCTCATCGACCTCGGTAAGTTCGAGGCTCGTATGCCACAACGTGAGCGCGTAGTGACCGAAGACTACAATATGGGTGACCGCATCCGTTGTTATGTCGTAGAGGTTCGTAATGATGCTCGTGGCCCAGAAATCATCCTTTCTCGCTCCCACCCGAACTTTGTTCGCCGCCTCTTTGAAGCGGAAGTGAGCGAAATCTCTGACCGTACGGTTGAGATCCGTGCTGTTGCGCGTGAAGCAGGTTACCGCACAAAAATCGCAGTATGGAGTGAAGACGAACGCATCGACCCTGTTGGTGCCTGTGTTGGACTCCGTGGTGCACGCGTAAAGAACATTGTCCGTGAGCTCAATAATGAGAAGGTCGACATCATCGACTGGAACGAAGACCTCCACCAGTTCGTTACCGACGCCCTTAAGCCTGCTAGCATCCATTCTATCAAGGTCGATGAAGCGGAAAAAATCATCCACGTAACGGTCGCAGAAGAAGACCTTAGCAAAGCGATTGGCCGCCGTGGTCAAAACGCTCGCCTCACCTCTCGCCTTCTTGGTTGGGACGTACAAGTCAGCCGTGACGAATCACAGCACGAGCAGTTCGAAGCCCGTGTACACGATGCCGCTCACACCCTAGCTGAACAACTTGAAATCTCTGACGCCATCGCCGATCACCTCTACCGTGCTGGTGGAGTCTCCGCCGACATGGTAACCCAAATGCCGCTCGAATACATCGCCTCTGCTCTAGATGGCGTCGAGGGAGCTAACGCAGAAGAGATTCTC
Organism: Akkermansiaceae bacterium; assembly: GCA_023301545.1. Lineage (GTDB taxonomy): Bacteria > Verrucomicrobiota > Verrucomicrobiia > Verrucomicrobiales > Akkermansiaceae > WTJZ01. The sequence goes on from JALZUI010000157.1 coordinate 4,488, forward strand.
GCTAAGGCTCAAGAAGTCACCGCACAGGAAGAAACCAGCACAGAAGAAGCGTAAGTTTAGCCCCCTCCATACACTTATTAACTAGTAGCACCTTTTTACATGTCTAACGAAGAATCTAAGCCCGAAAAAAAAGAAGTTCTCGACCTCGTCGACGGGCCCAAAAAATCACGCCGTCAACGACAGCGCGAAAACACTCCTAAGAAGGAAACCTTGGCCGACAAAAAGGCAGCCGCACTAGATATTTTCAGTGAAGACGGAGGTGCTAAAAAAACGAACCGTGTTAAGAAAACTGACAACTCAGGCAAAGATCAACTCGCTCCGATCTCTAAGGTCCTAGATGACAGTGAAGAACCTGAAGTAACAGAAGAAACCCCTGCTGAATCTGCGGAGCCAGCAGAACCAGTTGATGAAAGTAAGATCATCTGCATCAAACCTCCAATCGTTGTTTCTGACCTAGCGGAAAAAATGGGTCTCAAGGGCTTTGAGCTCATGAAAGACCTGATTGCTCTCGAAGTCTTCGTAGCACCACACCAAGCGATCGAACCTGAAATCGCAGAAAAAGTTTGTGCTACACACGGCTTCACCTTCGAGCGTGAAAAACGTGAAAAAGGCGGCGGTGTACATAAGAAAGAAGAAATCATCGCTGAGCCAGAACCAGAAGAAGAAGAGCCAGAAGACAAGCTCGAATACCGTGCTCCGATCATTACCTTCATGGGTCACGTTGACCATGGTAAAACTTCTCTCCTAGATGCCTTCCGTAAGTCTCGCATCACAGCTAATGAAGCAGGTGGAATCACCCAACACATCAATGCCTACCGTATTGAGCACGAGGGTAAACCGATCACCTTCCTCGACACCCCGGGACACGCCATTTTCTCCGCTATGCGTGCTCGTGGTGCAGACATTACTGACATCGTCGTAATCGTTATCGCTGCAAATGACGGCATGATGCCTCAGACGCGTGAAGCCATCTCGCACGCCAAGGCTGCAAACAAAACCATCATCGTTGCCATTAACAAGTGTGACCTCGACACCGCAGATCCGATGCGTGTCAAAACACAGATGATGGAAGAAGGACTAAACCCCGTCGATTTCGGTGGTGATGTCGATACTGTAGAAGTCTCCGCCCAGACCGGACAAGGGATGGATGAGCTCCTCGAACTCCTTGCCCTCCAGGCTGAGGTTCTCGAACTTAAAGCAAATCCAAAGGCGACAGCCCGTGCGGTTGTCATCGAATCCCGAATCCAGCAAGGTCAAGGACCAACCGCAACAGTCATCGTAGAAAATGGAACCCTCAAAACGGGCGACCCATTTATCTGTGGTGCAGGTGAAGGTAAGGTTAAATCCCTCATCAATGACCAAAACGACCGCATCAAAACCGCGGGACCAGCTACACCGGTAGAACTCCTCGGCTTCGCGGAACTCCCTATCGTTGGTGACGAGGTTGTCGTTATGACAAACGCGAAGGCTGCCAAAAAGCTCTCTGGAGAACGGAAATCCGAAATCCGAAACGAAAATCTCAGCGCCAAGCAGAAAACGCGTATCGAGGACATGCTCTTCCAAGTAGGAGACGGACCTAAGAAAGCGATTCTCTCTATCATCCTTAAGACCGACGTCCAAGGCTCCGTGCAAGCGATCCAAGGAGCGATCAACGACATCGAATCTGAAAAGGTCGACGTCCGCTTCCTCCACGCCGCTGCTGGTTCCGTCACCGAGACCGACATCATGCTCGCTAGTTCCTCTGACGCCGTCATTATGGGCTTCAACGTCAAGGTAGAAGGCAAGGCCGTAAAAGCCGCCAAGTCCGAAGGAGTCCAGATCAAGCTCTACTCCATCGTCTATGAACTCATCGACACCGTTCGTGAGGCCATGCTCGGACTGCTCGAACCAGAAACCCGCGAGAACGTCATCGGCCACGCTGATGTGAAGCAGGTCTTCAAAGTTCACAAAGGATTTGCTGCAGGTTGTTACATTACCGACGGTAAAGTTCAGCGTACCTCACACGCTCGTGTGATTCGTGGCGGAACTCCTGTCTTCGATGGTAAAATGTCTACCCTCCGTCGCTTCAAGGACGAGGTTAAGGAAGTCAAGAGTGGAACCGAATGTGGTATCCGTCTTGGAGAATTCAATGAGTACGAAGAAGGCGACGTGATCGAGTCCTACGACCTCATTAAAGTAGATCAAACCCTCTAATGTCGCAAAGATTACATCGCGTTAACGAACTCCTCAAGCGGGAGATCAGCGCCGTCATTCAGCGTGAGTTCGAGTTCAAGGACTCGCTCGTCACCGTCACAGGCGTCAACGTCACTCAGGACCTTAAGGAAGCCAAAGTCTTCATCAGCGTCCTCGGACCTGGACTCGGCACCGTTATGGCCCGCCTCAAGGAAAAGCGCGGCATGATTCAATCTCGCGTCACTAAGCGAGTCGTCCTCAAGAACACACCTGTGCTCGACTTCCGCTCAGACGACGCCGCCGAACGAGGCATCGACGTCGTCAACCTCCTAGAGGAAGTAGACGAACTCCCCACTGCCCCCCCAGCAGAAGACGAAGCGTAATCAACAGCGACAGTAGCGCCGCTTTAGGTGCTAAGAAGCTTTCTTTTCGTAGAGGTATTCTTGGAAGCTGATGAAAGCGGAACGAATTTCTTTGATCGAGCCTAATAATCTTTTGGCATCGTCAATTGCATCGTATTTCAATTTCAGCAGATCGGCTAGCTTCGCGTCGTCTAGCTCGCTGACCCCTTCTTTTACATACTGCTTCAGGACGAAGTTCAAAAACGCCTGCTGCTTTTCATCGTAATCATTGAGGTGGATTGTAACCTGTGCCGCTCGCTCCAGTCTAGGGACGAGGTCACGTTGGTAAGCAACGTAGTTGAGCACATCAAAGAGATCGCTATCCTGCCCATGCACTAATTCGCGCAGATCTTCCAACTGCGCAGGACTATATCCCTTATCGCTCAGTTCCTCTAGTAACTTCTTTCGTGTTCCAGGTTGGCTCCAAAGCACTCGGAGCTCTTCCTCGTTGGCGATGATATCGGGGATTGCGCCAAACAGTAACTTGATAAATTCCTCTGCGGAGATGACTTTTCCGTCAGCGCTGTAAAAGGAAGTTTTCACCATTGAGTCAATCGCTACTTCCTTTCCATTAGCCAGCTTCACCTTCACCATTTTACTAGGTTTTTCCTCACAAGCGCAGGGATCATTACCACAGTCCTCACAGGCGCGGTCTGGCTTCTCACAAATACAGGGTTTTTCACCGCAGGCATTACACGGAGGCCTCGGCCCACCTGGTCCAGAGCCATCTGGCTCTTCTGGGTCACCGTCCCACTCAGGATCTTGGAAGTGCTCATGCGCATTCACAAAGTCATAGACCGTAAAGTAGTCTTTCCCCTCGAATAATCGCGTTCCACGCCCCACGATTTGCTTAAACTCCACCATCGATTTCACAGGGCGCAGTAGCACAATGTTTCTGATCTCTGGCGCATCTACGCCAGTACTGAGCTTCTGAGAGGTAGTCAGGATTGTGGGTAGGCTCTTCTCATTATTCTGGAAGTCTCGTAAATGAGCCTCCCCGATACCACCATCTTCAGCCGTCACACGGTGACAGTAGTTCGCACTCTTACTATCAGAATGTTGGTTAATCAGACCTCTCACCATCGCCGCGTGGCGTTGGGTCGCGCAGAAGACTAGGCTCTTATGGTTCTGGTTTATTTGATCCAGAAACAGCTTTACGCGATAGCGTTCACGCGCGGGAATCTCGATCTTGCGATTGAACTCATCTTCAGTATATTTCTTACCATCTTGGATTTCCCCATCCTCAATCTCATCATCGGAGGTATAAGTATAATCATCCAGAGTCGTGGAAACCTCTTTAACTTTAAATGGCGTCAGGAATCCATCGTTGATCCCTTCCTTTAACGTATAGGTGTAGATTGGATCGCCAAAGTATTTATAGGTATCCGCATTTACATCGCGCTTAGGGGTAGCGGTTAGACCGAGCTGAACAGCAGGAGAAAAATGCTCCATAATCGCTCTCCAACTACTCTCGTCATTCGCTCCTCCACGGTGACATTCGTCGATAATAATAAAGTCGAAAAAGTCAGGCTCATATTGCCCAAAGTATGCCTCCGCACTTGCTTTTGCTTGGGAATTATAGATTGCCGCCTTTTCGGCCGCTAGGGGGCGTTCTGTAACCTCGCATTCCATCTCTTGCTCCATCGCTAATTCCTCCTCCTGTTCAGAGGAATCACTAGCCATGAAAGATTGGAAAATCGTAAAGAAGATATTCCCATTCGTTGGCACCTTCCCCGTCTTCTTAATCTCCTTTGGCGTAATTCGCACTAATGCGTCTTCATCAAAGTCTCCGAAGGAGTTAAAGGCTTGGTTCGCTAGTAGGTTCCGGTCTGCTAGGAAAAGGATTCGGGGCGAGCGGGTAGCGTCTCGTTTCAGATTCCACTTCGCATGAAACAGCTTCCAACAGATATGAAAGGCGGCCGCAGTTTTGCCTGTTCCCGTCGCCATCGTCAGCAGAATACGATCTTGCTTAGCCGCGATCGCATCCAGCGTTTTTTCAACCGCCACATGCTGGTAGTAACGGGGTAAATACTTCCCTTTGAATAAGGTAAACGGCACAGCCTCGAACTTCTCTTTCCATTCTGCGATCTCTTGCTTGTACGGCTCTATCGGAGTGGGAAAGGTCATCGCCCAGAGCTCATCAGGTGTCGGATAGCGATCCACGTCACCCTCCACTCCTTCATTCATATCGATCCCATAGATCTTCTTCCCGTTTGTCGAATAGGTAAACCGAACATTCAATCGCTCAGCATAATCCTTAGCTTGTCCTACCCCCTCCGTGTAGCCCAGCCCATCTGCCTTCGCCTCGATCACTGCCAGGCGCTTATTCTTGTATTGCAGAATATAGTCCGCCTTCAGTGGGGGTTGGCGTCTCTTATGCCCTAGGATCCGCCCATCTGTAATCTGATTCGCAGACTGCTCTACTAGAATCCGACTCCCCTCGACC
>JALZUI010000158.1 GCA_023301545.1 Akkermansiaceae bacterium
GTTTCCTCAAAAGGATAGAGGTTAACGACGACAAGGTCGATCGTTGGGATGTCATTGTCTGCGGCTTGAGCTTGGTGCTCAGCGCTGCTGCGGACTTGGAGGAGGCCTCCGTGCACCTTAGGGTGGAGAGTTTTGACTCGTCCGTCGAAGAGCTCAGGAGCGCCGGTGAAATCGGAAACATCAATGACCGTAAGGCCTGCTTCACGAAGGGCGCGGGAAGTTCCGCCAGTGGAGAGAAGCTCGACGGAATAATCGTTCTGGAGCTTAGTTGCAAATTCTACGAGACCAGTCTTGTCAGACACAGAGAGAAGCGCGCGTTTGATAGCCATAATTATGAGTTGTACCTGATCCCGCTCGTGGAGCGGAGAAAAGGGGACTGAGGACTTAAGGTATGAGCGCCTGAAGGTAAAGTTTTTTTTATGAAGACCGAGGGTGACGAAAAATACGATTTCCTCTGGACTAGAGCTCTATTAGCACGATTATAGGTGGTATGAACGAGAAATCGATAACTCTGCTTGGTAATGCGACCGCTAAGTGGCCCTCTAACCCTGATGATGCTACGATTGAGACGTTTCCGAATCGTAATCCAGAAAACGAATATTGGGTTCATTTTGACTTTCCTGAATTTTGTTCGCTCTGCCCTGTCACGGGGCAACCTGATACTGCTCGAATCCGTATTCAGTACCAGCCCTCTGAAAAGTGTATCGAGACGAAGTCCCTTAAGTTTTACCTTTCTTCCTTCCGTAATCACGCCCTCTTTAATGAAGATATCGTCAACAAGGTTCTTAACGACCTGAGTGACGCTGTTAGTCCTCGAGAGATGAAGGTGCGAGGAGACTTTTCACCAAGAGGTGGAATCAGTCTCACAGCGCAAGCGGTTTACCCTAAGGGTGGAGATAATGCGCCGATGACCGTAGAGTCAGAAAATTAAACGAAGATGAAAGTGCTCGTACTCCTCAGTGGAGGAATGGACTCTACCACTCTCCTCTACGATATGAATACTCAGCACGAGGTGGTGGGTGCGTTAAGTTTTGATTATGGCTCTAAGCATAATGATCGAGAGCTCCCTTTCGCTAAACATCACTGTGATCGCTTAGAGTTAGAGCATAAGGTTATACCTCTGGGCTTTATTGCGGAGCATTTTTCTTCCGATTTACTAAAGACAGGCGGGGAGGTTCCTGAAGGGCATTATGAGGATGCGAATATGGTCAAAACGGTTGTCCCTTTTCGGAATGCAATCATGTTATCGATTGCCACGGGTTATGCTGAAAGCATTGGGGCAGAAGCGGTTGCGATCGCGGCGCACTCTGGCGATCACGCAATTTACCCAGATTGCCGTGAGGGTTTTATGGATGCAGTGGCTAGCACAATGGAGCAGGGGACTTACGCTAAGATTCAGCTTCTTAGGCCTTATGTCGCAATTCGGAAAGAAGGTATAGCAGAGATTGGAAATCGCCTAGGAGTTGATTTTTCTAAGACGTATTCGTGCTACCAAGGCGCTTTAAATCATTGTGGGAAATGTGGTACCTGTGTCGAAAGAAAAGAAGCTTTTGAGCTTGCCCAATTGAATGACCCTACCAACTATTCCGACTAATCATTATTGCCTAACTCGCACTACTTAATTTCTTTTTTTACTGTATATGTCTAAACGTTTATTACTCAGTCTTTTTTTTATGCCGATGGTGCTCTTAGCGAAGCCCGTTGAAGTCACAGGGGTGGCTGCTACTGTTAATGGGAAGGTCATCACTCGTAAGGAAGTGGCTATTCTCCTAGGCCCTAGAATGTCAGTAATTAAGACGAAGTATCCTCGTGGTGGGCAAGCCGCCGAAAAGGAATTCGAAGAGGCACAAGAGCATGTGCTTGACCAATTGGTCGAAAATAAAATCATCCTCAGCGAGCTAGAAGATAGAGGAGCAAACATCCCGGATTTCGTGGTGGATCAAGAGGTAGAGAGGATTGTTAAAGATCTCTATAATGGGAATGAGTCGGAGTTCCGAAAGGCGTTGACTGAATCTGGTTCGACGATGAGAAGTTACAAGGAAACGCAACGCGAAAAGATTCTCGTGCAAGCGCTGAAGTCTGAGCAATTCGGTGGACGCAATGCTCCTCCTACCCCCGATGAAATCTCTGCTAAATATCACGAACGTAAACGAGCCTTCCGCGATCGATCAGAAGATAAGGTGACCTTTTTGAAAATCTTCATCCCTGCACGAACTTCTGAAATTGGTAAAACTGCAGAGACTCAATTAGTGCTCGCTGAAGAGTTAGCAAGTAAACTTAAGAGTGGATCAGACTTCGCCACTGTTGCTAAAGAGCACTCTGCAGACGCATACTCTAATGATGGAGGGCAATGGCCAGAGACTCAACGGACAGACTTTGATCCATCCTTTGCAGAGCTTATCTTCGGAGCGCCAGTTGGAGAAGTACAAGGGCCGTTCAAAGATCCTCGTGGCTTTACCATCGTTAAGGTGCAAAATATTAACTACGGCCCCTCGGCTCCGCTGTCAGAAGTGAAAGAGCGATTGGTACGAGAGATTGATGCGGAAAAATATGACGACCGTTATCAAAACTGGATTTCGGTTCTTAAGAAAAAGGCTATTATAGATAAGCGTCTCTAAGATGGTTTCGCTAAAGACTTTAGCTACATAAACAAAAAAAGGCCAGATCCGCGGATCTGG
>JALZUI010000159.1 GCA_023301545.1 Akkermansiaceae bacterium
CAGACTGTTGACTTCCTAGAAATGGAAGAAGAAGAAATCTCAGCCTTCCTCATCGAACGCGTCAAGCAAGCCTACGAACTAAAGGTTGCCCAGGAAAACCCAGAACTTCTGGATATGCTGGAGCGCCAAATCGTAATGAGCGCAATCGACCGTCTCTGGCAAGAGCACCTCTACAGCATGGACGGAGTCCGTCAGAGTGTACACCTTCGTCAACACGGGCAAAAAGATCCTCTAGTTGAGTACAAGACTGAGGCATACGAGCTCTTCATTAGCCTCATGGACAACATCAAGAACGAAGGACTCAACAACCTCTTCCGTTCTACGACAAACCTTGAGCACTACCAGAACTTCCTCAACACCCTCCCTACTCAGCTATCAAGCCCAAATGAAGCAGGCGCAGCTAAGAAATCCTACCAAGTAGGTTCTGGACCAACCTCCACAGGCACTAGCGCTAACCTAGAAGAGTCAGGCCAAAACGGCATGAGAGATGAAAGTAAGGTCAAAGTACAACTCCCTAAGCGTCGCCCAACAGTGAAGCCTAGAACTAAAAAGTAGCACGCACCTAATCTTACAACAAAAAGCCCGTCGAGAAGTAATCTCTACGGGCTTTTTTGTGCCCATAGAATCCCTATTTTACCGAGCTACACTTTATTCTTGCATCCTTAACTAACCCGTGCGAGGTTGCATTAACCTAATAAAGTTGACCAATTAACTAATGATTAAGAAATTGTTTAGTTAATTACTCGACCTCGGCCCCATCTTGAACGATACTCCCTTACCTTACAAAGAATAGATTATGTTCCCTGACCTAAACCCTCTTGACCCACAACAAAGAGAAATGCTTCAGAAGAGCCTCGGTAGCCTCCGGCCCGAGCAGCTTGTCTGGCTGAGTGGATACCTCTCTGGCCGCGCTAGCTCCTTTCTTCCTGAAAACTCCCAAGGCATTTTACCGACAGGCGCCCCCGCCGCTAACACGCTCCAAGCAGGTGCTGCCGCACTCATTCCTGGCGCTTCCGCTGCTGTTGCGCTCAAGCTTCTAGTTCTCTACGGAACAGAATCAGGAAACGCGGAAGCACTTGCAGATAAATTCTTCAAAGCTTCTAAGAAAAAAGGATATAAGCCAACGCTCAAAAACATGAGCGACATTTCCCCTGCTGATCTCAAGAAGCATGACAACATTCTTACGATTGTCAGTACTTGGGGTGACGGTGAACCACCTGAGTCCGCAATGAGCTTCTACGACAGCTTCATGAAAGATGATGTGGATCTCAAAGGGATAAACTTCTCTGTCCTCTCTCTCGGAGATACTTCCTACGAGAAGTTTTGTCAGACAGGTAAAGACTTTGACGCTCGTTTCGAAGCCCTAGGCGCGACTCGACTAGTTGACCGCGAGGACTGTGACGTTGATTTTGATGACAACTACGACGACTGGTCCACTAAGGTGTTCGGCAAACTCGCTGAACTCCAACCTGCAGCGAGCGCAGGCATTGCTGCTCCAGCTGCCGCAGATGCTGGATTCGCTTACACCGCTGCTCCTGCAGTCGTCTTCGACAAGAAAAACCCATTCCCAGCAGAAGTCGTCGCTAACATTAATCTTAACGGCACTGGATCGGCTAAGGAAACGGTTCACTTGGAACTCTCCTTAGAAGGCTCAAGCCTCGATTACGAAGTTGGAGACGCTCTCGGAGTTGTTTCTGAAAACGCCGAAGACGTCGTTCTCGATTGCCTCGCCGCTTCTAAACTCAAAGGTGACGAATCTGTAGAGGTCAAAAAAGTAGGTCCAATGACCCTCAAGGAAGCGCTCAAAAAGCACCTTGATATAACGGCCCTCTCTCGCAAAGTCGTCCAGGCTTACAGCGACCTCACCAACTCTGAACAACTCACCGACATCCTCTCTGATGACCGTAAAGAAGACTTTAAGCAGTTCACCTACGGCCGCCAGATTTCAGACCTCTTCGGAATCACACCGTTCACAGGCTCTGCTCAGGACCTAGTCAACCTCCTTCGTAAGCTTCCTCCTCGTCTATACTCCATCGCGAGTAGTATTAAGGCGCACCCAGAGGAAGTTCACCTCACCGTTGCCGCTGTTCGTTACGAAACCTTTGGTAAGGAACGCAAAGGCGTAGCTTCAACCTTCCTCGCTGACGATTCACAAGTTGGAGACAAGGTTCTCGTTTACGTTCATAAGAACAAAAACTTCCGCCTCCCAGAGGACACGAACAAGCCGATCATTATGGTCGGGCCAGGAACAGGAATTGCTCCTTTCCGTGCCTTTATCGAGGAACGAGCAGAAACTTCCGCAGCTGGAGATGCTTGGCTCTTCTTTGGTGACCAACGTTACAGTTACGATTTCCTCTACCAGTTAGAGCTCCAAGAACACCTCGAGAATGGAGACCTCACAAACCTCGATGTCGCCTTCTCACGTGACCAACCTCAGAAAGTCTACGTACAAAACCGTATGTCTGAAAAAGGGAAAGAGCTATGGGACTGGATCGAGAATAAAGGCGCGTTCTTCTACGTCTGTGGCGATGCAGAACGCATGGCTGGTGACGTTCACGACACCCTCATCAAAATCGCACAAGAACACGGCGGCAAGTCTGAAGAAGATGCTATCGCCTACTTCGAAAACCTTAAGAAGGACAAGCGTTACCAACGTGACGTCTATTAATCAATCTCCTAACGTTAACTAATAAACATTTTAATTTACTATGTCTGAAGACTCAAAAAAACTTCACCCCAACGAAGGGATTAAAACCCGCTCTAACTTCCTCCGTGGTACGATCGCGGAAGGACTAGCAGATCTGTCCACGGGACAACTCGCTACGGACGACCTCCAGCTCATCAAGTTCCACGGCACTTACCAGCAGGACGACCGCGACATCCGCGCCGAACGTCGTGCGAAGAAGCTAGAGAAGGCTTACTCATTCATGATTCGTATTCGTGTTCCTGGTGGCGTAGCTACTCCTAAGCAGTGGCTCGAAACCGACCGTCTCGCTCACGATTACGCCAATGGCACGATCAAGCTGACCACTCGTCAAGCATTCCAGTTCCACGGAATTATTAAGACGAACCTAAAGCAAACGATCAAGGAAATCAACGACACTGCTATGGACACGATCGCTGCATGTGGTGACGTGAACCGTAACGTTATGTGTAACCCGAACCCGTTCCAATCACAGGTTCACGCAGAAATCCTAAAACTCTCACAAGACATTTCTGATCACCTCACTCCTGCCACTCGTGCTTATCACGAAATCTGGCTCGATGGAGAAAAGGTCGAAAGCTCTAAGGAAGAAGTAGAACCAATTTATGGTAAAACCTACCTTCCACGTAAGTTCAAAATCGCAATCGCGGTTCCTCCTTCAAATGACGTTGATATCCACGCTAATGACCTCTCTTTCATCGCGATTGTTGAGGAAGGTAAGCTCGTAGGTTACAACGTAGCTGTCGGTGGCGGAATGGGCATGACCCACGGCGCAGAGGACACCTTCCCACGCATCGCAGACATCATTGGATTCTGTACCCCTGAGCAAGCGGTTGACGTATCGGAGAAAGTTGTCCTCGTACAACGTGACTTCGGTAACCGTGTCGAACGTAAAAACGCTCGTCTAAAGTACACCATCAATGACCGTAGCGCAGACTGGTTCCGCGACAAGGTTAACGAATACCTCGGTTACGACCTACAGCCAGAACGTGGCTACCACTTTGAATCCAACGGAGATCGCTTCGGCTGGGTTTACGGTGAAGACGGCCGCAGCCACTACACCCTCTTCGTTCAAGGCGGACGTGTACTCGACACCCCTGAGTACAAGATGATGACGGCTCTCCGTGAAATCGCTAAGGTTCACGATGGAGACTTCCGCCTCACCGCTAACCAAAACCTCGTCATTGCTAATGTTTCCTCATGGAGCCAAGCAGAGATCGAACGCCTCATTAAGCACTACGGTCTCGATAAAGCAGGCCAAGAGTCCGGCCTTCGTCGTAGCTCTATCGCATGTGTTGCTCTCCCTACTTGTGCTCTCGCACTTACAGAAGCGGAGCGTTACCTCCCTACTGTGATCACTGAGCTTGAGGAAGTACTGGAGCAAGCTGGCATCCGTCACGATGACATTGTCATCCGTATGACTGGTTGTCCTAATGGTTGTGGACGCCCCTTCTTGGCTGAAATCGGCTTCGTTGGACGCGCCCCCGGAAAGTACAATGTCTACCTCGGTGGTGGCCACGCAGGTGACCGCCTCAGCAAGATGTACCGCGAAGCTTACCCAGAGGACAAACTCGTCGAACTCCTTACCCCGATCATCTTAGATTACGGTAAGGCTCGTAACGAGGGAGAGAAGTTTGGAGACTTCGTCATCCGTGCAGGATACGTCGAAGCAACCGTTAACGGCCCTGACTTCCACTTGAATATCAAGAAAGACGCCTTTGCTTAATCTTTAATCTCACTTCCCACCGTCGCCTTCGTGCGCGGTGGGTGTGATCTTGAATTATGTCCTCCATATCTCAGTTCGACCTGACAACCGTCAACGACCAGTTCAAAAACATGAACGCTGGGGAGCGTATAACTATGCTCTGGGAAGAATTCGGTGCGCATGCCGTTGCCTCGACCAGTTTTGGTCTCCAGGCTGCCGTCATGCTCAAGCTCATCTCAGAGCACTGCCCTGAGATGCCCGTGATCTTTGTAGACACAGGGTATAACTTCCCTGAAACCTACCGTTACATCGACACCCTTATTGAGAAATTGGATGTTAACCTGAAGCACTATTCATCCCCCTACTCCGCCTCGCAACAAGAAGCGCGTTGGGGTAAGCTTTGGGAGAATGGCTCCGAGGGGCTCGAACACTACGCTCGCTTGAACAAAGTCGAGCCTATGAACCGCGCCTTGGACGAGCTCAATGCCACCGTTTGGCTCAGTGGACTACGTCGCAGCCAGTCTAAGACCCGTGCTGATCGCGAATTCCTGGAAACCCAAGGACAGCGCCTCAAAGCCTACCCTATTCTTGATTGGCCTGACGCCCAAGTTGAACACTTCCTCCAGCACCACGAGATCCCGACTCACCCCCTCCGCAGCCAAGGCTACGTAACCATGGGCGACTGGCACTCCACCCGCCCTATCGAAGAAGGAATGACGGCAGAGGAAACCCGCTTCAACGGAGAAAAATACGAATGCGGCCTCCACTATCAAATCTGATCTTGTAGATTCCAAATTCATTAATAACAAAAAGCCCCCACCTAAACAAGGTCGGGGCTTTTTTAGTAAAAACAAGGTTCCAAATGGCAACCCATCTCAAATCAAAAAACATCTGCGTTAATCCACGTAATCTGCGGGGAAAATAGCCTCCCCTATAAACACAAAAAAACCTCGTAAAAACGAGGTTTAAATGGTGGCTCATCTCGGATTCGAACCAAGGACACGCGGATTTTCAATCCGCTGCTCTACCAACTGAGCTAATGAGCCGTTTGCTTAGAATTGAACTGAGTAAGCTCGCTTCCTTGCGGGAGGAAATTCTTAATAATGATTCGAGGGAATGGCAAGCTAAAACTACACGAAAGCGCGAAAAAAATTTACGCACTAGATTATTGCATTCTAACGAGGAGAAGGCATAGGATGCAGATCTAGCATTATGGCCGGAAAACTTACCTACAAAGAAGCGGGTGTGGATACGATCGAGGCAGCCTCGTTCGTTACTGACATTAAAGGACACGTGCAACGCACACAGAAAAACCGTCAACTCATGGGTGGCTACGGCCTCTTTGCTGCCGCGTTTGATATGAGCGACTATAAGCAACCGGTATTAGTTACTGGTTGTGATGGAGTCGGTACTAAGATGGAGGTTCTGATTAAAGAAGACCTCCTCGAGATCGCAGGTAAAGATCTGGTAGCGATGAGCGTGAATGACATTCTCACTACTGGTGGCGACCCACTCATGTTCCTTGATTACGTCGGGGTGAACAAGCTCGACAAAGACAAGCTTACTCGTCTAATCGCTGGAATGTGTGACTACCTAGAAGACTGTAACTGTGTTCTTGCAGGTGGTGAAACGGCAGAAATGCCAGGTGCGGTGCCAGAAGATATGATCGAGTTCGCAGGGTTCTGTATCGGAGCGGTTGAAAAGCCTGATCTGGTTGACCCTTCCTCGATCGAAGTAGGCGATGTCCTTGTTGGTTTTGGCTCTGATAGTTTTCACGCAAACGGTTGGTCTCTCGTCCGCCGAATTTTAGAACAGGCTCCTGATGACCTTCTCTCTAAGGAAGAACTCCGCGAGCTCCTCGCTCCTACTCGTCTTTACCATGATGTCGTCAATGACATTCGTGCACTAGGAATCAAGCCTAAGGCCTCTGCTCACATTACTGGTGGCGGTCTTCCTGAAAACCTTGAACGCCTCTTCGGCGAAGGAATCGGCGCTGACCTCGTTGTTCCTGAATGGGATAATCCAGTTGCACAAAAAGTCTTAGCTTACACCGACCCTGTCGATCGTTACCACACCTTTAATATGGGGTTTGGATGGGTCTCCGTTGTCACCGCAGAGGAGGCGCAAAAGATTGTCTCCGCTGGTCCTGGTGGACAGATTCTCGGCACGATTACGAATCAAGAAGGAGTCCGCATCAACCAAGCATAAACGACTATGTGTGGAATCGCTGCAATCCGTCTCCGTAAACCGCTGGAGCATTATCAGGAAAAGTACAACAACCCGCTGTGGGGATTCAATAAGCTCTTCCTCCTCATGGAAAAGCAACACAACCGTGGTCATGACGGTGTGGGTATCGGGTCCTGTAAATTAGGAATTCCTACGGGACAATCCTACATCTCACGTCGCCGCGATTCAGAAAAAGACGGCCTCGCCCGTACCTTTAATAAGGAACTAGAAGAGCTAGACCGCCTCTATGATAAGAAGATCGTCACCCCAGGAGACACGGAAGCGCTGCGTAATCAATTTGATTTTGCAGGGGAGATCCTAGTCGGCCACTTGCGTTACGGCACTTCTGGAAGCAACGAGGAATCATCCTGCCACCCCTACCTTCGCCGCAGTAACTGGGCGACGAGAACCCTCATGGTTCAAGGGAACTTTAACATGACCAATACGGGGCAACTTAACAGCAAGCTCATTGCCCGCGGTCAACACCCCGTCTTTGGAACCGATACGCAAACTGTTCTTGAGGAAATTGGTTTCCACCTAGATGAGGAACATACTGAGCTTTACCGCCAACTCCGTGACAAAAACGTTTCTGGCGAAGACATTCCACGCCATATTTCTGAGCAACTCGACCTCGAAAAAATCGTTAGTAATGCCGCTGTCGATTGGGATGGAGGATATGCCATTTCTGGAATCGTAGGGAATGGAGATTTCTTTGTTATCCGTGACCCGCATGGCATTCGTCCATGTCATTACTACATTGATGATGAGGTCGTCGCAGTGGCCTCTGAGCGCGTGCCGCTGATGACAGTTTTTGAAACTCAGGAAGGCAGCATCGTCGAACTCAATCCAGGTGAAATGCTCACGGTTAAGTCCTCAGGCGAGATTAAAATCTCCACTTTCCATAAGCCACAAGAACGCTTTTCTTGTTCTTTCGAAAGCATCTACTTCTCCCGTGGCAATGACCCTAAAATCTACCAAGAGCGAAAGCAAATGGGTCGTGCGCTCGTTCCTCAGATCATGGAATCGATCAACCATGATTTAAGCAAAGCCGCTTTTTCTTTCATCCCTAACACCGCTGAAGTTGGTTACTACGGGCTCATGGACGGTCTCCGTCTCCACCGCCGCCAAGAGGTCCTCGCCGAGCTCAAAGAAGCCCGTGACAAAGGGACTCTTGACGACGACCTTCTGGACTCCCTCATTATGGGCAACTGGCCTCGTGCAGAAAAAATTGCGCATAAGGACATTAAGCTGCGAACCTTTATCTCACAGGAAAAAGATCGCAACACCCTAGCCTCGCACGTTTACGATATTTCTTACAATACCGTCGGCCCAGAGGACACGCTCGTCGTGATGGAGGATTCGATCGTACGTGGCACGACGATTAAGAAGTCGGTGCTGAAAATCCTTTCACGTCTCAACCCTAAGAAAATCGTAGTCTGTTCCACCGCTCCACAAATCCGTTTCCCGGATTGTTATGGCATCGACATGGCTGAGATTGGCAAGTTCATCGCCTTCCAAGCGGCTCAAAGCCTCCACAAAAAGGCTGGAACTGACGCAATCTTCACCCAGATTTACGAAGAGTGTAAAGCCGAGCTAGAGAAGCCTCGTTCCGAACAAGGAAACCCTGTACAAAAGCTTTACGCAGCCTTCACCGACGAAGAACTTTCTGCTGAAATCTCCGAGATCAGTTACCCTGAAGATACTACTTGGGACGGCGAACTCGAAATCGTCTATCTCAGCACAGAGAAGCTACATGAGAGTCTCGATGGGAAGTACGGAGACTGGTACTTCACCGGTGACTACCCTACTCCAGGCGGCTACTCCACAGTTCTCCGCGCCTACGTCAACCATTACGAAAACCGTACTGGTCGAGCGTACTAAGTAACGAACAACACTTATGCCCAACCTTCTCGTTATCGGTGCTGGATATGTTGGTGGCGAACTCGTCACCCAAGCACGCGAGTCGGGCTGGCAGGTGACTGCGGGAACTCGTTCGGGCGAAGAGGCTGGCACAAC
>JALZUI010000160.1 GCA_023301545.1 Akkermansiaceae bacterium
CGGGGCCTAGGAAGGTGGTTTGTTCGCCTAGGATGTTTTCGGCGATTTCTCGGACAGCGCCTGCGCCTCCGGATTTGGTGGTGATGTATTTGGCGACTCGTTTGACAGTGGGGACGGCATTGTCAACAGCGATGGGATGACCCACGATTTCAGTCCGCGGTCCGATTATCGCAGAGTTACCTCTCAAAACCCAAAAACTCTTACTTTTCCTCTTTGCTCGTAAAGTGTGTTCGGATAGCTTGCCCGTAGACAAATACGAATCATGCCAGATCAGCAGACACAGAACTCTTCCCCTGAGGAAATCGAAAACTTCATTAGTAGATGGCAAAGCTCAGGTGCGGCTGAGCGTTCCAACTACGCCCTCTTCCTTTCTGAACTCTGCGACCTTCTTGATGTTGAACGTCCCGACCCGTCTACAGAGGACAACGAGCAGAATGATTACGTTATCGACCGAGCGCTCACGCGTAATGATCGAGACGCTAAGAGCTCCACCGTCTACTCGGACCTCTATAAGCGAGGGCACTTCGTGCTTGAGACCAAGCAAGGTTCGATTGGCACTACCCCTGGAGGGAAAGTAGGCCATGGTAAACGCGGAACTCTAGGTTGGGATAAGGCGCTCGAAAAAGCCTACAACCAAGCCTTTGAATACATCCGTGACATTCCTGCAGATCACCGCCAAGCTCAAGTGGCCAAAATCCCTACCCGAGCAAGTAGCCATCCTACAGCCACTGCTCACCACGCTAGGCAACAACCCCGAAACCCTCTCCACTCACTTCGGCAGCCCCGCCAAAAAACGCCAAACAGAAATCCAACAAATCATCCAAACCCTAGAACCCCTAGGGCATCTGTAAACTTACAAGGCACAAGAAACGATTTGTATTCTATAAATTATGGACGATAAAAATTCCCAAAATGGGAATAATGAATTGACAAACTGACAATCTAGGAGAACTTATGAGAATAATCAGTCGGAAACCTCTAAATGATTTTGCGAAGAATCACCCTCACGCCAAAGGTCCCTTGGACGCTTGGTATGCTGAGGTGAAGAAGGCAACATGGGAGACGCCTGCTGATATCAAAACCAAATATAAATCTGCCGATATAGTTGCCGGTAATCGCGCCATCTTCAACATCGGCGGGAACAAATACCGCCTGATCGTATCGATCGCCTATCAAGTAGGCATTGTTTACATCAAATTCATCGGAACGCATCAGGAGTATGACAAAATCACCGCAGCCACCATCGAACTAAAATGAAACCTTGCATCATCAAAACAGAAGATCAATACGAGCAAGCTCTTGCACGTATTGAGACACTTATGCTCAGCGATCCAGGAGAAGATACCGATGAGGGTCGTGAGCTCGAACTGCTGGCGGTTCTCATAGAAAACTATGAGGATGAGGTTTACCCCATGGATCTGCCCAGCCCGATTGAGGCAATCAAGTTCCGCATGGAGCAAGAGAATCTCAAACAGAAAGACCTCACCCCCTACATCGGCAGCATCAGTAAGGTCTCTGAAGTCTTAAACGGAAAACGCTCCCTCAGTCTCACCATGATCCGTAAACTACATGCAGGACTAGGCATTTCTGCGGAAGTACTACTAGGCACGGAGACCTCAGAGTTACCAAAACTTGTTTATGAAGCCTCCGCCTTCCCATTTGCAGAGATGTTTAAGCGAAGTTATATCCGCCACTCTGGCAGTCTGACAGAAGCTAAAGGATATGCCGAGGAACTACTCACTGATTTCTTTTCTATCTTCGGTGGGAAGACTCCAAAACCTGTTTACTGCCGATCAGGAAACAAGGATGTCTGCCAGAACTCCTTACTAGCATGGCAAGCTCAAGCGCTTTATGAAGTGAAGAATGAAGAACTCCCCTCCTTTAAACCAGAGAGTATAGACATAGACTTCGCCACCACCATCGCAAAACTAAGCTATACCGAAAACGGAGTGGATACCGCCATTGATTTCCTGAATAAAAAGGGAATCCACGTCACCTTTCTAAAGCACTTAACTGGAACAAAATTAGATGGAGGCTGTTTCATGACCCCCTCTGGTAATCCAGTTATTGGTATTACTCTAAGGTATGATCGTATCGATAATTTTTGGTTCACCCTGCTCCATGAGCTAGGACACGCTCACCTACACCTCTCTAATAATACAGAATGCTCCTTCTTCGACTCTGAGGAAAACCAAAGGAAATCTACCGACCAAAGAGAGATTGAAGCCAACAGCTTTGCCTCGAATGCCCTCATTCCTGAGACCTTATGGGAAAAACACAGCGGGGATTTACTAATCAGACCCTCGGTGATTAAAGTTGAAAGATTTGCCGAGCAACTAAACATTCATAGCTCCATTGTTGCTGGTCGGATTAGGTTTGAAAAAGGCAAGTTCAACTTACTACCAAAAATAGAAGGGAAAGGAAGTCTTAGAACGAAGTTTAGCTATTGATACACCTTATTCAAAAATGCCCGCGCTCCCTTATTGCTGGGCGGGGCCTAGGAAGGTGGTTTGTTCGCCTAGGATGTTTTCGGCGATTTCTCGGACGGCGCCTGCGCCTCCGGGTTTGGTGGTGATGTATTTGGCGACTCGTTTGACGGCGGGCACGGCATTGTCAACGGCGATGGGATGGCCCACGATTTTCATGGGTGGAACGTCCACGAGGTCGTCACCAACAAAGGCGACGGTGGCGAGGTCGATTCCTTCCTTGGCGCAGACTTCTTTGATCAAGTCGGCCTTGTTCGGTACGGAGGTGTAGCAATGCTCGATTTTGAGCATCTCCATGCGTTTCTCGATCGATCCGCCATAACTACTGCTCATCACCGCTACAAGCAATCCTGCCTTGCGGAGGAGCGTGATACCCATGCCGTCTTGCATGTCGTACGTACGCATTTCACGGCCTTCGGCGTCAAAGGTGATTTTCCCATCGGTCAGCACGCCGTCGCAATCAAAGAATATGGCCTTAATCTGAGTCATAGGGAGATCATGAGAGCAGAGCGACGCCCCTGCAATCGATAAATGGAGGAAAAACAAAAAAGCGCCGAGGAAATCCTCAGCGCTTTTTGAAATCGAGTTGATTACAGACCCGCCTTATGGCATTGGGAATTGGCGATTAAAGGCGAAGACGCGCTCTTTAAGTTCAGCCATGTATTCTGCATTCTTACGGTTGGTAAAGGCTTCGTGGATGAAGTCGGCAACCTGCTTGATGTCGTCCTCAGCCATTCCGCGAGTAGTGACCGCTGGCGTTCCGATACGGATTCCGCCAGGATTCACCGCGCTACCGCTATCAAACGGGATCGAGTTCTTATTCGCCGTGATGCCACACTTATCGAGAGCCTTAGACGCTACTGATCCAGAGAAGCCGAGAGGCTGAAGGTCAACAAGAAGGACGTGGTTGTCTGATCCGTCAGAAACGATCTTATACCCATGCTCTTGGAGACGTGAGGCCATTGCCTGAGAGTTTTTGATGACTTGCTCTTGGTACCCTTTAAAACAAGGTTTCAAGGCTTCGCCAAAACATACGGCCTTAGCTGCGATCACGTGCATCAATGGTCCACCTTGAACTCCAGGGAAGACTTGAGCATCGATTTTCTTAGCGTACTCTTCCTTACAGAGGATGATTCCGCCACGTGGTCCACGGAGGGATTTGTGAGTGGTCGAGGTTACGAAGTCTGCGTGTGGAACTGGGTTCGGGTGTACTCCCGCTGCCACGAGGCCAGCGATGTGAGCCATATCGACAAAGAGATAAGCTCCTACTGATTTTGCAATCTCAGCCATGCGCTCAAAGTCGATGATCCGAGAGTAAGCAGAAGCACCACAGGTGATGAGGTTTGGTTTTACTTCCTTAGCCGTTTCCGCGAGGGCATCGTAGTCGATACGTCCGTCGTTTTCGCTAACTCCGTAGTGGACTACTTCGTAAAGTTTTCCGGAGAAGTTCGCCTTGTGACCGTGGGTAAGGTGTCCACCGTGTGCGAGATCCATCGTGAGGATCTTGTCGCCTGGATTTAGGACGGAAAAGTAGACTGCGGTATTAGCCTGTGAACCAGAGTGAGGTTGCACATTCGCGTGATCGGCTCCAAAGAGTTCTTTAGCGCGGTCACTCGCGAGTTGCTCGACCTCGTCGACACATTCACAACCACCATACCAACGCTTACCAGGGTAACCCTCGGCGTATTTGTTCGTGAGGCAACTCCCCTGCGCTTCCATCACAGCTGGGCTAGCGAAGTTCTCAGAAGCAATCAGTTCAACGTGGTTACGCTGACGGTGGAGCTCATCTTGGATCGAGCCATATACAGCAGGATCAGAAAAGGCGAGGCCAGAGCCATTTGCCTTATTCACTCGGCGTTCATGGCGACCGCCTTCAGGAGCGGTTTCGAGGAATAACTTAACCATTTCAACCGCTTCCTCAGGAGAGGTTTGTGATTGTCCTAGGGTAATCACATTAGAATCGTTATGCTGACGAGTAATCGCGACCTCTTCGAGTCGATCAATCTTCGCCGCGCGGATCCCAACGTGCTTATTCGCAGCAATGCTCATTCCGATTCCAGAAGTACAGCAAAGCACTCCAAAATCAAACTGGCCACTAGCCACCTCAGGCGCGAGGGCGTGTACGATATCAGGGTAGTCTACTGACTCCGCGCTATCTGTTCCAAAATCTTTTACTTCATACCCTGCAGAGCTTAGAGCTGCTACAATCGCGTTTTTGATGTCGAGACCACCATGATCTGCTCCAACTGCAATTCTTTTCATTGCAGCGAATGTCGGTTGTCTTTCATAAAAATGCAATCGAGAAATCCGCTTTTTCTCGCAGGTCTCCCAGTCTTCATTCTGGAGGATTCGTTTCTCTCCGTTCTCCTAAAAAAACTCTCATGATTTTAGTCGATTTCATCCCCAAGACGCTTTATGACTAGTAATCTAAACTAAGGACGCCGCAATGAATGCCATTGAACATAGAGAGAGAAAATCTGACGCTGTCATGGCGGCAGTCGGCTCTGCCTTTATTCACCTTCTCATCGCCCTCTGTATCGCGTGGCTCTCAACAGTCGCGGTCATGATGGTGAAAACCCCTGAAGCGGAAAAGGAAGAATCGGTCATCCTCCTAAGTCCTGATTATTTTGAGATCGAGCCCCCTGCCATTCCTCCTGTAGAGGTTGCCCAGAATGAACGGAGATACCAGGATGCTAACCCACTAGCTCCAGAACTCGCCCCCGTTGACCCGACCAACCTTATCGGGTCACGTGATAGCCAAGCGGCTTCTGAATCCCCTAGAAACGAAGGCACTCCAGACCTACCCTCACAACTGTCTAATAAGGAACCAGACGACAGGTCACCCCAATTCACCGATTCGAGCTTCTCCGAGGGCCAGTCCCAAACTAGCGCCCCTCCTACCCCGCAGCAAAAAAGCCAAGCCCAAGCCTCCGAGCAACCTACCGAAGCGATTGACGAACCCGTAAGAGAGCAACCAGTCGCCCCACCGACCCAAAGTGCACAAACCGCCTCAACCGCCTCAACCGCCACTGAAGTTCAAGAAACGGCGGAAGCTGTTGAAAAAGTAGAATACCTAGAATCCGCTAATTCGTTAGAGGTACAGGCTCCGCTAATTGAAGAAAAAAGCGAACCCGTCGAAGAGGCGCAAGTAGCAACCGCCCCAGCGATCGACGAAGTTCCAGCTGAAAAAACAGCAACCCTTCCTAAGCCCCCTGAAACAACGACAACGAGCGACCCTGCCTTCAGCTCAGAAAAGAGAAAGTCACGCCTCATTGGCTCGCTCAGTCGTCAAGGAGTCAGCGCGTTAGACGTGAAATCCACCGCTCTGGGTAAATACTATAATAAAGTGAGCCAGATCATCGAGATCGAGTGGCGCCGAAACTGTGTCGATTACCGCGAGCATATTCAGCCTGGCGCGATCTCCATGCAGTTCTACATTGCCAAAGACGGAAAGATCACCAACCCGCGCCCCTTTGATGTCGTAGGTGCTAGCAATATTCAAAAGGCATTTACGATCAAAGCCATTCGCAAATCCAAACTCCCCCCAATCCCGCCTGAAGTCCAAGAAGAGCTCAAAGGAGAACAGCTGGAGTTAATTTACAATTTTTACTTTTAACATTTGAAGATGAATTACATCGAAGCCGCCAGAACCGTTATTGAATTAGAAAAGGAAGCCCTCACAGGAGTTTCTCAGCGCCTTAGCGAAAGCTTCACAGGAGCGATCGAACTGTTTAAAGAGTGTCTTGCCCAAAAAGGGAAAATCATCATTATCGGGGTCGGAAAGTCTGGAAATATTGGGTATAAAATCGCGGCTACCTTGAACTCTACTGGAGCCACCGCCGTTGTTCTCAACGCCCAAGACGCTCTCCATGGTGATTTAGGGATGATTGATGCGGGCGATGTTATTTTGGCCATGTCCTACTCAGGCGAAACCAATGAGATGATCAACCTCATTCCTTTTATCAAACAACAAGGCAACAAGATCGTGGCGTTAACAAGTAAGCCCGAATCGAGCCTCGGCAAGTACGCGAGCTACGTCTTAGACTCTAGCGTTGAAAAGGAAGCATGCCCTCTCAACCTTGCCCCTACCGCTTCATCCACCGCCATGTTGGTTCTCGGAGATGCGATTGCGATGGTGCTCCTAGAAGCCCGGGGCTTCACTAAGGACGACTTCGCCCAATACCACCCTTCTGGCGCGATTGGCAAAGCGCTCCTCACTAAGGTTAACGACATCATGCGTGATGGCGACCAGATCCCAACCGTTCTCCCTCAGGCCAGTGTGCTCGAATCCTTGCAAGAAATGTCCGCTAAGAAAGCGGGAATCTGTCTCATTGTAGAGAATGATCGCCTCTGCGGAATCTTCACCCACGGCGATTTCGTGCGCCTCTACACCAAAGATCACGAAGCAGGTAAAATGACGATCTCAGAAGTCATGACCGAAAGCCCCGTAACGATCAAAGATGGCTTGTTAGCAGTAGAAGCGGTAAACACGCTGCGAGATCACAATATTGATGACCTTGTTATTATGGGAGCCGATCGACGTCCAGTGGGCATCATTGATTCCCAGGATTTAGCTAAACATAAACTCCTCTAATCCACCCCCCTTATGGCTGAAGTCATTCCCCTCACTCGACTTCTCTACCTAGTCATTCCGCTCGCCCTCTGTTGGGGATTCTATTACCGCTGGTGTGATAAAAAATGGGAACTAGTCATCGCCACGGTGCGCATGGTCGCGCAGTTATTACTCATTGGATACGCGCTGCACTTTCTCTTTGATAATGAAGCTTCGTGGATCGGGCTGATTGTTTTGGTTGTGATGTCGCTGGCTGCCAGTTTGATCGCAGTTCGTCCGCTAGAGGAACGTGCGCGGGAGGTGCTAAGGCTAACTCTCGTGTCGGTCGTCGTAAGTAGTATTTTCGTCCTCTGCATCATCCTATACGCCGTGCTTGAGCTCACTACGTTTTATGAACCAAGAACCTTTATTCCCATCGCTGGGATGATTTTCTCTAGCGCAATGAACACCGTCAGTCTCTCTGCAGAACGCTACTTCAACGAACTCAAATCTGGTAAAAGCGCTACAGAAGCCCGAGCGATGGCCTTTAAAGCCTCAATGATCCCCAAGATCAACTCCTTCCTAGCTGTTGGATTAGTCTCGCTACCAGGGATGATGACAGGTCAAATTCTGTCCGGAACAAGCCCTTTAATCGCAGTCCGCTACCAAATTATGGTCATGCTCATGCTCTTAGGCTGCGGAGGCCTCGCCGCTGGAATTTTCCTCTGGATGCTCCATCGTCGAGATTCCAAAGAGGCATAAAAAAACGCCCTCGATTAAGAGAGCGTCCTTGTTTGAAAACTAAGTGGTAGGCACCAGCATCGTGGGGAAATTACTTCTTCCCGTAAACTGCTTCGGGATCAAAGGTCTGTTCCACTCCATCGGCCATCTTGGTAACGGCGGCACCATCTTCGACTGTTACTGTACGGTAGAAACAAGATTCTTTACCCGTGTGACAAGCGCCCGCGCCGAGCTGTTCGACGACTAGGATGAGAGCGTCTTGGTCGCAATCGGTACGAATCTCTTTGATCTTTTGCACATGCCCGGAAGTTGCGCCTTTGTGCCAAATTTCTTGGCGACTGCGAGAGTAGTACACCGCTTCTTGCTTTTCTAGCGTGAGCTTAAGTGATTCCTCATTCATGTATGCTAACATCAGAGGTTCCTTCGTCTGATGATCGATTGCTACTGCCACCATTAGGCCATCAGAATCGTATTTAGGGGCGAACTGAGTAGTATCTTCTATCTTCCCAGCTTCATCTCGGTTGCTAAAGGTAACGCACATAATAGTATGTAATCTGTGCGCAAATCGTGAATTGTCGAGTCGATTTTTAGGACATTGCGGTATTTTGCCACTTTTACAAATTTCGATATTTACTCTCAGAGGCGCAGGGATAATCATTACGATATGCCTCTCACCCAAGATCAAGCATACGACCTACTCGAATCCGCTAAAGAGCGCCAACGGCTTGGCCATGCGTTCTTAATTACTGGCGAGGTCGGAGTAGGGAAAGCTGATCTTGCGAAGCGGATTATCGCAATGCTGAATGCTCCTAAGGAGGAAGATACGGGGACGAACCTCTTTGGTGAAGAAATCGACCCACCTCCTCTAGACCTCAGCAAAGACCTCGATGAAATGGAGAGCGAGTTCATCCGTGTGGTGCGCCCGCGTTCGAAGTCACGACTAATCCGTGTCGATGACATGCGGAACCTAGAGGACTCCTTCTATATGTCCGCTCCGACGGGTCAGTGGAAAATCGGGGTCATAGTCGATGCCGATCGAATGAACGAAAGTGCCGCTAATGCCTTCCTGAAAACCCTAGAAGAGCCACCGCAAAACTGTCTTCTCCTCCTCCTCACCACCGCTCCCGATCGTCTCCTCACCACCATTCTCTCTCGTTGTATCAGCATCCCTCTCTATAACCCTGATAAGACTGGACTCAGTGAGCTCCAATCGACCATGAACCGCTTGCTGGAAAAAACGCTTTCTCGCTCTGCCCGTGGAATCGCCAGTTCGCTTTCGCTCAAGACCGATTTTGACCTCCACTTGAAGGAGCAAAAAGACGTCTTAGCAAAGAAATATAAAGCCTTACTCAAAGAAGATGCCGAGGCCTTAAAAAACGTGCAGGAGAAAAGCTTCCTGAAAGAAAAAGAGGAACAAGGGAAAGCCGAAGAAGCCGCGGAATACTTAGGAGTGCGAACGGAAAGCGTAAATGCGCTAATCTCCTGGTTCGGCGATCTCATCCGTTGGAAGGTGGGGCATACCCCGAGCCATTTTACGAATTCGACAGAACTCTACGCCAACTTTGCGGAAGACCTCTGCATCGATAATGTCCTCCAACGCATTGAAGCGCTCGAAGAACTGCGCTACCTCCTAACTGAAACGAATGTTAGTGAAGCGCTTGCTCTGGAGACCTCGTTCATGAAGGCCTTCGCCTAATTACGCTAGGTCAGAAAGCTGAGCAGCACAGGCAAGCGCGGCCTCACGGTGAGTGCCTGATTCTGGGAACAGAACCGCTCTCGAAGCATTGATGAGATTAGGTGCTTGGCGTGGATTGCCCGCAGTCAGCGCCGCTAAGTCGCCTCCTTGCGCGCCTAGTCCAGGAATTAAGAGAGGATAGTCAGGAAAGGCTGCGACTTCTGCCGCGCCTAGATTAGTCAAGCCCATGACAAAGCCCACATCAGTCGGGTAATCCTTCGCCCGTTCTGCGAAATCAGCAACGTGCAAGTACATCGGACGTCCTTCGACCTCCTTACGCATGAGATCGGCGCTACCGGCATTAGAAGTGAGGGCGAGGAGGTAAACCCCCTTCCCTTCGTAACCTAAAAAGGGCTCAATACTGTCAAAGCCCATAAAAGGGTTGAGAGTAACAGAATCGACCTTGTAATGCTCAAAATAGGCTTTGGCGTAGTACTTTTGCGTTTCCCCAATATCACTACGCTTGGCGTCAAGGACGATGGGTACTTCCTCTGGAATATATTCGATAATACGCTCGAGCATGGAGAGACCATCCAAGCCCATTGCCTCAAAATACGCTAAGTTAGGTTTAAAGGCGGCGGCGAGGTCGGCGGTTTCGGAAATGACCTTTTGCAGGTGAGACTCCACTTCTGCTAGTCCTCCGCTAAGGCGTTCTGGGCGCGGGTCTAACCCAACACACAGCGGTGCTCCTACCGTCTTGATTCTCGCACTTAAACGCTCTGAATATCTCATGCCTCTATAAGAAAACGGGAAGCTCCTAGCAATCAAGCCTATAAACGAGGCGTTTTCGTAACTCTGAGCCAGCCCCTTTCTTAAACACTCGCCTTAGCCAGCGCAACCGCTCGGAGAACAGCCTTGGCCTTATTACAGGTTTCGACGTATTCGTACGTAGGATCACTATCAGCCACTACCCCTGCTCCCGCTTGAATGTAGGCCTTGCCGTCTTTGAGTAAGCAAGTACGGAGCGCTATGCAGGAGTCGTGATTCCCGTCAAAGCCGAAGTAACCAACTGCTCCCGAGTAGGAACAGCGCTTATTCTTCTCCAAGGAGTTAATAATCTGCATGGCACGGATTTTAGGTGAACCACTGACGGTTCCAGCGGGGAAGGTCGAACGGAGAACATCGTAGGCCGTATATTGTTCCTGATCCAGTTGGCCAGAGACATTAGAGACGATATGCATCACATGACTGTAACGCTCGATAATCATTTGGTCATCAACGCTGACTGTGCCTGTTTTAGAAATTCTTCCTACATCGTTCCGAGCGAGGTCAATGAGCATGACATGTTCGGCGCGCTCTTTTTCATCCGCTAGTAACTCAGCTGCCAGCGCATCATCTTCAGCGGGCGTGTTTCCTCTCCAACGCGTTCCTGCAATCGGACGAATATCAATACGGCCATCAATTGAGCGGACATGAACCTCAGGAGAACTTCCGACGAGCGAGAAGCCCTCGTTCTCCAGTATAAACATATAGGGAGAAGGATTAATGTGGCGGAGTGCTCGGTACAGCGCAACGGGGTCTTGATCAAAATCGACTTCAAAGCGTTGGCTAGGAACGATTTGGAAAGCATCTCCAGCGGCGATATACTCTTTTGCTTGGAGAACCATCGATTCGAACTCTTCTTGGGTCGTATTACTCCGCACCTCTTGATCAGGTGCATCAATCATCCCGGAAAACGGTTTGAGGTGAATCGGTTCATCTAGCTTATCTAAGATCGCTGATATAGCCATTACCGCCGCCTCGTACGCTTCTTCGGCACTATTCGTCCCGTCCAAGTGCGCATTCGCTACTAGGTGAACTTTACGAAGGTGATGGTCGAAGGCGACGATTGTATCAGAAAGGAAATAAACAGCGTCAGGGAGCCCCAAATCATCGTTATCTGCAATTTCTACTGAAGGTTCAAACTGGGAAACAGCGTCATAAGAAAGGTAACCAACCATCCCACCAAGAAATGGAGGCAGGTTCGCTTCCTCTGGCTTAAACGGGAGATAGGCTTTCATTTCTGCCTCGATCGATTTCAGGACTTCTTCCTCCACCGTTTCGGAGGCTCCTGTTTCCAGATTCCTCTTCGTCATCACGCCTGCACGGGATTCGTAAATGCGTTTTGCTCCTGTACCTAGGATGGACCAGCGTCCACTTGCGGCAGCGCTCTCGGCACTCTCGAACAAATAGGAATAAGAACCCTCGCGGAGTTTTAAGTAAGCAGAAAGAGGCGTCTCGAAATCGGCTGCTAAACGGGTCGAT
Organism: Akkermansiaceae bacterium; assembly: GCA_023301545.1. Lineage (GTDB taxonomy): Bacteria > Verrucomicrobiota > Verrucomicrobiia > Verrucomicrobiales > Akkermansiaceae > WTJZ01. The sequence continues at coordinate 11,759 of JALZUI010000160.1, forward strand.
AACGGAATCACATTTGCGCCACTCTGCGCGGCCGCTAGGAATTCGGCCTTGGATGGGGTAATCTGAAGGTTCATAGGCTTGTATCAGGGTAGCTCCCAAGGACTTTGATCATGGAGCAATGTTCTTGTAAGGTCGAGATCGCTTGTTGGACCTCGTCGGTTTTAGCATGGCCTGCTACATCGACATAAAATACATATTCCCAGGCCTTTTGTTTACTAGGGCGGGATTCGATCTTAGAAAGGTTCACAGAGAACGATTCAAACGCTCCCAAGGCCGAAACCAGAGCACCGGGCTTATCATCAATCGCAAAGAGAATAGAGGTGCGGTCATTGCCCGTCGGTTCACATTCTTCCTCTCCGAGGATGAGGAAACGAGTCGTATTCGTGGCGCTATCTTGGATTGAGTACTCCAACACCGTGAGGTCACAAAGCTCAGCACTGAGGGGAGTTCCTAGAGCGGCTACGCCCTCAGCAGCTCCTGCCATCGCATTTTCTGCGGCGCGGGCGGTAGAGGCTACCGGAATGAGTTCGGCATGAGGTAATTGCTCCTTAAGCCATTGCTTACACTGAGCCAGCGCCTGAGGGTGTGAGTAGATTGTTTTGATTTCGTCCTTAGGGCAATTCGCTAGGACACAATGATCAATACGGAGGAGGATTTGCCCACAAATCTTAAGGGGCGAATCAACCAGTAAATCAAGGGTGTCAGAAACCGCTCCATTAAAAGAGTTTTCGATCGGCAACACCCCAAAGTCAGCCTTTTTACGAGTAACTAGGTCAAAGACTTCCGCAAATGAAGGGAGCGCTACATATTCTGCTGCATGGCCAAACTGCTTGATCGCGGCCTGGTGTGTCCAGGTGCCTTCTGGTCCTAGTACGGCGATGCGCTGGTCTTGTTGCAGTGCGCGTGAGACCGAAAGGATTTCACGATAAATTGCGCGGAGAGAATCGTTCGGTAAAATACTACCGCTAGCCGTATTGAGTTCAGACAGTTTTTGCAGAAGAAGCTCTTCCCGCTCAGGAACGAAAATAGCCATGTCTTCACGCTTTTTAATCTCCCCTACTTCTTTAGCAACGAGGGCGCGCTCCGAGAACAAGCGGATTAACTCGTTATCTAATTTATCGATCTTTTTTCTGACCTCGTCTAATGGCATAGGTATTTGCTAACCTTCCTTTAGCAATTTGCCAATACTTTTTGACCGCTTAGATCCGCTTTTTTCCACAAAGCGCGCAGTGTAAAATCGAAGCTTAATCTAAAAGGCGATTAATCTTCCTAGAACTCTACCCGAATTAAGCGTGGTATAAGGCCTTGTCAAAGATGGCGATTAATTCTTCCTCCGACTCAGTTCCTATTGAAACTCGGATCAAGTTACGAGAAACATCATGATCCTCGGCCCAGTCTAATTCGTCATAGTGAGCGAGCATCGTATATGGACTCGCCATAGAGAATTCGGCACCAAAGCTAGGGCCTTTAGTCATTTGGAGCTCATCATAGACGGCTGCTGACTTTTTCTCGTTTTTGAGCACAAAGGAAATCAGACCACCGTAGCCGCCGCCTTCAGCCTTAAGACTGTCATAACGATCAACGTTCGTGTATTTAGGGTAATACACTTGTTCGATCGCTTGGTGAGAGTTGAGATAATCGGCAATGGCTTCTCCTACTAGGTTGACCTTTTTCATCCGTTTCTCAAACCCCTTAGAGTTCTTGATGAGAACCTCGGAGTCTTCCCAATGAAGGTTAGATCCAGTCGAGTTCTCGTCGCCAAAGAAGTTTTGCAATTGCTTCGCGAAAGGTGAGTCAGGGTTAATACGGGTCACTCCTGCCATGACATCTCCTTGGCCAGAAATCCACTTGGTACAACTAGAGGTTACCACATCAGCGTACTGAAGGATATCGACATTATAATGACTAGCGACCGTATCATCGATCACAAATAAGGTTCCTCCTGCCTGACAAGCTTTAGAAAGCTCTTTGATCGCAGGAGTCTTCAGTAAAGGATTCGTTGGAACTTCCGCGTACACCGCACAGAACTCATTCGCACGAATACGCTCTAGAGCGACTTGGAGGTCTTCCCCTTCGCAATTCGCGAGAAAAACAACTCCCGCTCCAAGAGACTGTTGTGTGCGGAGCGAATCTACATATGGGAAATCAACTTGAAGGCTTTTCTTACCAGAACGATCAGCGGTAGCAAA
>JALZUI010000161.1 GCA_023301545.1 Akkermansiaceae bacterium
AGAACCGTCAGGAACCAACTATCAGTATTATCCGCACGCCAAACAACGATATCCTCTCGCCAACGGAGAATCGAATCCCTTACTTTTTGAAAACGTGGCGTCCCCGGCCCTTCAAAAACAGCACTACTGCGAGGAGTGAAATCGACATCAAACCAGAGCTGTTCCGCCTCATCCCACACGCGAACCCAAGCGTGTGAATGGAATCCCCTCATAATCCACTCCTTACGGTCAGAATCGTATTCCCGCACCGCGTAGCCCACAGTGTAACGAGTCGGAATCCCTAGTCGGCGCAGCAGGAGTGCCCCTGCGGTAGCATAGTACTCACAATGCCCTCTTTTAACCTCTAGCAAGAAGCGCTTGATCGGGGTAATTCCCGCAATCCGACCATCGACCGAATACGTGAAATCTTCCTGAAAAACTCTCTTTAGGTAAGTTGAAACTTCGGCCTCGGTAGACTCCGCCGATATTCCCTCTTGTGCTAGAAATTGATCTAATGATTCCTCTAGCTGTGCGGGAATAAACAGGTCTTTCTCTAAATCGGGAGGGAACTCAGCGGGATCTAATTCACGCGTACTTTGGCTGTAACAAGTGTAGTCTAAGACCGCCGAATCCGGGTTTTCCGCCACATACGTTCCTAGCGAATTCACCTGAATACTCTGCACTGATTGCGTATCAACCACCAGCGTCGAATTCATCACTGGAAGGAGCGTTTTTTGGCGCGCCTTCCCTCTGATTCTTAGTGCTTGCTGTGTCTTCTCCCGCACCTCATTTTCAGTTCCACTAGCATCTAGGAAAAAGGCAACCTTACCTCCAAAGTCATTCGTCGACATATCATCGTAGTCCTCTTCCCGACTAGGAACTTCGCTTACGGGGTCATGATACCAACTGCGGTTCTTGTAACGGTTGAACACACGATCACGGAGCAATGGCGGCGGCCCGATCTCAGGATCAATAATTCGCCAATGAATCGTAGGATCGAGCTTGATCTTACCGATTTTACCTAATGCCGTCGTGGTCTCTAAGGGTGTATCGGCCTTCGTCTTGAGCAGTTGATACCATTGCCCAGATTCCAGATAGGCGTAGAGACGGATCAATCCATACATCGAAACGATCGAGAGAGCAATCGTTCCTACATAAACGACATATTTACTGAGCGAGTTCTTCTGACCTGCGCCTTTGGTGAAAATTATACGCCACAGAACAACGCTCACCAGCAGCGCAAACCCCGCCTTGTACCATATGTCTCGAATATTCCAAGACGCTGCCACCAAAACCATGACAAGGTAGAGATAGCCAAAGTTGATTCGAACCACTTCTTTTTCATCCCCTTCTCGTTGAAAACGCCAATTCGAAAGTGAGGTCATCGCGTACAGAGGATAATGCGAAGCCTTGGCGAAGCGTTGGCAGAGAATTACAGGAAGGAAGAATAACGGCAAGGCCTCCACCAACACCTCAAAATCTTCCCGATCAACATCTTGGAGCCATAAAATAAGCCAAACCACAGCCAGCAGAATATAGCTCAAGTTAAAGGCGCGAAGAAAGTCGGGAGCTTGGAAATTCTTGCGAGCAGTGATCATACGCGGAGCCTCTACGAGAAGTGCTAAAAGCAAACCCAACCACCACCAATCACGTAAGAGCCCCCACCCTACCAAAGCCGTTCCCAGTAACCCCGAACGAAATGGTTGCCGAATCTCTATCGCCCCACGTTTTTTCATAAAGTGAGTCCCTCCTTAAGCGCTGTTCCATTTACGGTTATTCCCTGTACTTGAAGGAGGTTGGCCTCGCCCTCGGCTTCCTTCGCGATCAGATAATGCACCCCTTTGATTTCTACGGGTTCAGCGTCCCATTCTTCCTGGAATTCGATTCGTGCGAGGAGCTGTAAGATTTCTACTTTCGCCGTCGGCCAATCATAAACCCGTGCCCCGCCACCATGTGAAATAATAACCTGGCCAGAGTCTCCGGAGCGAACCAATTCAATCATTAGCGAGGCCAGTGTACTCGCTGCGGTCTCGAATTCAATTTCGTTCATTCCCCTTGAGTTCCATTGCAAGGTATAACGAGGGGCTGAAAATTCTTCATTCTCCTGCACCATCATCTTATCTGTACGTGCCATCGCCTTCCAGTTCACCTTCCGCCATGAATCACCGGGGTGATAGTCGCGCAGGCTTAAGAATTCATGCGACTCTCCAATCTGCTGATTCGTATCTACCGAAGCCTCCTCTGAGCGCCCCATTCCAAGCCCAGTATTCCAGGTCACGGAAACCAGTGCGGGAGCAACATGAATTGAGTTACGATTTCCGGGAGTCTTTAAGGAACGTTTCAACAACCCAAAAACGCCCAGTAGCTTGGCCCTCGCATCGGTCAACTCCCACAATCCTCGCTCATGAAAGAGAGTCTCCATCATGATCTCTCGTTCTGTATGAGGAGCGAGTTCTAGGATCTCGCTTTCCACCGCCTCAAACCCCCTCTTTTCATGAAGCCACATCCAGCGATAATATTTCATGATCCGATCAAAGATATTTCTCTTACTCTCTTCTGGTTCATGGGCTTCGTAGAACGCTTTGAAAGAAACTTCAGGTTGGCTAGGATAGAGCGCCAGACAGCTGTTAGAGACCTTAGACAT
>JALZUI010000162.1 GCA_023301545.1 Akkermansiaceae bacterium
TTCGAGCGCGATCTCACTAATCGTAACCTTACGGGTCCCTCTTCCCTTAAAAAGGAAAAACATGCCCACAGCAACACCTAATAAAATTACGATCGTTGAACGCCATCGTAATATTTTAAGAGGTTGCGGAGCCATAGCTCCAAACTAGAGAACCATTACCTCAAGAGTCAAGAGCGCTTCAAGACTCTATTATAGCCCCTTTATTTCTCGTTGTTTAAATAGTCTAAAATCGTAACCGCGCCTTTGTCAGAAATTCCGTGAATTGTCGAAATCTGCTCTACGGTGGCTTTTTTAACCCGTAACACAGACCCGAATTTTTTTAGCAACAGCTCTTTTTTACGTGGAGAAACTCCTGGACAATCGTCGAGCAGAGACTCCTTGATCCGCTTTCGTAAAAGGAGCTCATTATAGTTATTAGCAAAGCGGTGGGCCTCGTCTCGAATACGCTGTAAAAGCTTTAAAGCTCCACGATCATGGGGTATTTTAAGCGATTCAGATTCACCAGGAAAGAAGACCTCTTCCTCCCGTTTTGCCAACCCAATAATAGGGTGAGAGTGGAGGCCTAGTCGCTTCAACTCTCGCACCGCTGAGCTCAGCTGGCCTTTACCGCCATCTACAATAATAAGATCAGGTAAATTAGCTTTCACCCGATTCGAAAGATCAATGACAGACTCCTGGCTCTCTTCTACGCCCATTTCCTTCGCTTTTTTAGCGGCTTCTTGCAAGAGCCTGCTGTATCGCCGGCGTACAACCTCCGCCATAGAAGCGAAATCATCTTGCCCTTTAACTGTTTTAATACGGTAACGCCGGTACTTGTTATTGTCAGGGCTCCCATCCTGAAAGCGCACCATCGATGCTACTATATGGTTTGAGGAAACGTTAGAAATATCAAAACACTCCATTATACGTGGTGGTTCGGGGAGGCCGAGGAAGTCTCCCAATTCCGCTAAATCATCCTTAGGTTGCACCGTTGAAGGAATCATAATCGAATTACGAAATTGACGCGTTGGCCTTAGGGTTTTTTCCAGGTTTTCCATCACATCACGGAGCTTAGCCGCTTTTTCAAAATCTAATTCCTTAGCTGCCGATTGCATTTCCTTTTCAATCTCAGCGGCAACTTCCCTCTTCCCCTTCCCCTCTAAAATAGAAACCGCCGATTTCACCTTCTCCAAATAATCTGCAGGAGAAATCTTACCGACACAAGGAGCTGAGCAGTTTTTGATCACATCGGCGTGACAATGCTTATATTCCTTTTCCCCAGGATTGGCCCCACTACAGGTTCGTAAGCCGAAACGATCGTTGAGATAAGTCAAGGTCTCCGATAGCGCTCCATTATGTACGAAGGGGCCAAAATACTGAGCTCCATCATTATTTTTCAAACGTGTGACAATAAAACGCGGACACGGTGAGGACAACTGCACCTTCACCAATTTAAACCGCTTATCATCACGGAGCGAAATATTATATCGGGGACGGTACCGTTTAATGAATTTAGACTCTAAAATAAGTGCCTCTTCCTCGTTCCGAACAATGTGGTAGTCAAAATCTGCGATCGTCTCCATCAGTGCACGCGTCTTACGGTCAGACTTCATCTTCCGAGACGCCATGAAATATTGTGAGACTCTTTTCTTAAGGTCCTTCGCTTTACCTACATATATAATCCCACCTGTCTGATCTTTATGCAAATAGACCCCCGGTTTATGCGGAGTTTCCCTGAGCTTTTGCTTGATGTGACTCGATGATGACATTTTATTCGAATTTCCCGTATAGAATATACATCGTAAATCTTGCACGCTATTGCATATTACGCCATAGACAATTGAAAAAATATCACCATGTATCGCATCCTCCTCTCCTTTATTTCGCTCCTCACCTTAGCCTCTGCCCAAGAAGTTAGCGCAGAAGCAACCAAAACAAATTTCTACGAGATCCTACAAAAAGGAGGCGTCATGATGATTCCCCTTGCTGTCCTCTCCGTCATTACCGTCTGTCTCATCCTATTTTACTTACTCGTCATTCGCCGTGGGGCCGTCATCAACGACCGCTTCATTAGCCAAGCCGAAAGTCTCATCACGCAAGGTGATTTCTATAACCTCAGTGAACTGTGCGAACGAAGCCCATCGGCAATCGCGAAAATTTTGGGACGCTCCGTAGACTTCCTACGTAACACCCCTAGCGTCTCTCTCAGTGACATCCGCGAGGTTGCCGAGGCAGAAGGCTCCCGCCAAGCTGGGATATTGACCCAACGCATTACCTACCTCTCCGATGTTGGTTCCGTAGCTCCCATGGCGGGACTTCTCGGAACCGTCATTGGAATGATCAAGTCCTTTAATGAAATCTCGCAAGGCAACTTTGAAGGGGTCAATCAAATGCAGCTCTCTAGCGGAGTTTCGGAAGCTCTGATCACCACCGCTACAGGTCTCATCATTGGCCTAATCGCTGTAATCTTTTACTCCTTTTTTCGCGGAAAAGTTCAGCGCTACATCGCGGAACTAGAAGCCGCCGCCACCCACCTCATGGCCGTCCTTTCCAGCGTCAACACCTCCAACAAGACTTATCTCGACCAACCTAGGAAGCAAACGAACCCTGCAGACTAATGAAATTCAAACAACCCGCAGCAGAGCAAGCCTCCATTCCGCTTGCTCCCATGATTGATGTCGTTTTCCTTCTCCTCATCTTCTTCATCGTGACTTGGAAGTTTGCTAAGGACGAAGTCGATCTAGAAGTAAGTGTTCCAACCGCTAACCACGGTGAAAGCACCCAACGCGCAATGGGAGAAATCATCGTCAATGTCCGTGACAATGGAGTCATCACGATTGATGGACAGCAATACACGGAGTCAGACCTACGAGAGCGCCTAAATAGTATTGCCAGAGCCTATGAAGACCCCACTACAGGTAAATCCCGCCAACCAATCCGAATCCGCGGCGCGGGTCAGGTCGAGTATGAACGGGTGTTAGAAGTGGTCGACCTCTGTAAAGAAGCGGGCATTTGGAACATCTCCTTTTCAGGGAGCAAAGCTCGCTAAGGCAACGCTGATTTCATTATGAACCTCCGTACTTCTATTTTCTGCACCGTCCTGACTCTTCTAACCAGTGTCGGTCAGCCCCTTCAGAACAATCCTGCTGAAGACCTCTTCACCATGGCACAGCTGTCGCTCCAGCAAGCCCAACGAGCTAAGAAGCCAGAACGGATAAAAATCGAATTCCAAAGCGCCGAAACCTGGTTCACCAAATTCCTCCAATCCTACCCACAGGACGCTAAAGCACCAGAAGCAACTTACTACCTCGCCGTAAGCCAAGCTCAGCTAGGAAAACCTAAGGAGTCTCTCCTCAGCTACAAAAAACACCTTAGCTACAAACGTCCGGGAACCATGGCAGGCTCTGCCTCCCTACAACTCGGAATGCATAGCTATAATGCTAAAGAGCACAAGCAAGCCTATACGTATTTCTCCCTAGCTGTAGAAAATCTCCCTTTAGGAAAAAGCAAGACCCTAGCACACTACACCCGTGCCCTCTGCGCCCAAAAGCTAGAAAACTCCGACACATACATCCCTGACCTCCTCTACGTACTAGAACAACCAGACGGCCGCGCATACCATGACAAATGCCAGTTTCTCCTCGCCAACGAATACCTTAAGGCCAAGCAATACGACACCGCCTTCCATTACTTCAAAGGAACTACGCAGAGCTCAGACCGCCAGATCAAAAGCCAATCAATCCTTAAATGTGCTGTTCTCGCTCAAAAACTAGACGACACCAAATCCTCACTAGGATACCACCGCCAAGCGTTAAAACTCAGCGAGCTAAAAGCCTACCATTCAACCTCAGCCCTTTCCCTTATGAACGCCTCCGCTCAAGAGGAGGACTGGAAGCAAGTCATCTCCTTCGCCAAATTCGGCGATCAACGCCTTTCCGAAGAGCTCCAATCCAAGCGAAACCTAATGATTGGGCAAGCTTACCTAGCCCTTGGCCAAAACGCCCAAGCTGATCCCTATCTAAAAAAAGCAATCACTTCCCCTACAGGAGCAGCCCACGCCTTTGATGTACAATACACCTTTTTATCCAAGCATAAGGCTGAAAGTTTACCGCGCCAAGACGCCCAGGATTTCCTCTCCACCTACAAATCCTCTCACCAAGAAAGTCCTAAATACCACAGTGTCAAACTGCTCTCTGCCGAGCATGACTTCCTAGCTAAAAAACACTTTGAGTCACTCGCACTCTACCAAAGTATTCGTGCAGATCTCCTCGCCCCTGAGAACCTTCCGATTATCCATTACCGCGTCATCCAAAACCTCCTCAAACTCGGGAAAACAGAAAAAGCGAATCCACTTATTAAACAGTTTATTACAGACTATCCAAGCGACCGACGCACTCCTTACCTCCTCTACGACCACGCTACTAAAATGGTCGAAGCGAACCAGGTCACGGAAGCCATACCCATCCTCCAAAACCTCGCCCAAAACACCACCTCCCCTACTTCATTACGTCAGTCTTCTGATCTCTTGCTCGCAAAACTCTACCTGAGCCAAAAAGAATTCGCCGCAGGAGAAGCAGCCTATCTGAAGCTATTCAAAACCTATAAGGCCGACGCAAAGGAAAATTCCTCCTGGCTCTTCTGGATTGGATATAGTCAATACAACCAGAAAAAACACGCCGATGCCAATAAAAGCCTACTCCAGGCACGCCAATACGATCAAAGCGAAAACGCTCAAGAACTCAATCGTTACCTAGCCCTCTGCGCCTACCACCTCAAGGATCCAACTTCGCTCGAAAACGAACTGAAGCGATACGAGCAAAATCACAAAACGCTCCTCCCTCCCGCCCTCTACCTGTACCTCGCCCTCGATCACCACAAACAAGGAAGATCACCATCTGCCTGGTGGGGTTTTGAACGCGCGCTAATCCCAGGTAACCCTGAGAGCCTCTCCTCCCATAAACCTGCCGTCCTAGAGGCCTATTGTAAAACCGCACTAGCAACAGAGCACTACAAAGAAATGCTTCTAGTCTCCAGCTACCTTAAGCAGCAACAACTTTCACCCTACCAAGAGGCGCAAAACTACTACCACTCTAGCCGAGCTCAGTACGCCATCCAGGGACCTGAAAACGCAAAAGAAGATCTCGATAAGGGTATGCGCCTTAACCCCTCAGGCATACTCAAGTATGAACTCCTTCTATTAGCAGGGAAAATCGAACTTTCTCTCAATCAAACTGAAAATGGAACGCGCCTGCTTAAGCAAGTAAGCCTTCTAGCCCCCAAAGAATATATTCATCTAAAGCAGGAGGCTCTCAACGTCCTCATCAATCAAGCTCAGAAAAACTTAACGCCCGAAAACTTGAAGTTACTAGAAGAATATAAAAAAGAACTTGAGAAAGTCCGCTAATTTAGGCTTATTCTGACTAGAATGATTTCTGCCCCTCCAGCACTCACCCGAGTAATTCTTTGCTTAAGCCTACTCATAACTAGCGCTTGGGCTCAACAACCAGCGCCCGCACCTGCTCCTGCTAGGGAAAGCGCTGAGTCCCAATTCAACACGGCTAAGCAAGTATACAACTACGGACGAGGCCAAAAAGACTACTATAAAAGTCGTCAAGCGCTACAAACTGCAGAAAAGGCCTTTAGAACCTTTACCAAGCAACACCCCCGCAATGAATTACGAAAAGAAGCTTACTACAGCATGGCCGTTTGCCAGCTGTTAACAGGAAACACCGATTCCGCTGAGTCCAACTTTGAACGAATTATCAGTGCCTATAAAACAGGTCACTGGGTCGGAGCCTCAGCCTACCGTCTCGCTGCCCAGCATTTTAACCGCAAAGACTACATCATGTCCGCGAAGTACTTCAAGATTGCCTCTAGGCAATACCAAAAGGAGGAACTCGCTACGCAGGCCCTCTACCAATACTCGCGAAGCCTACTCTTATCCAATAAAAATAACGAGGCGATTACACCACTGAAAGAACTAGCAGAGTCCCCTACTATCTATGCAGAGATCTCTCGCCTCGCCCTAGCTAAAATTTATTATCAAAATGGCGACTATGAAAATGCCACTCCACACTTTCAGCAGCTTTATAAATCAAAGGCTCTCGCCGAGAAAGATAACGCCGAATCCTTCCTTTACTACGGTCTCTGCCTTTCCAAAATGGGTAAAAAAGAAGAAGCGATTAGCGTTCTCCAACAAGCCCTGAAAAACCCAAACACATCCGAAGCAGATAAAGCCAAGGCGCAACATGAGGTGTTTGATATGTACTACCAGGCGGGTGATTACGACACCATCATCTCCGAATACCAAAAAGGCCTTTACGCTGGAGAACCTCAAGGCACGGCTCAAACCTACCTTTACGCTGGATACGCGCTCCTCAAAAAAGAGCACTACACCCGTGCCGTAAATGCCTTCAACACCGTTGAGGGTCTACGCCCTAATACGCAAGAAGGGTTTGAAGCCAGTTACCGCCGACTCTATTGTTTTTACCAAATCGACAGTGCATCCGTTACCAGCCAAGCTGATTCGTTTTATAACAACTACAAGGGCCGTGGTAAAGGCAGTGACTGGCACATGCTCAGCAAAGTGTACAAGGCTGAAACCCTCTATAGTAATGGCCAAATAGAAAGTGCCGCCAAAGTCTACAGATTAGTCGACTCTGAGGATATCCCCCTCAGCCTCCAACCGAATTTCCTCTACAAAAAGCTCATCTGCCTTGCTGAAAACGAAGACTACCTTCGCTCCATTAAAAGCGCTAGCGCCTTCATCTCAAACTTCCCAAACCATGACCTTCTCTATGAGGTTCGCCTTCGCCGTGCAAATGCTCTTCTCAACAGCGATAATAATGCAGCCGCCGCTACCGATTTTGAAATCGTCCTAGAAGACCTTCCTGAATCTCCCTTGGCCGCCATGGCACTGCAAGGCCTTATCCAAGTCTACCGTAAAGACAGACGATATGAAGAACTGGTCGAATCTTGTGAACTCCTCTTAGGGAAATTCCCTGCGCTTAAGCAACAACCACGCGCCCATGCCAATTACTGGCTCGGCTGGGGACGCTTTAAATTAGAGGAATTTGACAAGGCTATTCCCCCTCTTCAACAAGCACGCCGTCTAGCACCTGATTTCTATAAAGAGGCCTCAGGCACTCGTATTTTGTACTCTACCTATTACCTACGAGATCCTAAAGCGATGAAAGTCGCCCATGATCGCGTACTCAACGATGTACCTGGAAAATACTTCCCTCCTAAAATGCTCGCGTGGCTAGGAATCCAATCTTACCAGAACAAGGATTTCGTATCTGCCCAGAAGGTCCTTAACTCCATCGCGAACCGAGAAAAACCAACTGAGACTCCTATCGATGTATGGCGTTATCTGGCTAAGTCATACTTAGAGCTCGGACAATACCCAGACGCACTCGTCACGGCCAATGTAGTCGCGGCTTTAGAAGAGAAAAGTTTTTGGAAAGCTGACGCCCTCCTCGACGTTGCTAACGCACAGCTAGGGCTCAACAATCTAGATGAAGCGATTTCAAAATCTAAAGAAGGCCTCAACTACGAACCCAAGGGAACCATCCAATCCTCTCTCCGCTTCACAATTGCAGAAGCCCACACCCTAAGAGGAGACGTGATCGCAGCGAAAGACGAGTATTTGCTCGTAGCGGCTGAGTTTGACGGCGACCAAGCAATTCACCCCATCGCTCTTTGGAAAACGGCTCAACTCTTACAGCAGTCCGATCCTGATTCAGCCTCAGCTATGAAGTCATTACTCGAGCAACGCTACCCTGATTGGCAAGCGCCTAAAAGCTAATGGGCTTACCCACCAGAAATCGACGCCGAGGAGGAGGAAAGCTCGGTAAAAAGAGCGATATCATTCACTGCCCCGCTGAATGGGACGTTTCGCCCCCTATTGGAGTTTCGACCACCGCTGACCAGCTCAACTACCACTCCAGCTGTCTACGCCCAGAGGATCGCCGTCCTCCCGTTAATGAACTATCAGTACACCCTAAGGTTCACGAGCGACTCGCCCCGATTTCAGACATCATCGAGCCCCGAGTGCTCCACACTCTCGAAAACGTGCGCATTTTCTCGCAGAATGGCGTTTTCATTGATTCTGAAAACCGGGTTATCCATGACCTCAGCCCCGATTTCAAACCTCGCCAAACACACGAGCATCGTCTCCTACGCTATACCGGACTCCCTCCCGTAAAGAAATTAAAGGGGCACGGGTTTTCATTTGTCTCTGCCGCCTCTTGGAAAAACTACTTTCACTGGCTCATCGACACCCTCCCCACCGCCCGCTTATTTGACTGGACGGAATACGACTACATCCTCGCGCCTACCTCGCGGCGATATCACCTTCTAGCCTATCAAGCACTAGGCATCCCGCTTGATAAAATCATCCCCCTAGAGCACAAGACACACTACGAGGTCGAAAAAATCTCACACATCCCTCGAGGAGGAGTCGCTCTAGTGCCGGATGAAGCGATTCAATACCTGCGAGACCTTTTTGATGTCCAACCCTCTCCTCATGCGGATCGTAAACTTTATCTCAGCCGCAATGACGGCTGGAGACGTCGTATCACTAATGAAGACGAAGTTTGCGCTGCCCTCGAATCCTATGGCTACGAACACATCGTCATCGGTAACCGAACAATCAAAGAACAGGGAGAACTTTTCGCACAGGCTTCCCACGTTGTCGGTCCTCATGGAGCGGCTATGACCAATCTCGTGTTCTCAGGCACAGAGACCAAGCTCATGGAATGCTTCTCTGGCACCTTCATGTTCCCCCACTTCTACCACCTCTGTGCCTCGCTCCGCCAGCCCTACCTCGCCCACTGGACAGAAAACCCGACCGACGCCCCAGACGGACCGATCGAGCTTGAGAGCTTCCTCTCCCTCATCGAGAAAATGGACTAATCGACGCTATGGATTTCCAACTCGAAACTGATTACTCTCCTGCAGGTGATCAATCCCAAGCGATCGACAAACTTGTCAAATCGATCCAAGCAGGAAATCGCCATCAAACGCTCATGGGAGTAACTGGTTCAGGCAAGACCTTTACCATGGCCAATATCATCCAGCAGATGAATCGGCCGACCTTGATCATGAGCCATAACAAGACGCTGGCGGCTCAATTATATTCGGAATTTAAAAACTTCTTCCCCAATAATGCCGTTGAATACTTCGTCTCTTACTTCGACTACTACCAACCAGAGGCCTACATTCCGCGCTCAGATACCTACATCGAAAAAGACTCAGCCGTAAACGATGAGATCGAGCGTCTACGCCTCAGCACAATGGGATCGCTACTTACTCGTAAAGACACCATCGTAGTCGCATCCGTGAGCTGTATCTACGGTTTAGGATCCCCTGATGATTATGTAGGCAGCATGCTCCCGATCCATGTGGGGCAAGAAATTAGCCGCGACGATTTTCTGAAAAACCTCGTCGACCTCATGTTTGAGCGCAACGACCATGAATTCTCCAGAGGGCGCTTTCGCGTTCGCGGCGATGTCGTAGACATCCACCCTGCTTATCTTGAAAAAACCGCTATCCGAGTCGAATTTTTCGGCGACGAAATCGATCGCATATCAGAGGTCTCCATGCCAAGAGGCACCACGATGGGTTCAGTGGAAAACTACACCTTTTTCCCTGCCAAACAATTCGTCACCAATAAGACGACCCTCAAGCAGGCAATGCGGGCTATTAAAGACGAGATGGTTAAGTCCGTTGATCTTTTTGAACAACAAGGAAAGCTAGTCGAAGCACAACGCTTGAAAATGAGGACCGAATACGACCTCGAAATGATGGAAGAAGTCGGTTACTGCCAAGGCGTGGAAAACTATTCCCGCCACCTCACTGGTCGTAAACCGGGAGAAACGCCCTACACCCTGCTCGACTTTTTCCCTGACGATATTCTTCTCCTCATCGACGAGTCCCATGCTACCCTTCCCCAAGTCCGAGGTATGTACGAAGGCGATCGATCTCGTAAGAAAACTCTGGTAGAGCACGGGTTCCGTCTCCCCAGCGCCATGGATAACCGCCCTCTGCAGTTTTCTGAATTCCTCGGTCATATAGAGCAAAGTCTCTACGTCAGTGCGACCCCCGGCCCCTTTGAACTAGCGAACTCGCGCTCGGACGTTAAAAGCTACATCAAAATTGCAGGGAAAGACGGTCAAGGAATCGATCCGTTCACCATCAAGCAAATGAAAATCGAAAGCTCAGGCAATACCGAAGCTGTCGAAGATTTCGATCCTAACAAACTGGGGCGACAATTAATTATCGAACAAATCATCCGTCCTACCGGCCTTCTCGATCCCGAGTTAGTAATGCGCCCGCTCAAAGGACAAATTGATGAAACGATCGAGCTCTGCCGACAAAACGTCGAAAAAAACGAGCGAGTCCTTGTCACTACTCTAACTAAGCGTACCGCTGAAGACCTAGCTGATTACCTAAAGGATACAGGCCTCAAAGCTCGTTACCTACACTCTGACATCGACGCCATCGAGCGGGTCGAAATTCTCCGCGCACTTCGCGCCGCTGAGTTTGACATCCTCATTGGCATTAACCTTCTCCGTGAAGGACTTGATCTCCCCGAAGTCTCTCTAGTCTGTATTCTCGATGCGGATAAAGAAGGGTTCCTCAGAAACGACACCTCCCTCATCCAGACTGCTGGCCGCGCCGCTCGTCATGTCAACGGGCAATGCTACCTCTTTTGTGACGTCATCACTGATTCGATCAAAAAACTCATCGATGTCACCGAATACCGCCGTGCGAAACAGATCGCACACAATGAAGAACATAGCATCACCCCCACCAGTGTCGTCCGTCCCGTTCAAAAATCCTTACAGCAGTTCTCTCACGAAGACCGAGGCGGAAAAACCGTTGAGGCTAGCATAGTCGGCGAAGACGAAGCGATCTACAACGCTACCGCTATTCTTATGGAGCTCGAAAAGGAAATGCTCTCCGCGGCGAACAACTTAGACTTCGAAAAAGCAGCCCACCTCAGAGATCAAATTAAGGC
>JALZUI010000163.1 GCA_023301545.1 Akkermansiaceae bacterium
AGGCCGTAACGAGTAATTACTAGTTCACCTGTAAGTGATTGCTCGCCCACATGGCAGACTAGATTTTTCCACGGCGTGCCTTCAAACTCGGCTAAAAAACCACTAGGCCAATCGAGTTCCCATCCACAATTCGCTCCTTCTAATGTATCTACAGGAACCCCTAAGTTACGGAGCGCTCCTACCCAGCCCCCATCTGACCCCGTCTTTGGCCAAGAACCTCCTCCGAGCGCAAAGACAACTTGCTCGGCCTCGATCACATGCAAGCCTTCAGCCGTCTCAAAGGTCAGTTCGTACCCTGTCCCTTTTGGTTCGATCTGCTGAAAACTGTGGTTTAAGTGAAACGCTGCTCCTTGCGCCCTAATTTGCTCAACCCATCGGCGGAGTAATGGAGCGGCTTTCATCGATTCAGGAAACACCTTCTTCCCACTGGATACAAAGGTCTCTTGCCCCAGCGAGTGCGCCCAATCCCGCACGGCGGTGTTATCGAAATGATCATAGATCTCCGCCCATAACGCGGCGGGAAAACTGCTCCCTTGATAAACCGACAAAAAATCATCACGCGTAGCGGCGTTTGTTAAGTTCAGGCCACTCTTACCGGCCACTAAGAACTTACGTCCCACTGAGCGCTTTTGTTCATACAAGTGCACGGATATCCCCGCGGCGGAGGCCAACTCGGCCACGCGTAGCCCTGCAGGACCTCCTCCTATGACTGCGAGCTTAACCATGTCTGGAATTTTTTCATCGCCACCGCTCGGTGACTGATCTCGTTCTTAACCTCGGCAGGAAGCTCCGCAAAGGTCTTCTCATAACCCTCAGGTATAAAGAGCGGGTCATAACCAAAGCCCCCACTCCCTAGTTCGCTATCAATGATCGATCCTGCACATTCACCGCGAAAGGTAGCCACGACCTCCCCCGCCCTAGCCACAGAAAGAACACAAACAAAGGCTGCTTGACGGTCGGTAACGCCCGCTAGATTAGTGAGAAGCAGGGCTTTATTTTCCTCCATGCTGGCCTCAGGCCCAGCATATCGAGCTGAATAGATCCCAGGCGCTCCATCCAAGGAGGCTACCGCCAATCCCGAATCGTCAGAAAGCACAAGCCCCTCAGACAGCTGTGACACAGTCGTGGATTTAATATTCGCATTCCCTTCAAAGGTCTCTGCGTCCTCAACGATTTCTCCTACTTCAGGCAAGCTCCGCAAGTCACTAACCTGTACCGTATCGCCCAGGATTTTCTGAATCTCTTCAGTTTTATGAGCATTAGAGGTCGCTAGCAGTAAGTTTGTCATATCGGCCTCACCGTACACACAAAAAGAAATGGATCAAGGGTAGCCTTGATCCATTGTTGAGAGGGTAATTAGCTTACCGAACCATTAACGGTCGGAAGCTAGTGCATTCATGATGTATGCAGAAGGACGGAAGTTTTCAATAATCACTTCCTCCTGATCTCCACGCTTCATGCGGACCTCTTTCACATTAAAGTTAGGGGTCTTGTGCGGAGCGAATAGAATATCATCATGCGTACTGTTCTCGTGCTTCTTGAACATCTCTGGAACAATATCTCCACCCAAATGGTCATCACGACCGGTAGCTAGGTGACAGGTCCCAAGAACTTTTTCGTCCTGAATATCTTGGTAGGAAACAGGGAGAACCTGCGTGCCGAAACCGAGTTCGCCTAGAGTTCCCGTCATCGGATCATCTTTCAGGCGAGCATTGTGCTCGTCGATCGTAGCTTGATTACCCTCGATCAATTCAGATTTTAAAATATTACGCTTATCAACGGTCAGGAGACCCAGCGTTCCATCTTCGTACTTCATCGGGAATTCACCTTTGGCATCATGTGGGACGAAGTAAACCTCACCTGCTGGAAGGTTCGCAATGTCTGGCGCCGTTCCCTTACAGAGACCGTGAGACTTCTGTGCGTCTTGCGCATCCAATCCAAGCCAAGCGGTGAGAACACGACCATCTTCGAGCGCGAAATCAATCTCGATCGCATCTGCATTGGTCATCGCTAAACGGATACGTTCCGCATCTGCTGAAACCTCGTCATAGTTTACCGCTAATCCGCTGTTGAGAATAATGTCGTTCATTCCGTGCATCGTAGCGCCACGGAAGCCGTGCTCCTTACACTTAGCAGTCAATGGAGCCGTCGCGGACCAGGTGGAAATACAAAGGATGATATCGTAATTCGGGTAGATGTCGTTATCTAGTGAGAGCTTGTTTCCGTCTGTGTCCCAGACATCATCTTTGAGGTCTAGGTTAGAGCCGTTAGTGTACTCATACGCGAACATTTCGCCACCGGTTGTACCCAGCTTTTCGTTAGCAAACTCTAGGAGCGCTTGGTGGAAGTACTTGTAAGCATTCTTTTGAACTTCAAAGCCCTCTTCTTTTAGGAATTGGAAATCTTTGATGTACTTCACTGGTTCATCAAAGTCGGTTAGGATACAGATTTTGCAGCCTGCGATAGGTTCAAAAACTTGATTAAGTAAGCGAATGAGGTCGAATTTAGGAAAGTCACGTTGCTCAGGATTGAGCATAATTTCTTCGGTCAGATATTTAGGAAGGGATTTAATTGCCATGGTTTTATTTACGTACAAAATTAAAGGCTTACTTAAGATATGCAAATATTTTTTAAAGATAAATAGATGC
>JALZUI010000164.1 GCA_023301545.1 Akkermansiaceae bacterium
TAAATGGCGCCTTTGCTAAACTGGCAGCAAACTCTGGCGGAAGGCTAAAGAGGAGCTCGTAATCTTCTCCGTCCTGTAGGGCCATTTGGGTTGTAGCGCCTTGGCGTAGTGGGAGCGCTTCAAGATTGAGCGAGTAGCCGACTCCGCTAGCAGTGGCGAGTCGAGGCAAGTCTTGAGCGAGGCCGTCGGAGAGGTCCATCATGGCGCTGGGGCGAGCATTTTGCACTAGCCAAGCGGCTTCGTTTAGCTTGGGCGAGAAGTTGAGATGATGCGAGCTTTCTAAGCTGTTCCCTAAATCACCAGTAACATAGAGAAGGTCGCCAATAGCGGCGCCGGAGCGAAGGATGGGGGCTTGCGGGCAATGCGCGTAACCAGAGATGCAAAAAAACTGGGGAGCGTGCTCGGGGACGGTGCAGGTTTCGCCCCCCACAATATAGCCGCCGTATTGAGCGCAGAGAGCGTCCATGCTTCGATAGAGCTCTAAGAGGTAGTCGAGCTGAGATGAGGCGCGTAGCCCGCAGGTGATAAGAAACGAATCAGGCTCACCTCCCATAGCGGCGAAATCGCTCATGACGCGCGCAAGAGCCTTTCTGCCGACTTGGGCAGGGGCCGTTGTGGCGAGGTAGTGTCGCCCTTCGATAACAGAATCGGTTTTGAGGAGCTGGTTTCCTGCTAGGACGGCGCAATCATCACCGATGCCGATGACTCCTGGAGAGCTGCGGATCTCACCCTTAAGCTTTGCGATAAGCTCGTTTTCGGAAAGGTCATGTAAGGGGCGGTTCATCGGTGCTATTGTTGAGGAACAGGGATGTCTACCACACGCATGGATAATTGGGCTGCGATCGTGATGGAATTAAAGATGATATGGGTGATGATCGGAACCCATAAACATCGAGTGCGTTCGTAGGCCAGTGCGAGGAGAACCCCCATAACGAAAAGGATGGGGAAATACCCTAGATTGTAGTGAATGAGAGCAAAAAGAAGCCCCGAAACGAAGAGCGCTAGAGGGAGGTTGGAGTACTTTTTAATTACGGGAAAGAGGAAGCCCCGGAAGATGACTTCCTCCGCAAAAGGCGCCCCGATGCAAGCGGTCAGAGTGATTAAAGCGAGAATGGAAGGATCTGTAGAATTCTGCAGAGCTAGAACGACTGGTTGGAGCGTAGGCTTGCCGTAGTATGATTCTAGAAATGAAAGGTACCCCGTGAGTTGGCTAAGGTAGGTGAGCCCCCAAGCGCTGAGGATGACAATAGCGCTCCATTTTAGGAAGCGAGGTTGCATCAGCTTTAATCCAAAGGCTTGGACAAGGTTGACGCGAAATCCCCATACGGTAGCGATCATACCGATAAAGAAAACTTGCGATACCAAGGTGATGCCAAGGACTGAAGTTGAAATCTCCGTGGCTTCTACAGGCGTGGAGGGAGGTTTAAAAATGAAGAAGAATAAGAGCGCGATGAAGACATCCGTGAAATTGATATGACCAGTAGCAACGCCTGCGGTTTCTGGCTCATCTATGTGTTTTCCATTTTTATGGGCCTCTAATAGTTTGCGGAAATCGAAGATGGAAACAGGAAGAATGTAGAGCAAGACAATGGCGAGCAAACTTCCGTAAATAGAGAAGAAAATGGCATTTTCGGTCATGAAAAAAGAGAGTTAGTGGTTACGCATAAAGTCGGCGACATTAGCGAAGAAGTCGTGAAGTTCCTTAAAGACCTCGTCAGGCACCTCGCAACGGGTCATTGCTTCATCCATAATCTCCATCCAGCGGTCACGCTCTTTTTCGCCAATTAAATAAGGGGCGTGCCGCATCCGTAGGCGGGGGTGGCCACGCTCCTTTATGTAATCTTGGTTGGCTCCAAAGCGGAATAAAAGAAACTTACAAAAACGATCCTCAGCTCCGGCCCAATCATCATCGGGATACATCTTGCCGATTAAATCGTCTTCTCGCATGATTTTGTAAAATTCGCTACTTATTTTGGAAAGTCCATCCTCGCCCAGATTTTTCAGTATAATGGAGTTGTTGTTCATCAAGAATTTGTATTGTAATGGTTTTGGTCTTAGTATTGAATGATTGAGTAAGATATTATTATGGCAATGTTCTCTGCATGTAGTAATTCTATTTTACGATATTTACAATAGCGAACTATGACCGAAGTCCCAGAATTTGTACCTCTTAGTATTGAAGAATTACAGATCCATTTTCCTCAATATGAGATTCTCTCATTTATTGCCGCGGGTGGAATGGGCGCCGTGTACCTAGCGAACCAGAATTCGATTGATCGTAAAGTCGCAATTAAGGTGCTTCCTCGCGAAATGTCTTCTGATGTTGAGTTTAGCACAGGTTTTCGAGCGGAAGCCAAAGTGATGTCCCGTGTGAATCACCCTAATCTGGTGGGTTTTTTCGATTTTGGAGAGGTGGATGGGATGCTTTTTATTATTATGGAGTTTGTAGACGGTAAGTCTCTGCACCATTCTGCTCATGGGAAGGTAATTGTTCCTAGTGTAGCTCTGGACCTAATTATCGGCATTACTGAAGGAATTGGACACGCTCATGAGGCGGGTATTTTACATCGCGATATCAAGCCTGCTAATATTTTGTTAGATCCTAAGGCCACACCAAAGCTAGGTGATTTTGGGTTGGCTCGACCAGTAGAAGAGTCGGAGCTAGGTAAAGTGATTTACGGGACCCCTGGTTATACTGCTCCTGAAGTCGTTAATAATCCGGCGGCAATTGACGAGCGTTCAGATATTTATTCGCTCGGGGTTTTATTGTATGAGCTACTCGTGGGGGCTTTGCCAGCTGAGCCATATATTGAACCTAGTAAAGCGCAAGACGTTCCAGAGGCTTTTGATAGAATTATTAGACTGGCAATTGGAAAAGATCCAGACTTACGTTACCCGGATGTAAACAACCTTTTAGATGAGTTAAAAACTCTGAAGTTAAGTATTGATAACCCCACAGAAGGTCAGGGCGGTGCAGTGGCTTTTAATATTCCTAAGCCTTCGCCTTTTGGAAGCAAGAGACCAGGGGCTGCGAAAAGCCGGGTAGTGGCGGCTCCTGTACTTGTGAAGGCTACTCCTTCCGCGCCTAATCCCATTAAATTAGCGGCGGCCACTACTGCCCCTCGGCAAAGCTATGAGTCTCAAGCGTATAAAGAAGCCAGAAAGCAAAAGTCTACATACAACGCCTTAGTTAAAGCTGTTTGTACAGTAGCGACCTTGATGATTATAACGATCATGCTTATCAAGTACAATGGCAGCAGGAAAAAATTGCGACAGGGAGAATCCCCAGTGAATAGTACGGAGCAGGTTAAAGATGCTCAGGTGATTTACATAGCGCAAGAAACGAGTACGTCCTTATTAGCTCCTTTGGAGGCGCAGCTCAAGGCTGGAGAGTTCTCAGTGCTGCCTAAGGGGACCGTGTCCTCGGGTGGGGTCGCTTACTATTTAGTAGAGGAAGCCTTAACTTGGAAAAAAGCGCAAGAATCGGCCGAGCGTAATGGAGGGTATTTAGCGTGCCCGACTACAGCGGTGCTAATTGGGAAATTGGTAAGAACAATGAATCTAAGAGGAGTTGAAGAAGCCTGGACTGGAGGCGGTACGACAGGTGCATTAGACTTAGCTTGGATTAATGGCGAGAGTTGGCAGTTTCCTGAATTTTCGGCAGAGCGCTATGGTATGGTGGCTCTGGATAATGAAGAGGAACTGAGAATTAGTAATGCTAGCATAGCTAAGCCGTATTTTATCAGTTGGAATTTGGAAGGGAGTCAAAAAGGGTCTACCGAGGATCAGATTAATAGAGTTATGAAAATAGCGGAGGGTAATAAGGCCCCTCTTCCGCCTAATGCCTACCGCTCGAAAAACTTTATTCGCTACTGTAATATTGAGGGATGTAAATGGGCTGATGCGAGACGTGAGGCCAAAGCTGTAGGTGCGCGTTTAGCTTTACCTGTAAGTGCCGGAGATGACGGAGTCCTAAAGAAAATTGCTCGGAATGTTCTTCCTAAGAAGGGAGCTTTTTGGATGGGGGCAGAAGTTAGTTCTGATGGAGACCTTTCTTGGAGGGGTAGAGATGAAGCTCCATTCGATGGTTGGGTAGAGCGAGTTAACAAAGAGGGTATAAAGTACGGCGTAGTGATGAAAGGTGGCGAGAAGTCTGGTTGGGAGCTAATCCCTATCAATAAGGCAGCCAGCGGATATATTTTAGAATGGAAGATTCAGGAATCAACAGGGGAGTAGTACAGCCCCTCGAGCTTCATGTATTAGATTCGGCTGTGAACTAGGGTTTTGGTTCCATTAGTTAATAGCGAAT
>JALZUI010000165.1 GCA_023301545.1 Akkermansiaceae bacterium
CCAATGACAGATGTAGAGCGTCAAAAGTTTTTGGAAGCCCGCGAGGAATTTATTACTCGCTGGGGAGTAATGGGGACGCAGTGGGGGATTAACCGCACAATGGCTCAGGTTCATGCTTTGCTGATGACAAGCCCTTTGGTTATGAGCACGGATGAGGTTATGGAAGAGCTTCAGATCAGCCGCGGGAATGCGCACACTAGCCTTAAGGAATTGGTCGGTTGGAATTTGCTCCGTATCGTTACTAAGAAAGGTGAACGGAAGGAGTTTTTTGAAGCAGAAAAAGATGTCTGGAAAATTTTCCAAGCTGTTGCCAAGGAGCGTAAACGTCGAGAAATTGACCCTGCGCTACAGGTGTTGGAAAATTGTGCAGACGAAACCAAAGGGCTCAAAGGGATTGATGTGGAAGCATTCAATAAACAAATGACCGACCTCGCAGAGTTTGTAAGTCTGGTGAGCTCTATGGGAGATAAAGCTGCAAATATGGCTCAGTCCAAAGGGATGCAGATGGCGCTCAAGATCATGAGCTAAGCAATGGAAGGTAAGAAAGTTATATCTGTAGATAAACGATTTTCACAAAAAACTGAATAAACGAAAATTACAATGAAAACGATAAGAGAACGAATAGAGATTAACGCCCCGCCGTTGGAGGTCTTTGACTTCGCGCAACGCTTTATTAACCGTAAGACTTGGGACCCATTTTTAACAGGTTTAACAGAGGCCACGAAAGACAAATGGAGAGAAGACGGCGTGCTGGAGCTGATGACAGGAAGCAAGCCCGTGATAGAGTGCGAGTACCTGAAGTATGACCGACCTCGCCATGTGACTATTAAGATGATTAATGGTCCTCATTTCCTGAAGGGGTTTACGGGCACTTGGCGTTTTATGTATATCGACAGGGAACGTACGGCCGTTGTATTTCTCTATAACTTTGAGCTGGCAGCTGGGTGGAGCTGGTTGCAGGCAGGGCTAGAGGCTTACTTTCGCTGGGATATGGGGCGTCGGCTTCATGCCTTGAAAAATGAATTAGAGCAGGAAGTGGATCTGCTAGACGCTCTCGAAAAACAATTTGCGGCCTAATATGATGAAGCGAAGAATAATAAAAGATCGGCAGCTAGGGAGACGCATCTATGATGAGTTACGGTTCGCAGGCGAACTAGGCCTCCTAATTGTGCGTTGTTTGTGCAAAAAAGATTTAGCTAAGGAAACGGGCCCATTGAAACTGCTACATAACATCTGACTGATATGAAAAAAATTATAATTACGGGAGCTAATGGTTTTCTGGGACGAATTCTTTCAGAGTTCTTTATAGGCAAAGGCTTTTCAGTCGTCGCAATAGCGAGACGACTAGAGGGCTGCTCTGCACGGGCTAGGTATTGTGAATGGGACGGCCTTACTCTGGGTGATTGGGTTCGGGAATTAGAGGGGACAGAAGCGATTATTAATCTCGCGGGACGAACTGTGAATTGCCGTTATACTGATGAGCATAAGAAAGAGATTTTAGAGAGCCGGGTAACTACGACAAAACTAATAGGCGATGCGATTAAATCTTTAACTAAACCACCTGAAGTGTGGATTAATAGTAGTACTGCAACGATCTACGAGCATCGTGAGCAGGGCGAGGGCGTGATGCCTCATACGGAAGCGGAAGGCGTGATTGGGGATGACTTTAGTATGAATGTGGCGAAGGCTTGGGAAAAGGCCTTTTATGAAGACGAAGCGAATATCCGTAAGGTGTCTATACGAACTGCGATTGTACTAGGAGTAGAGAAGGGCACGGTTTTTGATAAGCTTAGCGCTATTACCCGTATGGGATTAGGTGGATCGATGGGGAGCGGTAAGCAAATGGTTAGCTGGCTGCATGAGGAGGATTTTTGTCGATCGATAGCTTTTATTGTAGATCATAGAACGGTTGAGGGTGCAGTGAACCTAGTTTCCCCCGAGGCCGAAACAAACGATGATTTCACGCGAGGGCTAAGGACGGTCTGGGGGATTCCGTTTGGGATACGAGCAAACGAATGGATGTTGCAGTTGGGCACTAGAATAATGCGCACCGAGGCTGAACTCGTTTTAAAAAGTCGGTGGGTATACCCTAGCGCTCTGCTAGATTACGGGTATGAATTTAAGTATTCCAAGCTCATGCTGGCCTTACGAGATTTACGTCAAAGAGCGAAATGACCATTGAGACTGAGAGTTTTAGCGTCAATTAGACAATAATGAACCTTAAATAGTCCTTGCAGTTGCAATTGAAAATAAGGCATGATCTGAAAAATATTTTCAGTTATGCTATCTCAAGAGGTCATCGTAAAAAATAAGTTAGGTATTCATGCGCGTCCAGCTGCACAGTTTGTTAAGACGGCTAGCCAGTTCTCCTGCGACATTCGAGTGGAAAAGGATGAAGAAGAGGTAGATGGAAAAAGTATTATGGGACTTATGATGTTAGCTGCTGGTTATGAATCTAAACTAGTGATTACGACTGAGGGTGATGATGAGGAAGAGGCATTGAAAATTATGACTGACCTTGTAGCGAATAATTTCGACGATAATTAAAGCCTTTGAACCTAGAATACACAGCGGTAGGTTTACGGGAGCTCGTATTCGAAGGGAAAGGAGTTTCCCCTGGATTGGCGTTTAGTAAAACACATGTAAATGCTAGAGGGTTTTCCGCCCCAGATGTGTATTCAATTAGAGTAGATCAGGTAGACTCTGAAATTGAAGTTTTTGAAAAGGCTCTAGCCGAGACCCGTGAACAGCTAGAAGGGATTCGTGAAACTGTTTCCACTATATCAGGAGATGAAGAGAGCCAAATTTTTGAAGCTCATATTTTCCTGCTAGAAGATCGGACTCTTAGGCAACGAGTGTGCTCGATGCTCAAAGATCGATTAGTTAACATCTCATACTGTTACTATGCCGTTATCCAAGGGTATATGGAGGCCCTCCGCCGAGTTGAGGATTCCTACCTAGCAGAACGCGCAATCGATCTCGAGGATGTAGCCATGCGCCTGCTAGATAACTTGATTCGTCTGGGTGATAAGGCTCCGCCGATTGAGCATGCTCATGTACTGATTGCTTATGATTTAACTCCATCTGATACCGTTAGTATGGATCGTGATATCATGCTGGGTTTCGCTACTGAGAAGGGCAGCCACACCTCACATACGGCAATCCTAGCACGTTCTTTAGGGATTCCTGCCGTGGTCGGAGTTGAGGACGCGGTAATGAATGTCGTAGGGTTGGCAAATTGTATATTAGATGGCACTCGGGGATTACTGATTGTGAATCCAAGCCGTGAAACGGTAGATACGTACCGCGAATACTGGGAAAAAGAAGAGATACTCCGAATCCGACTGAAAAGTGAGAGTAGTTTACCTAGTGAGACTGTTGATGGGCGTAAAATCACCCTGTCCGCCAATGTTGAATTTGCCAATGAGGTCGATCAGTTGAAAACTAATGGGGCGGACGGAATCGGACTCTTTCGGACCGAGTTCTATTTATTGGAAAGTGACGAGATTCCAGATGAAGACCAACAGGCCGAGCTCTACAAGGAAGTCGTCAAAGGAGTCTCTCCAGGGATGACTATTTTCCGTACGCTGGATTCTGGTGGAGATAAGATGAGTGGCGAGGTTTTAGAGACGCCCGAGCCTAATCCGTTTCTAGGAAGACGTGGAATTCGCTTCTCATTGGCACGTCCTGAAATTTTTAAAGTCCAACTACGGGCTCTTTTGCGAGCTACACCATATGGGAAAGTGGGAATTATGTTTCCGATGGTATCGTTATTGTCAGAACTTGAGCGAGCGAAGGCTCTACTAGAAGAGTGTAAGAGCGAGCTCCTCAGCGAAGGTTATGAAGTTGGAGACGATTACCAAGTAGGTGTCATGATTGAAATTCCCTCGGCAGCATTATTAGCTAATGAATTGGCTAAAGTGGCAGACTTTTTCTCGATAGGGACAAATGATCTAGTGCAGTATACGACGGCAGTGGATCGAGTGAACGAGCTCGTTTCCGATCTGTATCGCCCTGCAGATCCAGGCGTGCTTCGATTGATGAAGATGACGGTCGAAGCAGGATTGAATAATGGGATTTGGACCGGGGTCTGTGGCGAAATGGCTAGTGATATTGAGCTGTTACCATTACTTATTGGAATGGGGATTGAGGAGCTATCGGTAGGCGTTAATAAATTACCTTTAGTGAAAAGCGCTATTCGCAAATTGAATTACCAAGAGTGTCGGGAGATGTTCGGGGAGTGTCTAGCACTAGGTAAGGCCCAGAGCATCCGTAAGCGCTCGCATATGCTAGCACGTAAAGCCTACCCTGTTGTATTAAACCATGTACTAGGAACTGAAAGTAATGAGTGAAGAATTTACCGGAGATGAATTAAGTGATAAACTCCTTCCTGCCGTTGAAGAGCAAATGAGTTCGGCTGAAACTGCTTTTGTGAAAGAGCATTACGACCGCTTAGTGGCTGACGGGGAAGAGGAGCAAGAGGCTAAGAAAATGATCGCTCTGTGCCTGGTCGATGAAGTGGAGCAAATGCAGCAAGATAACCGCGCCTTCAATATCGCCCGTTATGAACAAATGCTTCAATTTCTTCCTGTGCTTCCAGAGTGAAATGGTAGTACCGAGAAGTGAATGAGGAAAGGCTAGCTCGTTTTGTAATCTGAATGAAACCGTATCAAAAATTTATTGAGGCTTTACCCGAGGACGGGCTTTTTCGTGAAGCGGGGCTTCCGTTTCACCTTTCTCCTGAGCCTTTTCCACTGGAAAAGAAGGTTGTTAAGCAGCTTGAGCGACTAGGCCCGATATTACTAAAGTTTCAGATGGCTTGTGACCGGCTGTATAAGAGGAGCAAAAAATCCTCAATCACGCCCTGGCTCGCCGAGGTTCTAGATGCAGGAAAGCCAGAATGGCTGCTAGAAGCCCAAGCCTCAGCGCTCTATAAGAATTCTTTGCCTCGTGTTATTCGACCAGACTTATTACTTACGGACGAGGGGCTTTCGCTTACGGAATTAGATTCGGTTCCTGGTGGAATCGGTGTTACCAGCTGGCTGAGCGCGCAGTATGAAGATGTTATCGGTGAGGGGATGCTTACTGGGTTTCGCTCAATTCGTCCTGAGGGCTTAGAGGTTCATATTTCTGAAGAATCAGCAGATTACCTTCCAGAAATGCGCTACCTTACAGAGGCCTTGAATGATGAGTATGGACCACATTGGAGTTGTCAATCTGCTGAAAATATCGAAAATTCAAGGGATGGGGTTTACCGGTTTTTTGAGCTCTTTGATTGGGAAAATATTCCGAGTATTCAGCAACTCTTTACTGAGCAAGAAGTCACACCTCCTCTGAAGCCCCACTTAGAGGAAAAGCTTTGGCTGGCGCTCTTTCACACGCCGGCTCTGAAGGAATTATGGGAGGAGGAACTACGAGCAAAGCAGATTAAGGCACTCAAGGAGATAATCCCCTACGGTTGGGTTGTTGATCCTTCGCCGCTACCTCCTTATGCGGCCATCCCTAAGCTGAATGTTCATAGTTGGGACAAGGTTGGAAAGCTGAGCCAAAAGGAGCGAGAGCTTGTTCTAAAGGTGAGCGGTTTTTCTGAAAATGCATGGGGTTCACGCGGCGTAACAATTGGGCATGATAGCTCAGGGGCAGATTGGCAAGCGGCCATGAATAAGGCTCAGGAGGATTTTAGTGCAAACCCTTATATCTTACAGGAGTTTGCCGATACAAAGCTTGTCGAACATGCATACTACGATGAAAGCGGGGAGTTACGGACGATGAAGGGACGGGTTCGGCTCTGCCCTTACTACTTCGTCTCCGAAGATTATAAAGAAGTCACTCTAGGAGGGGTTTTGGTTACCATTAACCCAGCGGATAAAAAGAAAATTCATGGGATGCGTGATGCGATCCTTACGGTCGCCATGCTTAATGAGGAGTAAGGTGAGTGCCGTCTTATTCGAAATTAAAATAGATCATTAAGGGGCGGTGATCACTTGCGATGAGGACGTTTTTTGGGGAATAGATACTACTCTTTTCCTGGTCAACATGCTTCAGTAAGCTGCGATTACACAGGGCGTAATCAAAGGTACTATAGATTCGTTCATAACTCCAATAATGTGTCCAGTAGGATCCATTAGGGGCGGTCAGGTCTAGCGGCTCCAGTCGTTTTTCGCTCCGGTAATTTCCTTTGAGAGCCTTTAAGGTAGAAGACTGGAAGCTATCGTTGAGGTCTCCGTAGAGGAGTAAATTAGACTGAGGCGCGGCGCTGAGAATTTTGTCGATTTGCTCCCGTATAAGATAAGCTTCCTTAAGGCGCATTACTGCTTGGTCGGCATACTCAGCTGGACGCTTGGATTTCAGATGCGCTCCGAGGGCGTGCAGAGTGTGGTCGCCAACCTGAATTTCAGTGTGTAAGAGCCCTCGGCGTAGAGGGTAGGTGTATTTGCCAATTTTATAGGTGAATTGAGTATAGCTATGTACCTGCGTAATAGGGTACTTAGAAAGCAACGCTAAATGTCGTACGGAGTCAGCTGCATCAACATGTTCACTGTAAGGGTATTTTAGCCCTTGAGCTTGAAGCCGCTCTTGGAGGATTTTGAAGTCGTCTTCAGTTCCTATTTCGCAGATGCCTAATATATCGGGGTCGGCGGAGGTGATGATGTTAACTAGGGCTTGGATCTCTTCTTCGGCCTTGTATTTAGTCCCCGCGAGCTCCCCATTTCGATAGACTTTTTTATCGAGAAAGTTTTGCAGGTTATAGACCATCAAAGAGACCTCTTGAGCAGGAAGGAGGGAGAGGAAACTAAGAGAGATAAGGAGAGCAAACTTCATAATAAGGAGGACAGGTACAAAAAAACCACGTTAGACAATAACGTGGCTACTAGTAAGAAATAGAGAGTCTAGGCTTATGGAAGCCTTACAGGGTGCTTATGCGTCCTTGTCCTTATCTTCGTTCTTATCCTCTCGTACAGATTTTTCTGCACGGCTGATTTCGCCTTCAAACTCTTCGCGGGCTTTTTTAAACTCGCCAGTAGCTTTACCGAGGCCTTTGGCGAACTCAGGGATTTTTTTTGCTCCGAAGAGAACGAGAATGGCAACGAAGATCACTCCGATTTCCATTGGTCCAAGAGGTCCGAATGCTAAAATAGTCATAGGTATCATATAAAGGAGGTCGGTTTATTTGTCGATATAAACTTTTACAGGAACGAATTAGGTTAGTTGTCTCTTAATTTGTCGATTTCTTCTGTCCAACT
Source organism: Akkermansiaceae bacterium (assembly GCA_023301545.1). Taxonomy (GTDB): domain Bacteria; phylum Verrucomicrobiota; class Verrucomicrobiia; order Verrucomicrobiales; family Akkermansiaceae; genus WTJZ01. The sequence continues at coordinate 7,245 of JALZUI010000165.1, forward strand.
GGTTGAGAGTACATCTAGGATTTGGACATGGTCGGCTCCGATCTCGGGTTTTTTAACCAGGATTTTTGTGTAAACGCCTAGGCTGCCCCACTTAGGGTGGCTAATGCCATTCTCCCTAATCGCACGATTGATATCTTCGAAGTCCTTAGACTCCTTAGCAATATAGGTATTTAGAGTTGTTCCGTTGACGTCCTTGGCTACTAGGTTGTTCCAGTACGCATCACTAAAAGAAATAGTATTGTAATCTCCGGAAGTGAGCCAAGCACGGATTATGAATGGGGTTGTTTGGATTTCACTCTTGGCGTCAGCTAGAGACTTCCCTTCGATTTCACTCAGGGTTTGCCAGTCAATTTTAAAGTTTTCATTTGGCATTTTCTTCAGTATAACTTTCAGCCTTCCCTTCCCTTCCCCATAGGTGAAAGATGTCCAGTGGCTATTGTTTGGCAGGGTGAAGCCCTCATTGTAAACAAGAGAGTCGCTGGAGAAGTCTGCGGTTGGTTCCCAGTACTGGCTAAAGTCGGCGTTGGAAGAGTTATTAGGGATTATAAATGTGTAAGCAAACCTTTTACTGTCGGCCTTGAAATAATCCGAAATTACAGAACGAGCTTCAGTTAGAAGAGGAGAGTCTTCTGAAATAGGTTGTAAAAGGTCTGGTGCGATTGCTTCTTCAACGGGAGCGGTGATTTCTGCTATATCTTCTTCCGTGAGTACGACATCATCACTTATCAGTCCATTGATAAATTTATAGCCTATGAAGGCTATTAAGGCACCTAAGGCTAAAAATGAGACGAGCCCAAAGTAGTGAAACCCACTGTTTCTGACTTTCACTTCAACTCTACGTGAACGTTCGCTGATAATGTCATCGGAGGTGAATCCTGCAGAGTTTATGTCTTTATTATCGATTACTTCATCAGAATTTTTTGTGTTAAAGTCTTTATTCTGAAAAGGGTCTTCGGGCTTGGTTGCGTTGAGTTTGTCGAGGACTCCTTTAGGGGCGTTTGCGATTTCAGAGAATTTAGATTTTGCTTTTTGATCGCTGAACCCTCGTTTTAGTTCGTGGTTGGCCGCTGCAATTTGGTCTATAGAAGTGCCTGCTCTTTTGAGAAGCTCCTTCGCCGTTGAGATCATTTCTTCCTTTTTGCTTTCAGCTAATTTTGTGGAAGTGGGAGTGCGCTTCTCTTGTCGTAGAGTGTCTTTTCCAAACCCTGATGTGTTTTTCCTCGTTAGGTTTACTGCTTTTTTGGAAGTGTCATTTTCTTCCGCAGGGTTCGGGTTTGCGAAGCTACTGAGGAGAGAGTTCTTCTCTGTAGCTGCAGCCGACTTTAGCAGTGGGTCGGCTGTATTTGCATTTTCTGGGGCAATGTTGGGTTCGGAAGGCATGGGGTGGCTCGTACACAGAGTAAGACTAATGTTGACCTTAAATGTTCACATTTGGCAAGGGGGAATAGAAAAGGAGACTAATTATAAACGATGAGAGACGTCATTTACAGCTTTAGAGGACTGCCAACTTTTTAGGAGTATTTGATATACTCGATTATCCGAGCCTCTTCATACCATTAGGAATAAGGTACTTGTATGGATAGGACTTAAGGTAAGAGTTGGTGGCTTTGGCATCTTCCTGTTTAGTGTAGAGCTCGACGCTTTTCATGCGGTCTAAGGCAAGCTTCATAGCTAGTTTACGCACCCAGCAGATATAGAAGTTATTCAGGCAATTGAGAATCAAGCCACCCGCCAGTATCATTATCGCCATGTTAGCAGGGATGGTTTTGGCGAGGATTCCAAAGAAGGTGATTAATAAGACAAAAGGTAAAAATGCTTGGTCAAAGAGTCGCATAGACTGGTGGCGCTTATTCCACGTATTAGCTCCACGGCTAAGGATGCACATCCCAAGAGCCATGAGCGCAGAGGCGTGGTCGGTTATGAGTTGGGAGTCTGAAATCGATTTAGGGATGAGCAGTTTCCCTCCTTTTAAGGTAATGTTTTTATCTAATGCTACTTCGGCTGGATAGGGAGAGATTTTTTCGAGGAGCTTTACGGTGTTGAGTTGAGCTTGGATGCCATTCGCATTTACGGATTTAGTCAGTGCTTTCTTAAGAACGACTGAGAGCACTAATGTGAGTAGAGCGAGGAGGATGAGGAGCTTGGTCATTACAGAAGTTGGGTATAAGATTTATCGAGCTCATGTTCCCATTTTCGCAAAAACTTTAAGGTTTGCAACGTGGTGTTCGCCTCGGTGGGATGGGGCGAGTTCTGAAGGCCAGAAAGCGAGGCTAGGGCTTGGTTTCGATAAGTTGCGAGCTTATGAGCGAGTTGGTCTAGCTCAGGCTTGGTCTGGAAGAGTTGCTTATCAATTAGGGTTTGGGAAAGGAGGGTGGTTGCTTTTTGTTTTTTGAGCGCTAGTTGGGAAACCTCGTTAATGAGCTGGGAAAGTTGAGAGAAAAGCGGGATGAGTTCGTCCGGAATACTAGCGTGACGGGCTACTTCCAGCTGGTTTAACTTCATCCAAGCTTCAAGCCGAGAGGCGGGGTGGAGTAAGGTGTTGCGTGCCGTGAGGTGCTGTTCAGCTCGTCCACTCGCGTCGTAGGCGGTCTTGATTTGCTCGTCTGTCAGTGTCAGGTCGGCTGGGAGCGCAAGGGTCTGAAACGAGGTAGGCATATAAAAGGAGTTAAGCGCTGAAGCTTTCGCCACAAGAGCAGGTGACCGAGGCATTAGGATTAGTGACCTTAAAGCCCCCTTGCTGTAAGTCGTCAGAGTAATCTAATTCACTCCCGGAGACAAAGAGGGCGCTTTTGGGGTCGATCACCACCGCTACGTCATTCGTGCGCACGCGAATATCACGGTGTTTTGGTTCGTCCACGAGGTCCATTTGATATTGTAGACCGCTACAACCACCGCCAACAACGGCGATGCGGAGAGCCCCCTCAGGTCGTCCTTGCATTTCTAAAAGTGAGCGTAGTTTTTCGGAGGCTCCATCTAGGACCTTGATAAGCTTTTCGTTTCCTTCCGTAATCTTCATGGCTTTTACGAAATTTAGTCAGCCCGTAACTAAAAGCGAGCAGAACTTAGAATAAATTACAAACTGTAGGAGAGATTATCTCAAGCAGAGAGGAGGCGTCCTGTATTGTTTTAATCAATGATCTTTTAATGAAAATAAGTTTTTATAGAGGAAGGTTATTGATTAGAGTATGAGTTCATATGAATGTTCACCACCTAGAGTTGTTTTTTTATGTCGCAAAGTACGAAGGGATAACTGCAGCGGTACGTAAGATGCCGTATGGTATTCAACAGCCTGCGGTGAGTGGGCAAATTTTACAGTTAGAACATAGCTTAGGGGTGAAGCTCTTTAATCGGCGCCCTTTTGCCTTAACGAAGGCAGGGGAGGAGCTCTATGATCATATTTACCCCTTTTTCTCTAAAATGGGGCTGATCGAGTCCCGCTTAACGGGGGAGGAGAGTAATACTCTCCGATTAGCAGCCTCCGCAATGGTCTTGAAAACGCATTTGCCAATCGTGCTAGGCTTAATGAAGCGGGAAAACCCTGATTTGAAATTACAGCTTCGTCATGTTGATCAATCGGAACTCTTTAAGTTGGTACAAGCAGAGGAAGTTGATCTGGTTATTACTACGACGGTAGGCGCTCCAGCTGAACCTCTGAAAATGAAGGCGCTTTTAGAAGTCCCTATTGTTATGATCGTACCGAAGGAGTTCCCCGAAAATACTTTTGAAGAGCTGTTACAAGCTGATGAGTATGAGCGAGGAAGAGAACTGAAGTATCAGTTAGTAGGAATGGAGGAGCATGAGGTTGTAATGAAAGCCTTTGGAGCATTCATGAATGCAGAGAACGCTCAGTGGGAAGCCTCGGTTCGGGTTTCGGCCTTAGATGTAATCCCTGAATATGTGGCGCAGGGTTTTGGGATCGGCATAGGGGTTGAGGTTCCGGGGCGCAAAATATCAGGTCAGGTAAAGGTCATTCCGCTACCTTCATGTCCGTCTATGACTCTAGGAGTTGTTTATCAAGGGACATTAAAACCGCTGGGCCAGCAATTTGTTGATTACGCAAAAGAGGCGGCGACCGCACTGACATAGACTATGGGTGAGTAACAGGAGTGGTAGTTCATTCAGTAGCGGGGAATAAATTTCGTTTACTGCTTCACATCGAGTCCAAATTCCCTCAACTTGAAAAAAATTTAACACATGTTTACTCCTAAGTGGAAAAAAGAAGCGCAAGAGTTTTATAAAGCAGGGAAGAAGTTTGTACACTTTAAGCGCGACCTTCTTAAGCCAGATCGCGTTGATGAGATCAAAGCTCGGTTACGTGATCTGAAAACGGCAATGAAGGGTCCTAATGCTAAAGAAAACGCGCAAGAGGCCATTCGTCAGCTCGATAGCACTTGTGAAAACGCCCTCCCAAGGCAAGCGAAAAAGAATCCTTTGGGAGATCAAATCGAATCGTTATTTGTAACCCTCGTAATTGTGCTGGGCCTCCGTAGTTATTACACGCAGCCATATGTCATTCCTACAGGATCTATGCAACCGACACTTAATGGAGTGATCTGTAGTGCTGTAGATAAAGACGAATGGGCTAACCCAATTGTCCGTGTGGGTGAAAAAGTTCTCCGTGGGCGTGCCCATGTTTACAAAAAGGCTCCAGTGGACTTAATTGTTCCGAGTACAAGCATCGGTTTTGTTGAGCAAAACCCAGGATCATTTAAATTATTACAGACCTTTCACCGCGTGGCTCGTTTGAACTTTGAAAACAAGTCGATCATGGCGCATGGGCTGCCAGCCTCATCTTTCGCTCAGCAAGGCGCTTTTAGTCTCCAGACCCTCATTAGTAATCATGGAGTAAGGAAGAATGGTAGAATTGTTATTCCTAAAGGAACCGTTCTCTATTCAGGAACAGCCGACTCGGGAGACGTAATCTGGGCTGATAAGATGTCTTATCACTTTAGAAAACCTAGACGCGGTGAGGTCTTTATTTTCGATACGCGTGGGATTAATACTTCCCAGGGATCCGCATCACTAAGTGACCAGCAAAGCGCGACGCACTACATTAAACGCTGTGTTGGAGTGCCTGGAGATACCTTATCAATTGAGCCACCTAACCTATTGGTTGATGGGGAAATCGCAACCGAGAAGTACATGAGACGAGTGATGGAGCGTCAGGGACCGTATGCCGAAACCCAAGGTTACATTCCTGGTTATGGACCTGGAGGCGATTATCTAGGGCGCGTCGGACAACAGTTTTCGCTAAAGGATAACTCACGTAAACCTTGGAAGGCAGAGTATGCCGCAATGGGTGATAATACGGAGAACTCTCTAGACTCTCGTTACTGGGGGTCGGTAAAAGAATTCAACATCGTAGCTCCTGCACGCTTTACGCTTTGGCCAATTACTACGGGACATTGGGGATTCATTAAGTAAACGATTATATTCCTGATGTCGCCCGAGCTTTCAGCCCAAGAGATTACTAAGCAATCAAATTCGAATTTGGCTTTTGCTCTCTGCTGCTTGCCGAAAGATCGCAGGGATGACTTGGTTGTGTTTTATGCATTTTGTCGAGTAATCGATGATATTGCGGATGATTTAGAAGCGCCTACGGAAGAAAAGGCTCGAGGGCTGGCGTACTGGAAAACTGGACTATGTGAAGGGTTCCCTAAGGGCGGGCAACTGGAATCACAAGTGATTCAGCTCCGCGAAAAGTATAAAATTCCCAATGACCTTTTCGTTGACCTTATCGTAGGTTGTGAAATGGACCTAAGTCCACAAACGTATGAAACGTGGGAAGATCTTAAGGGATACACCTACCGTGTAGCCTGTGTGGTAGGATTGATTTCGCTCTACATTTTCGGGGCAGATCCTGAGCGATCGCGGGAATATGCCCTCCGACTAGGACATGCTCTACAACTGACCAATATTATGCGAGATGTCGGAGAGGACCTTGATAATGAGGGAAGGGTGTACTTACCGATTTCTGAGTTACAAAAATTTAACTACAGCGAGCAAGAACTAAGAGCGAAGGTCAGAGATGAGCGTTTCCGTGAGATGATGAAATTCCAGGAAAAGCGTGCAAGAGCGCTCTATGCTGAGGCTGAAACGTGTTTACCTGCGGAGGATGCCAAAGCACTGAAAGCCGCTCGTATTATGGGTGATATCTATAGTGGAGTTTTAGATGAAATTGGGAAAAACGATTATCGTGTTTTTGATCAGCGACAGAGCCTAACAAAGCCGAAGAAAATCTGGCTACTTCTCAAGGGGATCTTTTGTTACTAACCCACTCAGTTAAGAGCTGAATATTCTTGACTTTCCATCGATTATTTACAGTTTTTTAGTATGCGTTTTTTATTAGTAGTATCAAGTGTGCTCATAGTAATGTTAGTGAGTAACTGTTCGCTTGGCGGGGGGAGTTATAATGTGCCCGCACCTAGTATGGTAGGCCCTACCGTATCCGAACGTAATGCTAAAATTGCGCAAGAGGATTCGGGGGATCACTATATTGGTCGCCGTTATTATATGAGAAATACGCGTTTTTGGGGCTACCTCCGTCGTCCACAACAACCTTGGTCTAGTGCTAAGCTCGTGATGTTTAATGAGTGGCAGAAAAAAGCACCAGATCGCTTAAAGGAAAGCGCACCTAACGCCTATGGTCGCGATAGTAACTATGAGTACAAAATTTACGGTCATTACACGGGCGAAAAGGTGTATGAGCCGAATAGTAACAAGTTCCTTCCAGAGTTTCAGTTAAAAGATTATCAGTTAATAGATAAGAACCCGGGTTGGATATTTTCTCCGACGGATCAATACGATACTTACAGGTTAACATTAACACCTTAATGATTCCGCTTTTTGTCTTTATCGGAGGAGGTTTCGGCTCCTTGTTGCGCTATGGTCTCTGCCTTGTTCTACCTGCGGAAAAGTTCCCTATTGGGGTACTGGTCTGTAATTTGTTGGGATGCTTTTTGATCGGCTGCGTAGCGGGTCTGTTTCCGAAGCCTTCGATGTTACAAATCGCTGTCATTACGGGAGTACTTGGAGGCTTTACGACGTTTTCGTCATTTTCCTACGCTAGTCTTAAGCTGTTAGAGCAGGGGCACCAGGGCTTACTCTTAGTTAATATTCTGGTTTCTGTCGTTGGGGGAATTGGCTTGAGTTATCTTGGCTTTAAGGTGGCGTCGTTCTTTTGAATCGCCAAGAGCGTTTTAAGGTTGTACCGCTTTGGCGATGAATTTTGACTTTGTGCATGAGGCTGATGTGGAGCCGATCCGCCAGACCGCGCTTCTAGGAATGCAATCCTTAGCATTGATAAAGTACGGCGAGGGAGATGAGGAGTACCACCCGCCTGCAGATGTAATGGTAGAGGATCTAGAACGCTTTCTAAACGCTGCGCGAGAGGATCTCCATAGCGATTTAGATGACCCTATTTTACCTGTAATGATGAGCAAGGTGCTAGGCTTTTCGCTAGTTTGGGCTTGTGGTTACCGCTGGGCGATTAGTCCCTCAGGTTTGGCCGAAGCCGAGGATGTTATCGTCTCGCCAGATGAACATTATTACCTGGATCCACTAGATTTAGTGCTCGCATACTTAGAAGATGGCGAACCGAGCCTGTGCGAAATTTTCGCGGAGGTTCTAAATGATGAATTGCCAGAAGGGGAGTACCCAATGGAGATCCCGCTAGAGGACTGAGTGAATTATTCTAGGTGAACGATGGGGGCGAGCATTCTGAGTGCCACGTTTTTATCAATCGTCGCGTATTCTAGTGGTTGTTCATCAATCTGCAGGCTGAGGAGAACCTGATTCGGGTTTCCTAGCATACGGTAGAGGGTGAGTGTTTTCGTCTCCAACCCTGCGGATTGACCGAGCTCGCCAAATTTTTGCGACAGGGTGAGGAGGGTGGCCACGGGAGAGGACTCTCCGATCGTTCTTTTGGCCTGTTTGGTTGAGATCCAGCGCTTTACTTGGAGCCCTTCTAGCATCGTTAACAACCCATTAGCGGCAACATGATCGAAGTCATCATCGACGCTTTTTTCTCCGATGATTCCTTTCCAGCTTTCGAGATTGAAGTTGTAGTTATAGTTCTCTAGCGGGCGGCCCTTAATGTTTCGTTGAAGGCCGCGGAGTGTGATGCTAGAGAAGTCCCATAACTTACTATCTTTCCAGGTGGTAGGCTCAGTCTGGATTTTACTGGCGTGCTGGGTTGATAGTACCGCGGAGTAATTTTCATCTCTCCTTTGGATTAAAATTTTGTCAGCTGCTCGGAACAGGTCAAAGTGGATTTGAGTGCCGTTCTTGAGGTTGAAGGTTACGGATTTATCTCCTTCACTATTTGGAGGCAGGGTTTCAAGAGAGAAGTCTGTAACCTTATCCTTCGTTAACGCGCTCAGAAGGTTTGCGACGATTTGCTCACTAGCTAGTAGCCATTCTGGTCCCGACTGATACATCCAACGAGGTGCTCCGGATGTGGTTGGTAGAATTGAGAGGGTAACGGGGGCAACTTGAGCTTTCGATTGCAGTAGAATTGAGGAAACTTCCCCAACTTCAATTTTAGCGAGTTTCTTAGATCGGAGTGTGTCGACAGATTTGAGTACGGAAGACTTTTGGTCATCAAAAACGTAGCGAAAAGGGGCGTCGTCCATGTAGCCGTTTCCTTCCTTTGATAAGACCAGGCTTTGAGGAGGAATAGCAGGGGAAAAGGATTTGAGCGAGATCGTGGGGGAGCTCGTGAGTTCAGGAGCTTGCTCTACTTCTAGCTCCGAGGCCTGGAAGGTATAGAGCGACATAATGAGCTTTTTGACCTCCTGCTCGTCAGTACGGAGGTTCAATGGACTGGTAATGAACCAGTCACTGTCAGGGGTTTCGCGGGAGAGTGTCAGGGTATGGTCTGAGGTAGTGTAGGAATACTCCTTGAGGAGGTCGGGGTGAAAGAAAAATGGACGGTGATCGACGAGCGAGTTTGTGTCGAGGGATGGGTATTCGATTTCTAGAGCACTACTGCAGGCGTAGTAACGTCCATCGTCGTGTTTGATGGCAAAGGAGGGAATTAGCGGGGGCTCTAAACCAGTAAAGCGCGCTAACTGCGTGATAAGGGCGATCTCAGTTTTTTCACCGGTGTCGGAAGTGAGTGTAATATGGGTAAAGTCTTCTCCTTTGGGTGGCTCGATGTCGTCTATGATAGTAGCTGTTTCTAGCATATAGAGGAGCTGATCGAGCTTACTATAATCCGCACGTACGGTATGATCCTTATATTGAGTGAACCAGTAGGTGTAACGTCGTTGGTATGTTTGGGTGCTTTCCCCCTGGGTAATATCAATCGTACCGATCGCTTTTTTCTCAAAATCATAGGCTTGAGCTCCTGCCACTATCGGGGGCTTCCCGAGAACATTCGCTAACTTACCGCTCCCAGATTGATAGAGAAAGAGACCGATCGCCATACAGGCGAAAAGGGCGCAGAGAATGATGGAGAGAATAGACTTCATGAGGTAAGATCAATACAGGCTCTCAGTATGTAAAGAGTTCGCTCTGGATGGAAAGGATAATTTCTGGTTGCTGTTAAGGAGAGCGAGCTTAATATAAGGAGTGCTACGCGTAATTAAATTTATCACCCTCTTTCGTATCCTTTTTGGTAAGGGGAGTATTGACACCCAACGGATTGAAAAGATGGGGCTATTAGCCGTGAAAATTGCTCAGATGTACGCTGTTCGCTCTGACATTCTAGGCCTAGAAAAATGTCGTGAGCTTTCAAGCCTGTATGAAGAGACCAGCCCGATTCCTTGGGAAGAGGTGGAGGCTATTTTGGATGAGCATGCCCCGGACGACTTCTGGAAAGAGGTAGAAGAG
>JALZUI010000166.1 GCA_023301545.1 Akkermansiaceae bacterium
CCAATGATCATGTAGAGACGATTCGCGAGTTCGTCTAAGTTCTCATGCCCATAAAGCGCAGCGAGGCGCTTTTTCATGTTATTAAAGGTGCGGCGACGGAGGAGTTTCATACGGTATGGGGGAATAAAGAGGTTAAAGCCGTGCGCAGAGCTTCATAGCCATAATGCGTACGGGCAAGTTCATAATTTGTCTCCACCATCTGCTTTTGCAGTTCTGGATGGTCGAGAAGGTACTGTACCGCCGCTACATTTTCATGCGTCACATAACCGTCCATCTCGATCAATTGAAACCCCTTAGGCTTAATATCCTGAATATAGACTGAGTAGCGGTTAATGAGAACAGGCTTCTTAAAGTAAAAGGCCTCTAATAGGGCGTTTCCAAAACCCTCGTAGAGCGATGGGTAAGTAACGAGGTCCGCATGTGGATAAATGTCCCAAAGCGTGTACATTTTTTGGCCCTCATGATTATATTGTCGGTGCTCGGAAACGCGATCACCGATGATTCGAAGATCCACCCCCTCATCGGATGCCAGTTTCTCCAACATGCTTTGGTACTCGTAGCCCTCATCTCCCGCGTTGTGCGAAATGATCAATTTGAGCTTCGGGTTGTTAAGCATCGCGATAAGCTTAATCGCATGCTCAATCCCTTTACGTGGAACAATCCGCGTGGGCTGAAGCACAAAAATATCATCAGGGGCCAACCCTAATTCTTCTCGCACGTCAGCGCTCCACGTGTCAATTGCTGGAGGAGGCTCACTATCGAACTTGAAGACATTAGGTACCAAGGAGGAGCTCACTCCCTTACGAAGCGATAGTTGCTCTTGCCCCTGCTGATTAATGCAAGCGTGCCTAAGATTTGGCAAGCGAGGAGGGAAAGCCGTATCTAATAGGTCGGGAATAGCATTAACGGAAAACCGCTGTCGCTCCCAATAGAAATCGTGGTGATGAGCCACTGCGGGCATATTTGTCTCTGCTAAAAACTCTGTAATCGCCTTTCCTAGAGGGATATTAACAGGAATTGTCAGTGCATTTTCTGGAACTAGGCAATCGATCTCAAACTTGTCAACGAAGCGCTTAAGAGTTGATTTCAGATAATTAGTCACCTCATTGATCCGCTCGCTCACAATCGCGGCTCGTTGATTACATCCCCATACCCGCTCAGCAATCCATTCTATTTCCGGATGCCCAAAGAAAGCCTCTGGGATGCACATCGAAGTAGCTGGAGGCCTGTCCGATAGCCCACTATACCAATAAATCGAATGCCCTTGAGATTCTAAAACCTCTGCCCATTTAAGCGTTTCTAATGAAACTCCATCCGTTCCAGAAAAACGCGTGGAAACAAAGCCTATATTCATACCTTAAAGATAGAGCACGCAGAGAGCCAACTCTAGAAAAAAGTTTTTCCACTCATAATAAGCTAACCCTACCTGTAATCAGAAAACGTATCTCTCACCACCTGAGAGAAATTGTCCTTGGGGTTTTCAACCGTCCCTGTAAGCGTAAAAGGAATCCACACGTACCCACGGTTCGTAGTAGTATTCTCGCCAGTAAGCTTCGGATAATACTCTTTAAGCTTAGAGAGCTTCAACCCCACCTCTAACTCGCCTCCTAGCGCGCCGTCTAGCGCTATAGAAAACTCACCTCGGAGAGCCAGCTTAGCTATACTCTCAAAGTTAACATCTTTAAAGTGGTATCCGTCCTTTGTGACTTCAAGCTTAGCCTTAGATAGCTTGTTAAAGCTAACTGCGGCACTGCTTAACCCACCGATCTCATTATAAATATAGTCGAGAAACGGTAAATACTGCATATAAAAGCCTGAATCAGAAGCTTGGAAGTCTGCAGAGATCTTAAATTCATTCGCTTTAGGGTTAATACTGATACTTCCTTTTTTATCCGGATTAGAACTAATTCTCGCCTCGAATATTCCTTTAAATACCGGATTAATATTTTCAAGTTTAACTTTTTCAATCTGAAGGTCCAGTTCCTGCTCGCCCTCTCCACCTTTAACATATTCTCCTGTTAAGATTACTTCTCCAATCTCTCCATCGCCAAAGCTTAGTGACTGGACAGTAATTTTTTGCTGCTCCATTAAAATGACTGCATTGTTTAAGAACGGAGGAAACGTACCTGAATTGGTAATCGCCCCGCCTCGGAAAATCATCTGTATTACATTGCCGGATCGATAAGCGAACTTTGATTCCACCCCAGAAATTTTAATATGGTCTTTCTTATGGGGGCTATCACCCCAAGCGAAATTCATATTTTCCACATGTAACACTTGGTGCCCAAATGGAAGTTTTACCGGCGACAATGGTGATACTTCCGGCAAGAAAGAAGCTTTTGCTACTTTAAGAACCCCAGTTTGAGCTCTGGCGCTCTCTCCTTCAAGCCTCCCCAGCAAGACTAGCTCAGGCTTTAAAGGAATCTGAATCTCGCTCAATTGTAGTGAGTATTCACTACGTGAGTTAGGCCTAGAATTCGCGGTGAAGTCTCCTATATTAGCTTGATTAACGCCCACTCGATAGCCCCGGAGAGTTACATCTGCATCCATAGACTCCTCTATCCCTTCATGAACTTTTCCTATCTCGCTCGTATTATTATAAGAGAGTGTCTTAAAGAACAATAACCCAGCAATCAGCGCGGCAAGGAGCAACAGACCTATTACAAACCAGAGAAGTAATTTGAGATGAAAGCTTTTCTCCTCCTCTTCGCTAGACAAGAGTTCGTCGGTAGCGCTTTTATTTTTTCTCACTCTCTTACGGACACGCACCACTTTGGAGCCGTCGTCTTGAACCACAACCTCCCTTGTTTCTGATTCTCCACTTTGGTCACCGCCCGATTTAGCCCTTGCAACCTTGAGCATGTCCTCTGCGGAATAGCCTTCTATATCATCATGTTCCGACATTTTTATCTAGAAACCTTAATCGACTGCCCCGTAGCGTCAATCACATTAGCAGTAATTGTAATAAGAACATGTTTTTTAATAACTTGGTCTGCGTCAGTTTGAAACGCCCTACCTAGGATTGGCACTTTACTGAGAATAGGGGTCTCATCTTGAGCTCTAATTGCATTAGCCTCAATAAAACCACCAAGAATCATAGTGGCTCCATCATAAACGGTCACTCCCGTATTCGCATGAATGGTAGAAAACACAGGCATCAAAATATCATTACTACTCGCTTCAAACAGTGTATTACTCACCGTAATCGGCCCAAATGCCAGCTCTGGGTTACCCGTATTAGCAAAAAAAATGAAGTCTGCTACCTCACCATTAGGCAGAGTGGCGAAAATAGGGGTTGTAACTGCAATCGAGTTCTCGAGACGAACATCAGTGATCACTCCTGGGATCGGGGAGCCATAATTGATGAACCCATCAAGCTGGCGATACGTGGCGTCTACATTTAAATCTACAGTGGCTCCATCAGAGCTTACGGTCGGAATAATATCTAGCTCAACCCCTAAATTTGCAGTTTCAAAAGCGGTGGGATTAGCTGGGGTGACAGAAGTAGCCGAATCGCCAAACGATGTACCGAACACTTCAGCCCTAATTAGCCTCAAGAATAAATCAAATGTTAATGTAAACCCTGTGTTAGCTGCCGCTGCATTAGTTTGGTTTTCGAGATCATCATTATTTCCTGCATTTCCATTTCCATCTGAAATCTCTGGCGGATCGTACTCTGTAGGGTAAATAAATTCTTGACCTACTAGCACTTGCGCTTGTTGGCCCGAGCGCGTAACAAAGCTAGGGTTAAGGACGAAGTCTGTTCCTTTTTTCTGGTCTAAGCCACGTAAAAGCGCGCTAAAGGCGCCCTCATTAACCGTCCCCGCAAGCGACAAAATTCCAGGAGCTCGTTGCACAGTAGCGGTTCGGCCATTCGCAGCTGCGTCACCAAAGGTTGAAGTTAATCCACCCTGCCCACTCGCAATATCCACAACATCTCCGATACTAGAAATTTGACCAATCGAGCCGTTAGGCCTATTGAGAACACTATCGATTCCTCCTTGATCTGTAATGACATCACCTGATCGGTTTCCGGAAGTCAGAGGGTTTCCTACAACGCCTTCCAGATCTCCTTGGTTTCCAGCGGATCCACCAGCCAGGATCGACTCATATATGGTGTTTTCAATCGCGAAATCTACTCCTATTTCATCCGTATTATTTTGCTCGATACTAATGAATTTGACCTCAATTCTCACCGAAAGCGGTTGCTCTTTGGAAAGCGTATCAATGATATTGCCTATTACTTGATGCTCTGTTTCCGAAGTCTTAACAAGCAGAGTACTAGTAGCGGGAAGGTAGTGTGCGGTGGCTCCATTTTCAAACTTTATACCGTATCCCTCTAGTACTTCCTGCGCCGTTTTCCTCGCGCCCGCAAATACACTCGGTGCTTTATCTGAGGCCCCAAACGGGTCATCATTTTTGGCAGGGCTCGAAGGCCCAGTAGTTAGAAAGTCTGATGGGACATTGTAACTTTTATTATAAAGCGTGTCACTAGCAGAGCCATGAGGCAGAAATTTCACAACTCCATAATCACTCACGTACTTGATGCCTAATAGTTGAGACATGCTCTCTAATACTTTCCCTAGTGGTACATTCGTTAAGTTTAGATTAAAACGTCTGTATGGCTCTTTGGAGTCTGAGTTGAACTGAGCGATGAATTGAACCCCTTTATCAGCAGGGTTAATAGTAGCGAAGTCGAACTCTTTGCTTAAAACCCGAAGTTGCTCCAGAGCCTCGTAGAGATCGAAATCCACGAAATCAACTACCGGAAGAGTGATCGCCTCTAACTTTTGCGCAGTGAGCGCACTTGACTCATCACGACGACTATTAACTAAAGTCACGAGTTCCAGATTTTGGGCGGCTTCACCACGAGGCGCTCCGATCTCCCACGCGCTATCAACCTGACTCATGAGTTCCGCCTTAGTATGATCTCTGGCCGCATCATAATATTCAGATTTAGCCCCCAACACGCGCTCTAGCCCGCGTCTAGCTGCCTTATTAAATTTATCGATCCTAAGAATCGCGTTATAATGCTTAGAGGCTTCATCGTAACTCCCTAGATTGTAAGCTCCCTCCGCTACGTAAAGCAATTGTCGCACTGCATCTACGTTTTTACTATGCTCTTTCGTTAAGGCTGGATTTGTTCTAATCGGGTCGTCTAAATATTCTAACTGACGCTTTGCGTACGAGTTGTCCGGAGCATAGACAAGAGAGTCTGTAAGGATTTCACGGGCTTTAGCGCGATCCCCAATTGACGCTAATCTCTTTGCTTCTTGAGCCGCCGCAGTTGCATAGCGCTCACCTAATTCTGTACGCAACGCTTTAGATGTAGTTCCCGATGGAGTCTGCGTCAACGCCGCGCGAAAAGTTTCAGTAGCTTTCTTGTAATCACCGGCTCCGTACGCTAGGTCGCCCTCCTTGAGCATCTCAAAGGCGCTGGCCGCGTCGTTCTGGCGAGTGGCTAGCTCTCGACTATAGGGAGCTTGCCCGTAACTCGAAAAGAGACTAACGAAAGCAATCAGGCACAACTTCTGCCAAGTATAAAATTTTGAAAAACCCATTAATACAGTTATTAGTGTGTATAAATAATTGGGTTTTGACTCTAGGTCACGTTTAAATTTTGAAATTATCGCTGAATTTCCGCGCCTGCTCACGCATGATGCATTTAAGCCTATTTAAATATGGACTTTTTAAGCTACCACTCCGCTACAGCTCGAGCCTGCGCCGGCAGTACACCCAAAACAATGCTTGCCCGTTTGAATCGGTAACGCTGTGAAGCGCTCGATATCAACCTCCCATACATTCAGCTTGTGATCTACCACATCACTCTCTTTACCGGCATCTTCAAGTTGGAGCTTAAGCTGCTGATTAAAGTCACAGTCGTAGACCTCGCCCATCCAACCTACATTGATTGTATTTCGGCACATTAATCCAGTCACTGAGGCAGGGTTAAAGTTATCAATCAGGAGCTGCATGTACTCATCTAACTGCTTATTGCGTTTCAAATACGAAGCGTAACGAGCTATTGGGATATTGGTAATAGCGAAGAGGTTATTGAACACGATATTAAAAGCGCGCTTGAGCTCGACCTTATAGTCTGCTTCTAGCTCGGATTGATCTCCAGGCAGGAAGGCTCCATTCGGGTTATACACGAGGTGCAGTTGCAGAGCCTCCTCTTTACCGTAACCTAATTCATTTAACATTTGGAGCCCTTCAATACTGGCATCAAAGACACCTTCCCCACGTTGCTCTTCTACGTTCTCTGATGAATAACAAGGTAAGGAAGCCACAACTTCCACCTGATTATCTGCTAAGAATTGAGCATAATCCTCATAGCCTTCCAGCGTGAGAATTGTCAGGTTACAGCGATCAATGACTTTTTTACCCATCGCTCGTGCTGAGGTCACAAAGTGCTTAAATTCCGGATTCATTTCAGGAGCTCCGCCGGTAAGATCTACCGTATGAATCGTATCTGCGCTCTCAAGCCATCCTAGAATCTTATCGACGGTTTCCCGTGTCATAATTTCCTTACGCCCCGGCCCTGCATTCACATGGCAGTGCACACAGGTCAAATTACACATTTTACCTACATTGACCTGCAAAATTTCAGGAGTTTTACGAGTAAGGACTTGGGAAAATTGCTCTAGGGTTTTGTCAAAGACATTCATAATTGAAACAGTTGGTTTATCGGTATATCGCCTCAGAGGCCTAATTTTGTTTGAAGAATTTCAGTTACTGCCTTGGGATTCGGCTTTTGCCCAACCTCTTTACCCGCCTTCATCACTTGACCGGTAAGGAAATTAACCAATTTTGCATTTCCACCTTGGATTTCCGCGACCTTTTCTGGGTTGTTAGTGATTACATCATCTACCCATGATTCGAGCTGACCTGTATCCGCAGGTTCGAACCCGAGCTCTTTAGCTACGGCAGCTGGGTCCGCCTCTGGTGATTCCCAAATTTTATCAAAGACTTCTTTTGCTTGGTTATTAGAGCATACGTTGTCTTCTACTAATTTAGCAAGGCCTGCAATGCTTTCGGGAGCAATAGGACAATCTTGAATACCAATGCCAGTCTCATTGAGATGACCTAGCACGGTATTGATAATCCAGTTCGCGATCTTTTTCCCTGGCACCACTGAATCCTTAACTGCGGATTCAAAGTAATCAGCCAAGAACTTATCACTCGCTAACACGGTACTATCATACTCCGTAACCCCAAAATCGGCCTCGAACCTCGAGGCTTTTTCGTGCGGAAGCTCTGGAATGTGCTTCTTCGCCTCCTCCACATGCTCGGCAGTCTCAATCGGGAGTAAATCTGGACAAGGAAAATAGCGGTAATCGTGTGCATCTTCCTTAGTTCTCATCACTTGTGATTCACCTAAGTCGTCATCCCAGCGAGAGGTGTTTTGCTGCTGCGCCACGCCTTCATCCAACTCGTCACACTGACGAGCGATTTCGTATTTGATAGCGCGACGAATAGCGGAAATTGAATTCATATTTTTCAGCTCCGTACGAATTCCCAGTTCATCCGTACCTTTTTTCCTGACGGAAATATTTACATCACAACGCATTTGCCCCTTCTCCATATCCGCGTCTGAGATATTACCATAAATCAGAATTTGCTGGAGTGATTTAAGGAATGCGACTGCTTCTTCTGCAGAATCGATATCAGGCTCAGAGACGATTTCCATCAGAGGAGTGCCTGCTCGGTTAAAGTCAACCAGTGAATTTCGGCCTACATGGGTAGACTTCGCCACATCTTCCTCTAAGTGAATTCGATTCAGCTCCACCTTTTTACCAGGGTTTTTGATGCTCTTTTGGTAATCCTTAGGGTAAGCGTGATCATACAAAGGCACCAGACCTCCTATACAGAGGGGTAAATCCATCTGTGTCGTCTGGTAATTTTTAGGCATGTCAGGGTAGAAATAGTTCTTCCGATCCCACTTAGAAACCGGAGGGTTTGTGCACTCAATCATCATACCCGCCAAGATCGTTTTCTGGATCGCGCCAGCGTTCAGAACGGGAAGCGCACCCGGCAATCCCAGACAGGTAGGACACGTGTGCGTATTAGGATCATCCGCAAATGAGGTCTCACAAGCACAAAACATCTTCGTCTTTGTTTTGACTTGGCAATGCACCTCTAACCCGATCGTCGGGATGTAATCTTCTACTGGCATACCTCTCTTTTCACACCATCAGGCCAAGAGAATCAAGTTTTGATTCTATCGATTCCGTCTCCTTTTTCTAGACCTCTTCTCGGATTCGATCTACCTTCCCCTCAAAATGTCTAAATTATCCCTTCCTAATCGCGCGTTCATGCGTCTCCATGGCCCTGATGCAGCCCGTTACCTCAATGGCCAAATCACTCAAAAAGTAGCCTCAGCAGATCAGACCAAAACGCTCTGGACCGCAGTTACTAATGCAAAAGGAGGAATCGAAGGAGTCGGATGCATCCAGCAACTACCTGATGGATCCTACCTCTTTGATTGCCCTATTGAGATCGGGGACGACATGGAAGCTAGGCTCGACAAATACCTCATTGCTGATGACTGCGAATGGTCACGTGAGGATGATCGCTGGATGATCGTCTTTCTAGAAGA
>JALZUI010000167.1 GCA_023301545.1 Akkermansiaceae bacterium
GGTAATGTTGTCACACAGGAAGATTCGGGGGTGGGGGATTTGACCTTGGCTTTGCCTATTAAGAGCTACTTCAATGAAACGGACAAATCAGGATCATGGACTGCGGCACCTCAATTACGCGTACCTTTGCGAGATGCTGATGAGTATGATGTTTACGACCGAGTATGGGGTGTTGGCCTCTCATTAGGTTATGAGCAAGAAACGCAACGGAGCTTTTTCGCAGTAGGAGTGTCAGGATGGTTTTTCGAAGGGGAAGAGCCTGACGAGTTGCAGGGGAGCTTTGATCTGGGATGGAATTTTGATACTAGAGGGCAACTCTTATTAGAGACGGATTTTGAATACGAATTCGATGGATCTTATACTCTGAAATCAGGTCCCGCACTCTATTACAGGATCACAGACATAGTTCATGCTAGGCTAGATTGGAAATATGACCTTATCGATAAGCAAAACACTATAGATCACGGAAAGGGCCAAAGCCTAAAAGCTTCAATAGGCTTCGTTTGGTAAAGGGGCGCTCATGCCTGCAGCTTACTACGGGTTCAGCTTTTTTCGTAGCCGAAAAGAGCTAGGAAGTTGCGAGCGCACTGATCCTGGAGGTTGGGGTTCTGTAAAAAATCCTCTGCCGCGCGATATGTCTCGATCAGGTTGGCGGGGTGCTGGTGGGTGGTACTGAATTCGTTCTGCTCCGTGCTCCAGGTCTTCTTTGGGCCTAGCATGGATGGAGCGTCGGATTCGATCAAAAGCCTTTCAGAGGGAATCTGTTTGAAAGCTTCTAACGTGCTTCGCTTGCGTTCATGAAAGTAATAGGGCGAGAGCGAAAAGTAAGCTCCTCTCGCTACAAACTCAGGAATCCATTCCGCAGGCCCCGCATAAGCGTGGAGCAAGAATGGAGTGGTGCAAGTGGCGAGTTCTGTTCGTAGACTCCCCCAAGCTTGGATGCAGTGGACTGAGAGCGGTCGCTGCAGCTCATTGGCGATTTCGATCTGCTGCTGTAATACGACTTTTTGTTTCGCTAGATCGTGATTTTTCATCCATTTATCTAGCCCGATTTCACCTATTCCAGCCTGGGGGTAGCGCTGGAGGTACGTGTAGAGGGTAGTGTCCCAATCGTCAGGTAAGTCTGAGCTGTACCATGGATGAACTCCGAACTGAGGAAGCGCTTGGCTAGGGTGCTCATCGGCCAGCTCAGCTACCGCCTCCCAATCGCGAGGGTGCGTTCCGTTGACCGCCACCTGGCGTACTATTTGCCAATAACTCCCAAAATCGAGACCTGAGAGTTCTGATGCCTGAAGGTGGTTGTGAGCATCGTAGAACATAACAGAAGTATGCGGTAGGCAATGAGCCGAGGTGGTAGAGAGAAATTGAGCTTACTCCTCTACGGTTTCTTTTTCGCCGATTAGTTGGTTGAGCTTGTCCCATTCCTCTTCCGCTACAATGTAGCCTGCGCAGCGGTCTGATCCACAGCGGCAAGGGTGGTCCTCGTAGGTGTCAGCCTCGAACCCATAGTTAAAGACCAGCTCTTCTCCCTGCTGGATTTTGCGGAGGGCGTAGACATAGATTTGGTCACCCTCGATCCATGTTTCGCAGTTAGGGTCGCAGGAGTGGTTGATGAGACGGGCCGTATTCCACTCAAAAGCACCATCAATATCCCACTCCTCATCTAGGGTGAAGATGTAGACTCCTGCCTCACCCGTTTCCTTAGCCTTATCCATTTGCGCCCAAGCTCGTCGCTCGCTCTCTTCCTTGTTGATATGCTCGCCTAGGTACTCCATTACACGAGTTTCCTCTGGAATCTCCTTTAGTGCAAAGACTCCGCTCCCGTGAATCTCGGAATGACGAACCTCGATCCATTCACTGTGCGCACGATCTTTGATCGCATCGAAATCTATTTCAGGCTTAGACATAAAAAAATACTCCGACCACCTGTAGGCGGTCGGAGTATTTTGAAAAGTAAAATGTGCGTCTACTTACGCAGACTTTTTATCATGCACGAGCATGGTTCTAATTCCGTAGAGCGCGATCATGATGAAACAGATTGCAGGGAGCCAGAAGGAAGTTCTGATGCCGTAATCTGTAATGACGCCGCCTTGGAGCTTAGTCAGGATTGCGCCACCAACGATCGACATGATGAGGAAAGCTGACCCAAGCTTAGCTTCTTCTGATTTCATTCCATTAAGGGCAATTCCGTAAATGGTAGGGAACATGAGTGACATGAACGCTGAAACACCAACGAGGCAAAGAAGTCCTGTATTACCCGCAAGCTCAGCTCCGAGGAGTCCTTGGAGGAATCCAGGAAGGCTAATCGTGAAGACCTCTCCCTTAAGGAAGATAGCTCCGACGGTAGAGAAGAATCCGCCTATCGCAAAGATCGTAAGCATGATGCCAGGGCTGACAACACGGAGGAGGGCGGTACAGATCCAGCGGCTACTGAGGAAGATGATCATCGCTACGATGTTCCAAGCTTGTGCTTGACCAAGGCTAAGGCCTACCTGCTCCATTCCGTAGTGCACGACGTAAGTCCAGCACATGATCTGGGCTCCGACGTAGAAAAGTTGTGCAATAACACCTTCGAGGAAACGAGGGCGCTTAAGAATTCTCGCCGCGACTTCAGCAAAGGGGGCGTCCTTTTGTCCGCCTTCTTCTTTAAGATTAGGTAGCTTGGCAAAGAGGTAGATGAGGAAGAATATTCCTACAATCACTGCGATGGTGACATAAGGAGCTCTTACGTTGCCAAGGTCAGCTTGCTGAATCGCATTGAATTTTTCAGGGTCGTTAGCTCTGATATTTTTCAGGATGTTTGGGAGAGTTCCGTCAAGCGCGCCAATCGTATTATCGAAATCAGGCAAGCCGTCTGCGTAGTAGGAAACCTGCGCTCCATCTTTGAGCGTGACAGTTGAAGTCCCCTTGTCTAGTTCAGCGCCCGCAGGTACTTTACTTTCGTCTGTAACGAGGTATTGAACATACTCATTGTTACCTGCTTTTACTTCGTCGCGAATTTCAGTAACTTTTAAACTAGGAGCAAGAACGAAGGTCGCAACTAACATTCCGCAGAGCGACCCGATAGGGTTGAACGCCTGAGCGAGGTTAAGACGCTGCGTTGCTGTTTTTGGGTCTCCCATCGAGAGAATGTATGGATTACACGCGGTTTCTAGAAATGCTAGGCCGTAGGTAATAATATAGGAGGTGAGCGTGAAGAGCCAGAAGTTAGCCATCAAACTTGCAGGAATCGCAATCAGTGCTCCGAGGGCGTAAAGTCCTAAACCTAAGAGGATAGCGGCCTTGTATGAAAACTTACGGATGAAAAACACCGCAGGAATAGCCATACAGAAGTAGCCCGTGTAGAACGCGAACTGAAGCCATGAGGCTTGAGAAGTGTTGATAATGAAAACTTGCTCAAATACTTTTACAAGCGGGTTGGTGAAATCATTCGCAAACCCCCAAAGTGAAAAACAACAGGTGGTGAGGATGAAGGCTAATAAATACTGCTTAGGTATTATTGGGACTTTTTGATCTGACATTGTATTAGTGGGGTTGATGGCTACCCTTCCTTCGTTGAGGAGAGGTGTAGAAAGAGTATGATTAACCGCTAAGGGGTGGCTCTGACAAGAACTTTCTCAAAGCTCTCTCGCCAACAGTTGAATCGAATCATATAGAGGGGGCAATGTGATAATCGTAGAGTGATTATTGTATTAATGAAGCTCGTTCTGCTAGCTGTTGGGAAGTTTTCAAGAGGTGAGTTTTGGTGTTTGTCATCAATTCTTGTAAGGGTAAGCCAGATTGCCCTAAGTAGGCAAAATCAGTAAAGTAAGGTGTCCAATCGACTTCCTCATCGATGCCTCCTGCAATAGCGAAGCAAGGAACCCCGTGTTGAGAAGCTAGCTGCGCGACTCCTATGGGGCCTTTGCCAGCTAAGCTTTGGGTGTCGAGTTTTCCTTCCCCTGTAATGACCAGATCGGCCGCTGCGATTTCGGCTTCCAGGCGGATTGCATCGGATACGAGGCTG
>JALZUI010000168.1 GCA_023301545.1 Akkermansiaceae bacterium
TCCAAAACCAATTACGGGCATATCAGCACCACCATCAGAAAGAGTCTTAATCAGATCATCGTATCGCCCTCCACCAGCAATCGCGCGCATATTATGCTTCAGGTCAAAAACCTCAAAAACGGTTCCCGTATAATACGCTAAACCACGAATAATTGCGAGATCAACCGTGACGAATTCGCCCAATCCACGAGCCTCTAGCCCTGCCACGATTTCCTGAAGTTCATCCGCATTAGCAGCACCCTCAGTAATGAAATTTTGTACTGTTTCATAAGTCAGTGCAAAGGGCTCTAGTTGTTCCGCCAACTTCTCAGCGCTCAACTTTTCCCATTTATCAATCAGGCTCATAAAAGCGGTCACCTTCTCTGGATCGCTTAGCCCATTCTGATCACAAAAGCTCTGCCACGCCGCGCGGTGCGAGAGACGAACAACAAAATCCCCAGCAACAAAGCCAAGTTCGCGCATTAACTCAATCGATAGCGAAATGAGTTCAATATCCGCCTCTAGTGACTCCTCTCCAATCAAATCGACATTGTATTGGTAAAACTCACGAAGGCGTCCTTTTTGCGGGCGCTCATAGCGAAAGCACTGCCCCATTTGGAACCATTTCATCGGCTTTTGGAACTCTCGCTGGCGGGAAGCTGCGAGACGGGCAAGAGAAGGCGTTACTTCAGGACGAAGTGAGATATCACGCCCCCCTTGGTCTTCAAAGCGAAAGAGCTGCCCAGAGATTTCCCCTCCAGATTTTTTCAGATAGAGCTCAGAACTTTCCAGTACGGGCACTTCATATTCCACAAAGCCAAAGCGTTGGGCCACTGAGCGCCAAGCGGAAAATATGTAATTCCTGATCGCACAATCCTCTGGTGCAAAATCACGGAAACCGTTGAGTGTTTTAATCTGAGCCATTTGCAAACTCTTACCCCCAATCCCCTTATATGGCACGAACTATTTTATCCCTTTCCATAAAAAAACTGCTATGAAATCTCATAGCAGTTTAATCAATATTAGGCTCAACTCGTTTTTACAACGCTGCGGGGTAAACGCCCTTCTCAATACAATTCGCAATAGCGGCCTGCACGATTGGTTTATCATCGGGGTAAGTCACTCCGAACCATTGATCGGTCGAATGCTTAACTGCACAAGTCGCTTGCCCGCTTTTGATCAACTCATCAACCACAGCAGGAATATAAGACTCAGATTTATCCTCGGTCAAACGAGCCGTGAAGAATTCCTCTAGGAAGGTATCGAGATGCCCAAAGAGAGAAGGAGTAAAGAGGAAGAAGTTCATCGAAACGAGCGTATCGTCCTGCAGTGCAAACTCAACCTGATCATCATCAACGCCACTAATTGAGTCATCTTTCTGGCGCTCGATTTTTAGCACCTCATGGACGTCTTCTAGGAGCCCGCCGTTGTGCTTAACAACCCCACGATTCACCCCGCCATGATCCGAAAGGGTGTTGGCTAGTTGGTAAGCTACCATCCCATAGTCCGATGACTCATTGGTCTGTTGTGAGAGGTAATCAAAAGCGGTTTTAAACCCCTCTGGCCCATAATAATCATCCGCATTAATCACGGCAAAGGGATCGTTCACGCTCTGTTTTGCAACCCAGATTGCATGCGCAGTCCCCCATGGCTTTTCCCGTTCAGCAGGGCAGTCAAACCCCGCAGGGATATTATCAACCTCTTGGTAGCAATAGCCGATCTGGATTTTGCCCCCATAGAGAGCATTCGCCCGTTCTTCAAACTCTGACGCGAAGGACTTACGGATAATGAAAACCACCTTGTCGAAGCCCGCTCGAATCGCGTCATAGACTGAATAATCAAGAATTGTTTCCCCGTTAGGTCCCATTGGATCGAGCTGTTTAAGCCCGCCATATCGTGATCCCATACCGGCCGCTAAGACTAAAAGTGTTGCCATATCTTTCATCCCTAGCCGTAACGATTAAGATTAGCAAAGGAATTTTTACGCTTCTAATCGATCCACTCCGCTAGGAACAAAAAAAGCCACCCTGTAACAGAGTGGCTTTTTCGTTTTTCGGGAAGATCTCCTTAGAGGCTTTCTCCGTACTTTTCTTTATGCAGGGCGATCGCTTGCTTTTTCCACTCGTCACGCTCCACTCGACCAGGGAAGGCGAGGCGGTTTGAGAACTCGGCCATTAGGGACTTATCCCAATTAGCGATTTGGCGAAAACGGTAAATCCCAATCTCTTGGAGTTTCCCTTCCAGCACCTTACCGACACCATTCACTTTCTTAAGATCGTCCACCTCTTTAGGGCGAGAATTAAAGAGAACTCCTAGGTCATCATCAACCTTGATATCTTCTCCTTTATACGACTCTAGCGCCTTTTCCGATGGTTTGTAAGCTGATGCAGAGTTCGCTTTAGACCATTTATTATCCTTAGCTACGGCGTCACTCTTTTTCTCTGAAGCGGCTGCTTCAGCTTTCACTGGAGCTTTCGCTTTCTCAGTCTTGTTTCCCTGTGGCTTAGAAGCCTCTTTGGATGGCGCTTTTACTTTATCAGAAGCGGTCGTTGATTTTGCAGCTCCTTGGCTTTTTCCTTTGGAACCTGCCGACGGAGTCGCTCTCAGTAAGCCCGAAAGCTCCTTGTTGAGTCTTTCGTTTTGAGAAAGAACTTGGTTCAAGCGTGAGGCGTGCTTGTACCAAAGCCACCAAGCAAGACCTAATCCAGCTAAGAGGAAGAAGAGTACTGGAAAGTACACGGATATGACATAAGGGATTTTTTCTAATGTTTCCATAATAGTATAGGGTTACTTGGTTGCAGAAGCTTTCAGCTGAGCGATCGTGTCCTTAAGACCGGCGTTGAGTTTTTCGAGACGGGCGGTTTGTGCTTGTCCTTTTTTCCAGGCGAGCCATCCGACTAGAACTCCTGTACCAAAGGCAATGAGGCCGATGAGGAAGAGCGGAATGATCCCATGGGTATAGAACTGTAGGTTTGATGCTAGTGTATTCATATATATTAGTCCTTGAGTGGGGTTAATGAGATTTCTACGCGGCGAGACTTCCAAAGGTCAGCCTCCGCTACTCCTGTAACATCTTCACCGAAGTGGTTAAGAATTAGGCGCTCAGGATTAACTCCTAGTTCAACTAAGCGAGTTTTAACAGATTCAGCGCGAGCTAATGAAAGCTTCTTATTCAGCTCTTCATCTCCTCGCTTATCAGCGTATCCACCTACCGTTAGCCCTTGATTTTTTGCTTTCGATTCGAGGATCGACTTAGCTGCCAACTTGATCTTGTCTTCATCTTCAGCCTTAATCTCGCTGCTCCCGGTCTCAAAGTACACAGGCAATAGCTTTAAACTCTTAGCGAGTTCCAGAACCGCAGGGGCTCTTTTCACGGGAGCCGAAGCTTTTTTAACTGATTTAGCTGGTGCGTTCTTCATCTTACCTTTTTTCCCCCTCTTACTTTTCTGAGGAGCTACAGGCTGAACCGCTTCTCCTTTGGAGTAGAGAAGAGTGTTACTCTGGGAAACCGCTTCTGGGATTTCAGAGAGGCTCATCAACGCCTTCTGGTACACTCCCTTATCTGCAAAACGGGCGAAGGAAGCGAATTCCTCATTCTTGTAATCAAGATATGCGAACCCTTTGCTTGTGGTGAAAAAACCAGGAGCAATTTGTTTCAAGTGCCCATCCCACCAACTTCCTGCTTGGCCCGAACCAACTACTTTCGTCTGGTCTACAACCTTCACTCCACCAGCACTCTTTCGAATCGTAGTTAGCAACGCACTTTGCGCCTCTTTACTCGGCAGGTCCCCAATAGCGACGATCTCGGTTCTGTTATTTCTTTCAACACGGAAACCGTAATCATGCGCGACCGCTACAATCTCTTTAGTCTCTACCGATTTTTTAACGGGAGCTTTCTTGGCGGAAGCTTTTTTAGGAGCTTCTTTAGCGGGTTCAACGGCTTTCTTAACCGCTTCTTTTTTGATCCCTAGTGCCGGAGTTACTACCTTAGCAGCCTCAACAAGTTTTACTGGCTTAGCCAATTCAGCTTTCTTGGTCGCTTTGAGCTTCGCTACTTTCTCTGCTGCTACTTTCTCTGCTGCTACTTTCTTAGCCGCTTCGAGTTTCACCTGCTTTTCAGCTTCTACTTTCTTAGCTGCTTCTGCTTTCTTAGCCGCTTCGAGTTTCGCCTGATTCTCAGCTTCTACTTTCTTAGCCGCTTCGA
>JALZUI010000169.1 GCA_023301545.1 Akkermansiaceae bacterium
TTCGGGGGTATGTTTTATTCTTTTCATGTTTTTATAAGGGGCCTCAGCTTCCGCTGAGGTCTCTCATAACACATGGATCAACTTTTGGGGAGCACTCCAGGATCACTAATTGGGTAGAGCCAGAGCTATAATCAGCCACTAGTGATTCGCTTTAAATACAAGGCCTTAAACAGGCCGCCACCGAAAGCCCTTTACGCTCTTGGTTATATTGGTGCGGTTAATCAAACGCCAAGGGTTGGGCATTGAGAGGTGGGGCCTAACTTGATTTCCAATTTAAGCGGGTATAATACAGATGAATATCGGCGGTCCTTAGGCCTATTAGTCTTCTTTATGAGGAGAAGCGGACCTTGCGGAAGAGGATGGCGGCGAAGAGCCAGGCGATGAGGTTGGGGCTGATGATGGCGAGGCCTCGGATAAGGAAGGTGTCTCCTGTTTTCTCTAATCCTACGAGGAGTCCGAAGAAGAGGGCTGCGGTGATGATAGCCCATAAGAAGCCGTTGTTACTCATCTTGCGGTTGTGCTGCAGGCCTAGGGGGAATCCGAGGAAGGCGAAACTGAGGCACGATAAGGACATGGAAATGCGTGAGGAGATTTCGGAAAAGTATTTCATCCGCTTTTTGTGATCAGAGTCGCCGCTGCTAAGGTAGCTTACGATTTCCGCGTTCGTTTGGTATTTTGCCTTTTGGGAGGGGGCTTTTTTCTGAGTGGGCAGGATGAGCGGGGCTACGTTTTCTGCGAAGAGGGTTTCTGGTGGGAGGTCGCCATTGTAGGATTCGAGGTACACATGCTCAAGGGCAATAGAAACTTGGTAGGGCGTATCAAAATCGAGAATGGCTTTTTTGGCAAAGGTGTACGATTTAGGCGTTCCCGCGTCGTGATCCATACGGTAGAGGTGGAGGTCGCGGATTTCGTTCCCTTGGATACTTTCCATGTTTACACGGAAATCCTTACCAATGAGGTTGTTAAAGAGGGCGGGGGTGAGCTGGATTCCGCGAGCCTCGGTGTTAGAAGCGCTGAGCATGTCGCTGATCTTTATGCGGGCCTTAGGGGTCATGCTGGCGGTGGAGTGGTAGAGCAGGGCGGAGGCGCCGAGGCCGAGGATAAAGACAGGGAGCCCGATGCGGAGGTAGGTGAGCCCTGCCATCCGAATAGAGATGATCTCATTATTCGAGCTGAGGGCCTTGGTGGTAAGGAGGACGGCGGTGAGAAAAGCCCACGGCAACATGTAGTTCAACATGTAGGGGAAGGTATTGAAGAGGAATCCAAAGAGGAGCCCAAAGCCTTCCATATCTGGAGAGAATAGGTTTTTGGTTTCCTTAAGAACCTGCCCCGAGAGCGCTAAAAAACTCATGAAAACAACCCCGACAGTCGTAGAGAGGAGCACTTGCTTAAAGAGGTAGCGGTCAAAAATCAGCATCGTGAGAAAGAGGGGGCGTACTGGTGAGGTGTAGAGAATTTTCTAATCTATGCACCGCCTAGGGGCAAACTAAAATAAAGATAATTGTATCCAATAGAGTCACGAGATGGTCTAATAGAGGGGAGTAGGTTCTCTTACTTACGAAAACCCAATTATACTATGTCACTTATTAAAGAACTATTATCGGAGCATGGCGGCGAGCTGGCTGGAGTCTTAAAATCTCAACTAGGACTTGATGCGGATCAGGCTCAAGGAGCGATCGAATCTGTAGCGCCTTTGGTTCTGAATGGCTTAAAATCTCAGCAAGAGGCAGGAGGTGCGGATGCGCTGTCTGGGATTCTGAGTTCTCTGGGGAGTTCCGAAAGCTTACTTGGTAACTTAGGCGGACTTTCAAGTTTATTGGGTGGTAGTCAGCAAGGCGGAAATCCACTGGAGGCTCTTTTAGGAGGAAGTTCTGCGGGGGGAGCAGCCACGAACGCTCTGAGTAAAAAGCTGGGAATCGGTGGGGATAAGGCGGGTTCTATTATGACGATGTTAATCCCTGTGATCTTCGCCTTCATCCAGAAAAAAGGTCGGGAAGATACGAAAACTCCAGATCAACTTACGGGGATTTCTGCGATTCTAGACCGTGATGGTGACGGAAGCGCTCTAGATGACATCGCGGGGATGGTTCTGAATTCCAAGGGAGGCGGAGGTGGCCTCGGTTCCATTATTGGAAGCCTTTTAGGAAGACGATAGTCGTTCCTGAGCTTTTGACTAAATCAGCGCTTCTTCGTCTTATTCGGAGAGGCGCTTTTTTGTGCTCTAGTGATTGGCTCAGCGGCCCTTTAGAAGGGTGATTTAGCCTTTGTGATATTGGGTGGGCGGAGGTAGATGATCTCGTTAGCCTGCGATTTGAGCAGGGATTGCTCCTCGGGGGAAAGCGCGCCCCAGTGTGTGATAAGGTCAGCGGCAGTGGAGGGGATTATCTGAATCTTTTCCTTATCTTGCTCGGTTAAGGGGAGCTTGTCTGAGGGCTCAAAGCTGATGAGCTGGGTGTGGGCAGGAAGTTCAGCTACTGCCGAAGCAAAGTCCTGCGGATCAAAAATCTGAGGTTCTGGAGAGGCGGGGGTAATGAGGAAGTACGCGCCTCGGCGGGCATCTCCGACTAGGGCATAGGCTCCCGTAGTGTTTATGCCGAAAACGGAAGGGAGAGTGATGACGGGGGATTGGTAAGAGATTCCGAGCGCCTCGGCCGTGGCTAAGCCCACTCGTGCACCTGAGTATGAACCTGGTCCCGCGCCGACCAAAATGGTTGTGATTGTTCCATC
>JALZUI010000170.1 GCA_023301545.1 Akkermansiaceae bacterium
TATTCTTGGCGGTGTGGAGTGTTCTTCCCCATATAGAAGGCTAAAAGCTCTCGCAGCTTTTTCCCCTCCTCCATGTTCACTGGATACGTGCGCATGTCAGGACCAATCATAAAGCCAAATTCGTTTGGTGAAATCTCACCCAGTCCCTTAAATCGAGTAATCTCAGGGTTCTTATTCAGCTCCTTCAGAGCCGCTTTACGCTCGGCTTCGTCATAGCAGTAAATTGTACGCTTCTTATCCCTAATACGGAATAGAGGAGTCTCTAAAATATGAACATGTCCATTCCTGACTAATTCTGGGAAAAACTGTAAAAAGAAGGTCAATAGAAGCAGGCGAATATGCATACCGTCAACATCAGCATCAGTCGCTACGATAACTCGCTGGTAACGCAAGTTTTCGATATCATCCTCGATTCCCAGTGCCGCTTGCAGTAGGGCGAATTCTTCGTTCTGATAAATGATTTTCTTATCCAGCCCATAGGTATTTAGGGGCTTTCCTCGGAGCGAGAAGACCGCTTGCGTCCCGACATCACGAGACTTCGTAATCGAGCCCGAAGCAGAGTCCCCTTCCGTAATGAAAATCATACTCTCCTCCGCTCGCTTATGCTTGGTATTAAGGTGGAACTTACAGTCACGTAACTTCTTATTGTGAACCTTAACTTGTCTCGCTCGCTCTTTGGCAATCTTCTGGATTCCCTTAAGGTCCTTCCGCATTTTTTCGGCATAGAGAATACGTTTTTGAATCTCTTCCGCCACATCGGTATGCTTATAGAGGTAGTTATCTAGCTTCTCTTTCAGGAAATTAAGAATGAATGTTCGAACCGTTTCGCCATCTGGTGAAATTGTAGTAGAACCAAGCTTCGTCTTAGTTTGCGACTCAAAAACCGGCTCTTGGATTCTAATCGCAACCGCAGCCTCAATTCCGCTTCGAATATCTGAGGGGTCGTATTGCTTTTTATAAAAATCTCGGATCACCTTCACCACCGCTTCACGAAACGCCGCTAGATGAGTTCCGCCCTGAGTCGTATTTTGACCATTTACGAAGGTGTAGTAATCCTCAGAAGTTTCCTGCTTGTGGGTAAAGACCACTTCAATATCCTCTCCTTTCAGGTAAATCGGCTCATAGAGTTTCGTGTCACTCATCTCTTCGTTCAGAAGATCAACCAACCCGTTTTTAGACTTAAACTTTTTCCCATTAAGGCGAATGACCAGACCTGGATTAAGGTAGGTGTAATAGCGACACATCCGCTCCACATACTCCATTCGGACTTTTGAATGCTTAGGGAACACCTCGGTATCTACCCTAAAGGCAATCATCGTCCCATTAGGCTTATCTTCCTTACTGGCGCTAGAGGATTCAGTAACCACCTCCCCTGCGGAGAACTCGATTGAGCGCGTTTCACCTTCTCGCCAGGCTTGGATATAAAAGTAATTAGAGAGCGCGTTTACCGCTTTGATACCAACCCCATTAAGGCCAACTGCTTTTTGAAAAGCTTCGGAATCGTACTTCGCTCCCGTATTCATTTTTGCCGCACAATCGTAAAGTTTCCCTAGAGGAATACCACGACCATAGTCACGAATCTCGACTTGGCCTTCATCAGAAATATCAACGGCAATCTCCTTACCAAATCCCATCATGTGCTCATCGATACCATTATCAATGACCTCCTTAATAAGGATATAAACCCCATCATCAGAGGACGAACCATCACCCAATTTTCCGATGTACATTCCAGGACGCTTACGGATGTGCTCCTTCCAATCTAAGCTCCGAATATTATCTTCTGTGTAGTTCGCCTCCATAGTTTCTTAAGATAAGTTAAATAAAAATATGAAAGGAGGCAACTACTTTTATTACGCCCTACCAAACGCGCTTAATTCCGTAGACATCAAGCTGACGATCACAGGACAAAATCGGGAGATTTCGATTCTGCGACTCGGCGACTAAAAGCCGATCAAAAGGGTCTCGGTGATACTGAGGCAAATTCGCCCCTACACGCATCGCTTCCCATTCCGGTTTCAGGAGCGTAAAACCCATGGCGCTGAGCACTACATCCAAGTCAGCTCGATTAGCGTAATCAACTTGCAACTTCCCCAGCGAGGCCTTAATCGAAATCTCCCAGAGACTGGCCAAGGACACATAACTACGCTTAGTTGAATCTTCAATCAGCTCCGCTAGCGCACTAGGCAGGCGAGGACTGTCTTCTAGGAAAAAGAGCAACACATTAGTGTCCAATAAATGGTCATTTATTATCATAACATTCTTGCTCCTCAGCTACGAGTGAAACCTCCGCCTTCTCTGCAAAAAAATCTTCAAAGCCGACCTCCGTTGTATCAAAATTTTCTGAGATAGAAAAATTAGCTGACTTCAGCGCGCCTCTAGTCGGAGCATTCATGACACTTACAGGGCTCAACTCCGCCACAACCTTACCGTGCCGAGTCAGCAGCACCTTTTCACCACTAGCCTCAATCTCCGCCACTAAAGCAGAGAGCTTGGTCTTAGCCTCGTAAAGCCCTATCTTATTCATAACTAACTTAGACTAGTCTAGTCTGACCGATCATTCAAGTTTTTTCTTTATTCAGTAAAATCAAGCCTCCCAATAAGTCAGCTAGACAAAAATTATTGGCAAAGTGAAAATCTAAGACATACTTCCTCTATATGAACAAAGCGGATAAAACATTCCTACACGAACTCCTTAAAACCCCTAGCCCTACAGGTTTCGAAATGCCCGGTCAGCGAGTTTGGGCTGATTATATTAAACCTCATGCTGACAAGGTTCAATGCGATGCCTACGGGTCGACCTGGGCCACGCTCAAGGGGAAAAGTGACAAAATCGTCATGCTCGAGTCTCACGCTGATGAGATCGGTTACATCATTAAGCAAATTACAGACAGCGGATTTCTTCGCCTCGACCGAGTAGGCGGCAGTGATACCGCTACCGCGCGTGGACGTCGCCTACGGATCCTTGGAACAAAAGGCGAAGTGACAGGAATCATCGGAAACACCGCCATCCACCTGCGCAAGGATATCGCCAACGAAAAAGCGCCTAAAATCCACGAACTATGGGTCGATGTCGGAGCTACTAGCCGCAAAGAAGTCGAAAACATGGGACTACGCGTAGGTCTTCCCGCTGTGTACGCGGATGAACCTTTTGAACTCAATGGAAAAATTGTTTCTCGCGCCCTCGACAATCGCATTGGTGGTTACATCTGTGCGCAAGTTCTTAAAAATCTCGCAAAATCAAAAACGAAACCTGAATTCACCGTCGTTTGCCTCAATGCTGTCCAAGAAGAAATTGGTGGCTACGGAGCTCAAATGGCCACGCACCGCCTCATGCCTGACGTCGCTCTTTGCCTGGACGTCACTCACGCAACTGACACTCCCGGAATCAGCCACGCCGTTCACGGAGACGTCAAACTCGGAGGAGGTCCTACAGTCACTCACGGAACCTGTAACCACCCTCTCGTAATTGACCGCCTCGTGAAGAATGCGAAAGATAAGAAAATCCCCCTCCAACACGAATCCTCCAGTCGTTACTCTGGCACCGATACTGATAGCATCTTCGTCACTCGCGAAGGCGTACCTAGTGGCCTCGTCTCGCTTCCCCTTCGCTGCATGCACTCGGTCGTGGAAACGGCAGACCCAAAGGACATCGACGACACAATCGCTCTCATGACTGAATTCGTCCTCAGCCTTAAGCCTACGGACACCTTTCACCACGTACTATAAAGCGGTACAAAGGCCCCGAATAGCAACTTCATCATGCAAGGCGGTCAAGGTCAACCTGAGCCTTGCTGACCCTTTGGCGACAGTTGGGTAACGCACTGCAGGCACATAGTAACCAGCTTTGCACAAGCGCTCGCTGGCCTCGATCGCCACTTGGTTCTCACCTAATATAATCGGACAGATAGCAGTTGGAACCTCTTGCTCGATAAGCTTAGCTAATAATGCTCGGTTATTGCTCAGTTTTTGGCGAACCAACGCCCCCTCATCAGAAGCGATAAGGTCTAGCGCCATCGCCGCCACCGCTGCCTGACTAGGTGGTGGTGAGGTGGTATAGATAAAGCTCCGCCCCTTATTAACGATCAGGTCACGTAAAACCTGAGAACAGGCGATATACCCCCCTGCACCTCCCGCAGCCTTACCCAGAGTCCCCATTTGAAGATCAATTCGGGATTGTAACCCCAACTCATCTGCCAGCCCCATTCCTTTAGAACCTAAGACGCCCAGACCATGAGCTTCATCAACCAACAGCATCGCATTGTACTCCTCCTTAAGTCGTACGATTTCAGCTAATGGACAAAGATCTCCATCCATACTGTAAACCGACTCAACAATCACCAATATCCTCCCCTCTCCTACCAGTCTTTCTCGCTCTGACTTCAGTAGGGATTCTAACTTGTTAAGATTATTGTGAGGAAAGACACGAAGCCGTGCCCCGCACTCACGAGCCGCGTCAACCAAACATGCGTGGGAGAGTTTATCTAGTATGATCGTATCTCCTTCCCTAAAGAGTGCCTTGATCGTGCCATGAGCAGCCATCATTCCCGTGGAGAATAGCAGAGCCGATTCTGACCCCTTAAAGTAAGCCAATGTCGCCTCGCACTCCTCGTGTGCTGCACTGGTACCAGAAATCAGGCGCGAAGCCGTGCTCCCCACCCCGTAACGTTCAATCGCAACCTTCGCACCCTCTATTAAAAGAGGATGCTGGGAGAGGCCTAAGTAATCATTAGAAGAAAAATCAACATACGCACTCCCTTCGGAATCAAAGATCTCAGCCCCTTCGCGGCGCCACCTACGAGCATGGCGCAAGAGCCCCTCTGCTTCCAGCGACTCTAGTTCACGAAGGTCTCGATCCATCTCAAATTAATTTGCTACAGCCCAGCGTAGAAGCGCTTCGGACTCCTTCCAGAGTACCGTCTTAGAACTAGCACCCAACACCACTACAATACGAGTTTCTCCATCGACCGTTCCGCTGGAGACTAAACAGTTCCCTGCAGCCCGAGTCGTGCCCGTTTTCATTCCATCACAGAACTCAACCTTGCCGAGAAGCTGGTTAGTATTCACCAACTGCTTAGTACGACCATCTGCATAATGAAAGGTCATCTCCTTCGTACTAGCAGCCTTACGAATAAAAGGGTGACGATACGCGGCCGCTCCTAGAAGGGCGATATCGTAAGCCGTCGAGTATTGATTCGCGACCGTTAGACCGTGAGAGTTCATGAAATTAGAATTATACATCCCCAAACTCCGCGCCTTCGCATTCATCGCTGCGAGAAAGTTCGCATTAGAACCCGCTATCCCATGCCCGATCGTGTAAGCCACATCATTTGCACTCTTCACCATCATCACATTCACCAGATGTGCTAATTCATACTGAGTTCCTGGACGAAGGTAGAGCTTAGATGGCACCAATGAAGTCGCCTCTTTGGGAACCGTTACTGATTTTTCAACCCCATGCTCAACCGCTAGGATTGCGGTCACTAGCTTTTGCGTCGAAGCTACCGCCCGACGATTCCAAGCGTTTTTCTCAAAGAGGATCTTCCCATCACGTGGGTTGTAAACTATTGCTGCCGCTGATGAAACGGAAGGAGCATCGGCCACAGGCTTCACTTGAGGTGGTAGCGGAGCAGGACG
>JALZUI010000171.1 GCA_023301545.1 Akkermansiaceae bacterium
GTTCCCCTTTCGGAAAAACACCCCCTCATTACCCCTAAAATAACAAGATCTCAAAAATGAATTTTTAAACCATTGACATACCCTTCTCATGGAAGACCTAATTTTTTAAGGAACGCCCCTAATTATCCAAGTGCTGAACATATGAGGTCTATTACCTCTGTGATAAGTTTTTTGACTTTTTTAAAAGTAAATTTCTTATTTTTAATAAAAATCACAACCAGACTTACAATAGCTACAACAGCCATTACATAAAAAAGTATCTCCATTACACTCAATACCAAATCAACCCAAGTCATAATAAAAAATTGGTATCATTTACCTGTTATTCAGTGGGGCTCAGGCCCCGTAAAACCTATTACTTCCTATTAAACTGACAACCATTATTCCCCGAAGCTTGCTACTTGGGGTTTGAGGCCGTAGAGGACGGACATGCGGGCGGCTACCCCGTTTTCGACCTGCGTGTTGATTAGGCTTCGCTCGTAGGTTACGGCGTCGTCGCAAATCTCTACTCCTCGGTTAAAGGGTCCGGGGTGCATGAGGTAGATTCCTTTGTCTGAAACTTCTTTGAGGCGCTCAGCGGTTACTCCATAGAGTTTATGGAATTCGCTGTTGCTCGGGTAGTAGGGCGCGGTTTGGCGCTCCATTTGTACTCTGAGTAAGTACATTACATCTGGGCCCCATTGCATGGCCTCGTCATAAGAGGTAAATTGCGGGAATGGGCTAGACTTCGGTAGGAGTGAGCCTGGCCCCATAAAGGCGACTTCTGCCCCTAGGCGTTTGAAAATTGTGCTGGTGGAGCGGGCGACGCGGCTGTGCAGAACATCTCCGGCTATAAGAATCTTTTTCCCCTGCAAGTTCCCCATCGCCATGGCTTCGCGGATCGTGTGAGCATCGAGAAGCGCTTGGGTTGGGTGGGCGTGGCGACCGTCTCCGGCGTTAATCACGGACATTCCTGTCATGGAGGCCAGAGTCTGAGCAAAACCAGCCATAGGGTGACGCACGACTACGTACTCACAGCGCATGGCTTCGAGCGTTTCGATGGTCTCGCGCACAGACTCCCCTTTGCGGACTGAGGAGGTTCCGATATCGAAGTTGATTACATCAGCAGAGAGACGCTTGGCAGCGATCTCAAAGGAGGTGGAGGTACGGGTGCTGTTCTCGTAGAAAAGCATCAACACGGTGCGGCCTCTAAGCGTAGGGACTTTTTTAACCGAGCGGGTAAAGACCTCTTTCATCTGAACGGTGTTGTCCAAGAGGCTCATCAACTCCTCATCTGATAGTGAGGCGATATCTAATAGGTCTTTTCTTGGCATAATTTATTCTGCGTTCAGTTCGATGCTTTCTTCTTCATCTCCGTGGCCTAGCGTTACCTTGATATTATCTTCATGGCAAGTCTCAAGCGTTATCCCGGTGTAATTCGGCTGAATCGGGAGTTCACGGCAACCGCGATCTACGAGCACGGCAAGCTCTACCTTCTTAGGCCTTCCATAATCGGTCAATGCTCCCAAGGCCGCTCGGATCGTCCGGCCCGTGTATAAGACGTCATCGACTAGAATCACATGCGCCTCATCTAGATCAAAATCAATATCAGTGCCCTGCAGAGAAGGGCTGGTCTCGAAGCGATTGAGATCATCGCGGTAGAGTGAGACATCTAATCCCCCTAACCAAAGAGTCGCGGTATCATCCTCTGCCAGTAAAGTAACCAAGCGCTCAGCAACGACATCCCCACGGCTCTTGAGTCCAATGAAGGCGGTCGTCTGACCAGCGACAATCGGCTTTAATTGCTCGGCGATTCGCTCTAAGGCGTCCTGAATTTCATCTTCGTTAGCTACTATCGACATCTTACTGTTAGCCTACTCCCTCACAAGAACGATGGCACGCACGAAGTTTAGGAATTTACCGTCCTCCCCTATCTGCGATCAAAAATCCCCTAGCGCTTCACACTAGCCCGCATCATGAGGTCATCCCCAATTTTTTGGTAACGTGGGGTATCAAGCTTCATCGTATCGGAAAGAGAGAGCGCCCCTTGTCCCGCAACCGCAGAAGCCTCACCACCTGTCAGTAAGGGAGCGTAGAACATGACGACTTCATCAATTAACCCCGCGTCATTAAATGCTCCCAAAAGCCCTCCACCAGCCTCGACTAAGACAGTATTGATTCCATGTTCCTTAGCGAGATCAACTAAGGCCGCTCGCATCTCCTTCGCTCCTGTAGTTTCGTAGATGAGCGTACGCGGATCTTGCGTAAGGGTTTTATCATCTGGCAGAGCCTGCTTGTCTTTCGTAAAGAGCACCCGCCTTGGTTGGCGTAAGCTGGAATCACGCCCGGGCAGGCGCACCGTCAAGCTGGGGTCGTCATTACGGAGAGTTACGCCTCCTGTAATAATGGCATCTACTTCAGCGCGCAAAAGATGAACCTGCTGGCGTGAATCGGCGCTAGTAAGCCATTGGCCCTCACCTGTAGGGCGAGTAATTTTACCATCCAGACTCATTGCAGACTTCACAATGACCCATGGGAGCCCCTCCCTCTGCACTCTGCTAAAACCACGAATGAGGAAAT
>JALZUI010000172.1 GCA_023301545.1 Akkermansiaceae bacterium
GCCATCTCGACATCATAGTAGAAACCGTTGTCCACAGGAGGTCCACCAGCTAACTGGGCATCAGGAAACAAACGAAGAATCGCCGTTGCCAAAACGTGAGCAGCAGAGTGATTTAAGCGTTCAAAATCAGTCATTTGATTACGCTCATCGAGAGTCTTACGTGAGTTATCTTCAGCCATAATGTTTATAAAATTTGTTGAGGGTATTAACTATTGGATATTTGGAAATGCAATGGCAAATCGAGTAAATTCGGCATTTTGAGAGCCTTACGCAAAGGAGCGCTAGACACGGAGCCTCCTCCCAGAGGAATCTCAGCCAAGCAAGGACACGGCATTAACGCATCCAAAACCTCGCGGTTAGTTTGTTGCGCATGACTATATTCAGACTCCTCGATCGTATTCAGGACATAGCCCAGTAGCGGAAGCCCCGCCTGTAGCACCGCCCGTGCAGTAAGAAGACTATGGTTGAGCGCGCCCAGCTTATTAGCGACTACAATGATAACAGGCCGTCCTAGCGCCACCGCTAAATCATCCATCCCCCACTCTACAGTTACCGGTACCGCCCAGCCTCCAGCACCTTCTATGAGTAAGCCGTCATCCGACAAACTATTCAATGAGGTCGCTAAGTCTAAAGCGGATGGACAAGCGTGGTCTAAACTAACAGGAGCCGCTGGCTCTGACAAAAATAGCGGGTTAATCTCTTGATCGGTATAGCTATAACCCGCAGTCGAATTTACAGCCTGCAGAGCCGTAACATCCTCACGACCTCCACAGCAAACCGGCTTTACTCCCAGCGTCTTTAATCCAGCAGCATTAAAATAGGCTAAAAGAGTACTAGAGACCATCGTTTTACCGACATCCGTATCAGTCCCAGTGATAAAAACACCCTGCGCCATAGTCCCTAGTCTGTCCATTGAGCACCAGGAATCGGGGCTCGATAACTAAAAGGCTCTTGAACCACTTGCTGACGAATTAGGAACCAGATCACCACTGCTAATATCAGAGAAATTAGCTTAGAAAACCAGTTTTTGGTCATTACTTTAAACAACTTTTTCATTCTTACTTGGGGTTCCTATTAGTTCACTCAGGCGGGTACGAAACTCTTCAATTGTGAGTCCTCGTTCCAACTTTGAATCTTTAGCGATACTGATCTTGCCTGTTTCTTCACTGACAATGACTGCGATCGCGTCCGTCTCTTCGGCCAATCCTAAACCTGCACGGTGACGAAGACCAATAGCGCGATCACTAAGCTCCCGCTGTGAAACTGGAAACAGACAACCCGCAGCCACGATTCGGCGGTTACTGATAAACATTCCGCCATCATGCAGGGTCGTTTTTGGGAAAAAGATACTTTCGGTTAAACTTTGCGTAAAAGTAGCCCCGACCTCTACCCCTGTATCGGAATAATCACCCAATCCAATATTACGCTCTAACGCAATTAAGGCTCCGTGGCGGTTACGAGAGAGTGACTGAACGGTCTCAACCAATTCATCGAGGAATTTGTCTTCGTCCTTTTGGTTCGCTGAAAACCAATTGGCACTACCGATACGAGCAAAGGTACTCCTCAGTTCAGGTTGAAAGATCACAAGTAACCCCAAGGCCAAAAGCGCCGCTGCCCGGGTTAGGATCCACTCCACAACCTTCAGATCTAACAGCACGGTAACAATGGTAACAAAGAGCAGGGTTCCGCCGATTCCTAAAAAGATATTCGCTCCCTTTGAGTTCCGTAAGGCCGCAAACAAAGTATAGAGCGCCACCCACAAGATTAAGATCTCGATAAAAGCGCGGTAATGCTCAGCTATAAACTCTATGACTTTGGTTAAATCCATCTAACTATATACTAAAGCTAAACTTCTCCCATCAAGCAAGGAGAAGTCGCAGAATTTATGCAGAGCAAGCATTTACTCCCCAGAGCCCCTCCTGAAGAAAGACTTCAAACACATCTAAGTCACGCAGCGGCGCCATCTGCCATAACGCGCTTTTGCCAAATGTAGCGGCTAAAGAGAACCTTAACCGAAGCGGTTAAAGGAACAGCCAAAAGAGCGCCTAAGAACCCACCGAGCAACAGAGACCAGAACAGCATCGAGAAAATCACCGTCATAGGATGAAGCCCTACAGAATCACCCACGATCTTAGGCGCAGTAACGAGGGAGTTAATTTGCTGCACAATGACAAAAATAGCCACGACCATCACCACGTACATCCAAGGGTTATCTCCGATCCAGTATTGATTTTCTGTGATCGAGTAATGCGCGTATGCTGTTACGGCCGCAGGGACTAAACAAATGATATTTCCAAGGAAAGGAATCACCCCAAGAACAGCCAGCGCAATTCCGATCAACACAGCAAATGGATGCCCGAAGAACATCAGAACTAGACCAACTAAGACTCCATCGATCACCGAGACCAAAACCTGACCACGAAAGAACGCGATCAGGTAGGAATTAATTTCGCCCAATACATCGCCCACTTCGTCCTTAAACTTAGAGGCTCGCAGCGGAATGAAGCGCTGCCAATTTTGCTGAATGACCGAGCTCTCCTTAAGGAAAAAGAAGAGATAAATAGGAACTAGGATAAATCCAAGAGCGTAACCCAAGACACCGAAAAATTTTGAGGTTCCCCGCGTGACCGCATCGACCACCTTACGAGTCAAATCAGGAGCTGAATTCCCGACCATTTCCAGGAAAGAGTTCGTAGAGAAATACGATCCAACACCCGTAGGCTTAGCCTCCGCGTCTTCAACAATCACGGCCTTAGCGGGCAGTGAAAACCCATTCTCCTCGTATTGCTTATGTAGCAACTCTTTGATATTAGGAACTTCAATTTCAGAGACTCCTTCACCAAGCGTGAACTCATCACTCTCAGGAGCTAAATCAACGTTTTCGACAGAGGGCTGAATCGTGACTCCTTCACCTTCTTTTGCGCTCTCGATAGTCGCATCTTCCTTGCCCTGCGCTTTTTTGATGAAATCTTGTATTGGGCCAGGCAATACCGAGACTACACCTTCCATTTCTCCAATATCACGGAACATTTTCTGCCCCTTTTTGAGATACTCGCCTTTGTTTTCATTGAGCTTAGTGACCTGACTCGAAAGCGGCTTTGCGATCATCCAGCTGAAGGTTACAATAGCTAATGCGGAAACGACAAAAACAACCAAGATAGCCTTAATCCGACTTAACTTCCGTCGTTCCAACCAAGAAACAATTGGCTCGATCAAGTAGGCTAATATCCCCGCCACCGCCAAGGGAACAAGAACCGGCTGTAAGTACGCTAAAACCTCACCAGAAAGCCATATACTACCGACCACGAGCGAGCCAATCACGACGATACAAAATGCGGTCAATGCGTTATACCACACCTTTTTTTGAAATTTAGACGGAACCATGAGAGATACTCTATAAACTCCCTCCAGAATTGCGATTATAAAATCAACCGAAATTCACACTCGCATGAAGTAAGATAACTCTAATCAGCAAGGGAATAAAAGTTGCATTTTCCTACGCCCCTTAATACAAGACTGCGACATGGCAAAAATGAACACCCTAGAGAAGGCTTTGGAAATTAATTTGGACACCGCTTTTTATGGCACTTTTGCCGAGATTGGCGCGGGACAAGAAGTCGCAAACTGGTTCTTCCGTGCCTCTGCGAGTGCCGGAACGGTCGCTAAGAGTATTTCGGCTTATGACATGTCCGTAAGTGACGCTATTTATGGGAAGGTTAAACGTTACGTCTCACGTGAGCGCCTGCTCTCCATGATGTCATACGAATATGATAACCTCCTAGAACGAGTCGGCGAAGAGGTCGGCCAAGAACGCTCCTTTTTCACCTTTTGTAATACCGTCAGAGCCCGAGGCTACAATGATACGGCGGAATGTTTTGGTTGGATGGGAGTTCGTTTCCAGCTCGAACCTGGAGTCCCTCCGACCGATGTTTTCATCCATGTTCGCCTGCTGGACAAAAAAAATCTCGACCAAATGGAAGCGCTCGGCGTGTTGGGAGTAAACCTAGTCTATGCCGCTTACAAGCACCGCCATGACTTAAAAGCCTTTGTCGAATCGCTCATCGATGGCATTGACCAAGGACGAGTAGAAATCGATATGCTCAAGTTCTCAGGTCACAAGTTCGAAAATCATGACAACCGCCTCTGCGCCCTCCAGCTCGTGCGCAGCCGCCTCGCGGTCACGGCCATGTTCAATGCAAATGGAGAGGTCGTACAAGCGGCCGAAGAACTCTACGGACGTCCGATCGTCCTGCTCCGTGGCAGCTTCCACCCTGTCGCAAATATTCACTTGGACCTCATTCGAAAAACTAAGGAACAATTCACAAAAACGCTCCCGAAAGAAAGCCAAGGGAAAGTGCTGGAA
This sequence comes from Akkermansiaceae bacterium, assembly GCA_023301545.1. Lineage (GTDB taxonomy): Bacteria > Verrucomicrobiota > Verrucomicrobiia > Verrucomicrobiales > Akkermansiaceae > WTJZ01. The sequence continues at coordinate 4,364 of JALZUI010000172.1, forward strand.
CTCTGTGAGATTTCGATGGCTAACATGCTGCGGGGTGAAGAAGTCGATACAATGGATCTCGAAGACTTCCTCGATCGCGCAAACGCCCTAAAGGCGCTCGGAAAAACTGTCATCATCTCTCGTTGCCCTGAATTCTACCGTCTCATCGAGGTGCTGAACCGATACTCTAAGCTTCCAACCGCTATTATCTTATCCATCGGTCTCTTACACGAACTCTTTAAGGACAAATGGTCCGAAGGACTTGATGGCGGAGTCTTAGAGTCTTTTGGCCGTCTCTTTAAAAACGAAAACAAGCTCTATGTAAGTAGCTGGTATAACAAAACTAAAGGAAGCATTGTGACCTCTGACATTTACAAATGCCCAGATAAGTACCGTCACCTCTACACCCACTTTCTGGAAAACGGAATGGTCAACAGTATCGAATACGCAAAGATCGACTCTCTAAAATATAATGGCCGCGAAATCCTGAAAATGATCTCTAACAATGATGAAAAATGGAAAGAGCTCGTCCCTGAGGAAGCCCATTGTTATGTAGGAAAGCTCTAAATAGCCAACCGAAACGCCGCAAACCAATTAATAATCATTCAGCATGGATACGACCTCTCTTCAATCACTGATTGCCCCCTGTTCAGACCTCTCGCTAGATCTATCCATTCCTGACTACCCTGTGCTGGCTGTCAGCAACGAGTTCTGTGAGGCCAAAGTGGCTCTGCATGGCGCTCACCTCTATGAATGGACCCCAACGGGTCAGCAGCCCGTTATCTACACTAGTCCAACCGCCATCTATCGCGAAGGAAAGGCGATCCGTGGAGGAGTACCCGTTTGCTGGCCGTGGTTCAATGCTCACCCTACTGATTCCTCTCTCCCTTCCCACGGAATAGGTCGTAACCGATTCTGGAATCTCCTCGCGGTTGAGTCACACCCAACACAAGGCTCCATCATTACGCTCTCACTAAATGCAAATGCTGAAACTAAGGCGATTTGGCCATTTGAGTTCGAAGCCACGGTGAAAATCACCCTCGGTAGCGAAGCGAAAATCGAACTAACAACCACCAATCCTAGTGAGCAAAAGCTAACGATTGGTGGAGCGCTGCATACCTACCTCCACGTAAGCGACGCCCAAAAAGTGACTATCACAGGATTAGAAGGTGCAGAATACCTTGATACCGTTGGCGAACACACCAAGCGCCAACAAGCAGGCTCCATCAAAATCGAAGGCGAAGTTGACCGTATTTATTACGGAACAACTGGCGAAATCACGATCAAAGACACGAACCGCAATATCACCGTTAGTCGAGGAGGAAGTGAGTGTGCCGTGGTCTGGAACCCCTGGATTGAAAAAGCTAAGGGACTAGGTGACCTCCCCGACGAAGCCTACTCTGACTTTGTCTGTATCGAAGCCGCCAACGCTCTCCATGACCTACACGAGCTCTCTGCTGGCGAAAGCCATACGCTATCCACAACCATTAAAACCGGGTAAAGCCAGAAAACTGAAATTATTATCGCCCTGACACCGCTTACAAATTACTACCCATACGTAAATAAATTCATGAAAGCTCCTCTTTTCCTCCTAATCCTTCTCACCACCTCCTGTGAGTGCCTAAAGCAGTACAACCCAAGTGAAACTGACGAAAACGCCACCACAAAATCGGATACCTCCGAGACAAACGAGGTAGATAAATCTGCGATCTCCGAAGACACTGCCTCTCTAGCAGACGCCGCTAACGCCTTTGCGCAGAGTGATTCAATCAGCCCAGCCTTTTCTAATCCAGCACCAACCTTCAACAGCCCTACTGCGCCTACGCCGAGCGTAGAAACTAAGGCCATTACTCAACCAAGTACACCAGTGGTACCCGTACTCACTCCAGCACCAGCCTTTGAAGCCCCTGCACCAGCTGCAGTCAGTACAGGCAAGGTAATTGCCCCTCAAACCCCTCCTATAGAATCAACTGCAACTACCACCCCTACGGCTCCTGTAACGCCCCCAGTCACTCCCCAAATTGCTAAAGCCCCAACTTGGGAAGACCATTACCAAAACCTCCTGTCCCAATACACTTCTTCTCAAGGAGTAAACTACCGCGCCCTTAAGGCTAATGATACGCCAAAGTTGCTCGCTGTCACAGCGGCCATTGCTAATACAGAGGCTTCAGGATCACCACAAGACCATCTCGCGTACTACCTAAACGCTTATAACGTCTGGATGCTGAAAAAGGCCATTGATGCCTACCCTGTAGATTCCTTGCTCGAAACCGACGCTCAGGTCTATAAACGTAATGATATCAAAGTCGGTGGACGCGTGATGAGCCTCGATTACTTAGAAAACGAAATCATCCGCAAGGATTTTCAAGATTCCCGAATTCACTTCGCGCTAAACTGTGCCAGCGGCGGATGCCCACCTCTACACAACAAGATCTTACAAGGCGCTACGCTCGACCAAGATCTAAATCTCCTCACCACTAATTTCCTACGTACTAGCGGAGCTCAGCAACAAGGGTCAACCTTACATATCTCCAAGCTGTTTGACTGGTTTAAATCAGACTTCACTAGAGACTCGCCAGACGGAACCGTTCTCGGCTACCTTAAAAAGTACCGTAGCGTATCTGGCTCCCCTTCGATTTCTTACTTAGACTACTCTTGGAAGCTGAACGAAGTCCGTTAAGGGAACTCCGGCAAGTGTGGATTCGTACGCCTCAACTCTAACCATACACTGTACCAAAAGGAGGAAAAATTCGCTCCTGCGTCCTTAGTGGGCCAAACCACCCCCGAGTCCCGATCGTAAATCACAATCAGGGGCTTCGACTCCATTTCGTTCAACAGTGTTTGAGTCCAAGGCGTAATCTGATGCGGGGAATAAATGCAGGCAAAACGCCCATCAGCCGAACGAGCGGTAAGGAGTTGAGATTCACGGTCTAACGACCAACCAAGATAAGCCCATTCAGAAGGCTCAGCGCCTTCTATACGGACAAAATAGTCATTGGAAAGGCTCCCATCTCGAACCGAGCTAAGCACCAAGCGCTCTCTATCTTCGAGCGCGATCTCACTAATCGTAACCTTACGAGTCCCCCTTCCCTTAAAAACAAAAAACATGCCCACAACAACACCTAATAAAATCACGACCATTGAACGCCATCGTAATATTTTAAGAGGTTGC
>JALZUI010000173.1 GCA_023301545.1 Akkermansiaceae bacterium
AAGTAGAGCCTTGAGCGAAGCGAAAGGATAATCCCTCCTCCTCCGCCATTTGTGAAACACCCCTGCCTAACTTGTTAGGTGGGGGTGTTTTGCATAAGAGGTGACGGGATTACGGAGTCTCCATGAAGCGAGAGCGGAATGTAAAAAGAGGGTTTGACTACGGCAAAGGAGAGCGAGCGTCGCGAGTGAACAGTTCTAAAGGAGTTACGAAGTAACCTAATAAGTAGAGCTTTTCACCACACACAAAAAAACCTCCACCTAACAAATTAGGTGGAGGTTCGATTGGATAACGAGTTTATCCGTTGATTTCTGCCACTGCGGCTTCGAGAGAAGCTGCATCTTCGATGGTATGGAAGGTGACGCTTTTATCGATGCGGTTCATGAAGCCTTTTAGGACTTTACCAGGGCCGAGTTCAATAAAGGTGGTATTTCCTTCTGCGATGAGTTTTTGCATCGACTCGGTCCACCGAACGGAACCGGTGACTTGCTTCGTGAGGGTTTCGCGAATCTCGTCAGGGGTGCTTGGCGCGTCTGCGGTGAGGTTCGCTACTACAGGGATTGCGGGAGTGGTCAAGGTGGCTTCTGTTACAGCCTTACCGAGTTTCTCTTGTGCGCTGCTCATGAGGCGGGAATGGTAGGCGCCCGCGACGTTGAGTTTTTTAGCCATTTTTGCTCCTGCGCCTTTCGCTCCTGCGACCGCTTTATCGACCCCTTCTGCTGTTCCTGAGACGACAATTTGGCCTGGGCAGTTGTAGTTGGCGACATCGATGCCGGACTCTTCTGCTAGTTTGGCGATGTTTTCAGGCTCTCCTCCAATTACGGCTGCCATTGTTCCTGCGGTGGCGGCACAAGCTTCATCCATTAAGGCTCCACGGTGCGCGACGAGCTTAAGGCCGTCTTCAAAGGTAAATGTTCCAGCGGCGGTGTGGGCGGTGAGTTCTCCGAGAGAGAGTCCCGCAGCGGCTACAGGGATTAGCTGAGGGCACTTTTCTTTAAGTACGGTCAAAAGGGCGAGGCCGTGGAGAAAGAGTGCCGGTTGGCAGTTGGCGGTTTTGGTCAAATCTTCGTCAGGGCCTTGGAACATGATCTCGGTGATCGAGCGTCCCAAGATGCTGTCGGCTTGTTCGAAGAGGGTTTTGGCAGAAGGGTATTGGTCTGCAAGGTCTTGGCCCATGCCCACTTTTTGTGCGCCTTGTCCGGAAAAGAGTAGTACTACATTGCTCATAGAGCTGGAGGGTATCATGCTATTTTCTCCTTTGTGAATAGGATTTTTTTCTTAAATTGTGCGAGGCTCGATTAATCATCTGGTTTTTATTTCCCTCTGATAGCCTTTTTCTAGGCGCCAAGGTTGAGGTGAAGGCGTCTTCTGATAAAACTCGCAATAGAGATTGATGCTCAGGGAGATTCTGGTTTTTATAGGCTATCGCTAGCGATTTACATATTCAGGATTCGTTCTTACCTCCTTCTAAGACTGTTAAGGTCTTAATTGATGGGGCGGGGGAGTTGATTTTTGATTACTTAGTGCCAGAAGGTCTAACGGTGGAGCCTGGTTACCGAGTCAAGGTGCCGATTCAGCATAGGCGTGTCCTCGGGACGGTGTTGGAGATCAGCGTAGATAATAGTGGCCGTCATAATTTAAAACCGATTCTCGAAATCATTTCGAACGAGCCCTTACTGACCGAGACCTTACTAAAGCTCGCTGCGTGGATTAGTAATTACTACTGCGCGCCTCTGGATCATGTGATTCGGTCGATGTTGCCTGCTTCGTTGAGGAAGGAGCGCTCGTACGACAAAAGTCAAAAAGTGATCGAGCTAGTAGAGCTCCCTGGCGAAGAAGAGCTTCTCCTTCTAGAGAAACGCGCTAAACGTCAGCACGAAATCCTGATGACGATTTCTAATTCGGGAGGCTCTTGCGCACAACGGCTCTTGGGCCCAGGTGTAAGTTCACCGCTGAAGGGGCTGGTGAGTAAGGGGTATGTTCGCGTGGTTGACGAAGTGGTGAAACGCGATCCTGATGCGGGTGATTCCTTTGTTCCTTCGCAGGCTCTCACGCTAAATGAGGAGCAAGCAGTAGCGCTTAAGCGTATTTTGGAGGCTTCTAAGAGTACGGAGAAGGTGAAACCCTTTCTTTTAGCTGGGGTAACAGGGTCAGGGAAGACCGAGGTGTATTTACAAGCTGCCGACGCTGTGTTGCGGATGGGTAAAACTGTGCTGATCCTAGTTCCTGAGATTGCCCTCACTCCGCAGACCGTGAGGCGCTTTAAGTCTCGTTTTGATCAATATAATCACCCGGTGGCAGTATTGCACTCTGATCTTTCGGCAGGTGAACGCCACGATGAATGGAAACGCTTGCGTGAGGGAGAGGCGGTTGTTGCCATTGGTGCTCGCTCGGCGGTCTTTGCTCCTGTGGATAATGTAGGTTTAATTGTGGTCGATGAGGAGCATGAAACTTCGTATAAGCAGGAATCCTCTCCGCGCTATCATGGTCGTGATTTAGCAGTAGTTAGAGGGCACATGGAAGGGTGTCCTGTAGTACTTGGTTCTGCTACCCCAGCGCTGGAGTCATGGTATAATGTGAAGCGGGGTAAGTATGACCTGATCAAAATCGACAAACGTGCCGATGCCCAATCCATGCCGCGGATCAGAATTATCGATATGCGTATGGAGGCTCGTAAAGCCGAGGTTAAACCGCTCATTTTTTCCGAGAAGTTAAGAAGCTCAATCCGCGAGCGCTTGGATATTAAGGAGCAGACCATCCTTTTTCTTAATCGCCGGGGCTTCTCTCGTTCTGCGCTTTGCCCTTCTTGTGGCCATACGGTACAATGCCCGCATTGCGCGCTGTCGCTGACTTATCACCGTAAGGATGATCGCATGATTTGTCATTTATGTCAGTATGCGAGCGTTCCTCCGCGTAAATGCCCCGAATGTCATGATCCTAGTATTTTGTTTGCTGGGTATGGAACAGAGAAGGTGCAAGAGGTGACGGAAAAGCTCTTCCCTAACGCGCGTGTCGCTCGATTAGATGCGGATATCACTCGGCGCAAGGGAGCGCTCAAGGATGCGTTGGAGGATTTCCGGAAGCATAAGACGGATATCTTAATCGGGACTCAAATGATCGCCAAGGGGTTACATTTTCCGACCGTTACTCTGGTAGGGGTCTTGAATGCCGACCTCTCGCTTCACACACCAGACTTTCGTGCCAGCGAACGCACCTTCCAGCTACTGACACAAGTAGCGGGGCGCTCAGGGCGAGGCCCGTTAGAAGGGGAAGTCGTAATCCAGACCTTTACGCCTCATGCGCCCAGTATCCAGTACGCTCGCCATCATGACTATTATGGATTCGCTGAGCAAGAGCTAGAGTTTCGCCAAGGGTTCTCTTACCCTCCTAACTTTCACCTCATAGTTCTCTTGGCTTCTTCTAAGAACGAGGGGCTAGCGAAACTAACGCTGGAGACTATTCAAAAGCGCCTGAAAGAACAGCTCCCCGATCAGTCTAAGTACCCGACGATCTTAGGTGAGGTTCTACCCGCGCCCTTAGAGCGTTCCCATGACGAGTTCCGTTACCAACTGCTGCTTCGTGGTGCGAACCCTCGTGTTCTGAGCCAGTTAGTTAAGTCAGTCTTGGCACGCAACCCCATTCCTCCAGAAGTAAGGCTGACCTGTGATGTCGATGCCTACGATATGGGTTAACGGACACCCGCTATAGAGTCTAGTATAGGGGGTGGAAATAGGCCGCGTGGGCTAAAAGCTTAACCTTTCATGAATAGTTCGCTCTTCTGGGTGCTCGTTTGGAATGGTTCCCCGAGATTTCACACAGCAGAAACCCTAGTGTTTATATGGTCTTAGGTGAGGGATTGGGAAGAGGTCACAAAACTTTTCAAAAAACTAGCGAAATAGGGTTGACTTGTGCGGAAAAGTGGTGTCTATATTTGCGCCCCGCAACACACCAAGTTGCTGAA
>JALZUI010000174.1 GCA_023301545.1 Akkermansiaceae bacterium
GCAGCGTTTAAACGCTGCTTTTTTGTTTTATACTCTTCGCTATAAAATTAAGCTTCGATAGAAGGAACGGTAATCGCAGTATCAACTTCCGCTTCGTAGTTAATCCCCTCTATCCCAAATCCGAAGAGTCGAAGGAACTCAGCTTGGTAGCCGTCAAAGTCTGAAAGCTCTCGTAGGTTGCCACTGTTGACCTTATTCCAAAGCGCATCAACTTCCGCTTGGATCCCAGCTTCCATTTCCAAATCATCTATACGGACTCGACCTGCGTCATCCGTAGCAGCTGAGCTGTCACCATAGTAAGTAGCGAAGAGGCGTTGGATTTGCTCAATACAGCCTTCGTGATTCCCCTTAGCCTTCATTACCTTGTAGAGTAAGGAGATGTAGAGCGGAACTACTGGGATTGCTGAGCTTGCTTGAGTTACGAGTGCTTTATTAACCGAAACAACCGCCGTACCTGCACCGAATTCGGCATTGAATTTATCAACTGTAGTATCGAGGTCTTTTTTGGCCGTTCCGATTGTCCCGTTCGTGTAAATCGGCCAAGTCATCTCAGGGCCAATGTAGGAGTACGCTACGGTCTTAAACCCGTCTGATAATACGCCTGCTTTTTTCAGGTCATTAATCCAGAAGCTCCAGTCTTCTCCACCCATCACCTTCACAGTGTCATCAACTTCTTGCTGATTGGCAGCTTCGATAGAGACTTCTGTCACTTCAGCCTTATCAGTATTGAGAGTCTTATTCGTGTAAGTTTCTCCTAGAGGCTTAAGCACCGAGTTGTAGGTTTCGCCCGAATTAGGATCCGTTCGACGAGGAGAGGCTAAGGAGTAAACGATGAGGTCAATCTCACCTAGGTCCTTCTTAATTGTCTCAATGACCTGTGCTTTCATCTCGTTAGAGAAGGCATCCCCATTAAAGGACTTGGCATAGAGACCAGCTTCTTTTGCTTCCTTTTCAAAGGCAATCGAGTTGTACCATCCAGCGGAGCCAGAACGTTTATCTGAACCGGGCTTTTCAAAGAAAATTCCAATCGTAGAAGCGCCACCACCAAAGGCAGGCACGATCCGAGACGCAAGGCCATACCCTGTAGAGGCTCCGATCACGAGCACGTTTTTAGCAGGGTTTTTGAGAGCGGGTTGAGATTTTACATACTCGATCTGCGCTTTCACATTGGCAGCACAGCCATCAGGGTGAGACGTGGTGCAAATAAAGCCACGGGTCTTAGGGGTAACTACAGGCATAAGATTAATAAGTTATTAGGAACTAAAGCACACAGAAGCCTCCATCTGAAAAGGAAAAAATACGCGTGTTGTGCTAGCGAATCGAATCTCAGTCTAAAACGGATGCCAATGAATAATCATTCAACTGTCTGAAATACTGAAGTCACGACACCTGCCGCTCTGTACATTGAGCCTCAGTTCGCGACTAAAGAGGTAAAGATAGTATTTCTTATCCCCCTAGGCTCCTAGAAAAAAGGAGGAGCATAATCTTAAGGAGAAAAAACCAAAAATCGTCCAACAACTCAAAAAACAACTACTCAGAGAATTGAACCCTAAACGCCCCGTCCTCAGTTCGGAGTAATGGGCAAGACGATTTCCCCTAAGATCGCTCTTGCTATTTTTGCGGAGTCTACGATATTTCAGAGCTATGCTAGTGGTTATCGATAACTATGATTCTTTCACTTATAACTTGGTTCAGTACTTTGGTGAACTGAAGTCAGATCTCCGCGTCTTTCGTAATGATGCGATCACTCTCGATCAGCTGGAGGAGCTAAAGCCTACCCACATTTGCATCTCACCTGGCCCTGGCACTCCCGACGACGCAGGAATTAGTTGCTCGGTGATCGAGCAATTTGGACCTCGTATTCCTGTATTTGGAGTGTGTCTAGGACACCAGTCGATCGGCCAAGTGTACGGAGGCAAGGTCATCCGTGCTCCTCGCTTAATGCACGGTAAGACTTCCATGATGATTCACGAAGGGGCAAGTGTCTTCCAAGGCCTAGATAACCCGATGGAAGCAACGCGATACCACTCCCTCATTGTCGAAAAAGAAAGCCTCCCTGATTGCCTAGAAATCACCTCATGGACCGACCAAGACGAAATCATGGGACTCAAACATAAAGACTATCCAGTACACGGTGTACAGTTCCACCCCGAGTCTATCCTCACTAAACAAGGGAAAGAGCTCGTTCATAACTTCCTCAAAATGTAATGTCTGCCCCCCTCTCCATCGTCCAACACTTCACGGGACCAAACGAACTTGGCATCGTCTGGTCTGACGGAACCGAGTCTTACCTCGACTACGTTAAACTACGCAACAACTGCCCCTGCGCAAACTGCGAAGGAGAGCCCGATGTTCTCGGCCGCGTACAAAAGCCGAACAAACCTGACTTCTCTAACATCACCGCTGTTTACGACCTAAAGGAAATTGAGTTTTCTGGTGGTTATGCACTCAAACTCCGCTGGCGTGACGGGCATAAGACCGGACTCTATTCCTATGACCTCCTCCGTAAGTTAGGAGAAACTAGCTCTAACATCTAGGCTTATGGCGCTGACCTCATACACCAAGGCCTTAGGCGAACTAGATGTTCAAACCTTAAAATCTGTCCTAGAAGAAGAAGGGTTCGAATTTGTCACTAAGCCCTACTCTCATTATTCCGCCAAAAAAGGAAAGGTAAACGTAACTGTTTACCAAAAAGGTCCAAAAGTCCTCGTGCAAGGAACTGGGACGGAGGACTTCGTTCGCTTCACCCTAGAACCTAAGATACTGGGCACCGCTGAACTTGGCTACGAGGAACTCAACAACCCAGATTGGTTTGAGCCGCACTTCGGGGTAGACGAAAGTGGCAAGGGCGACGTACTAGGCCCCCTAGTAATTGCTGGTGCTTACACAGACAAAGACCTCGCACAAACCTTACTAGACATGGGAGCGATGGATTCTAAGGCTATTAAATCCCGCAAGAAAATCGCCGAACTTAGTAAGAAAATCAAAGCGCTAGACGGCCTAAAGTACGATTGTATCGTGCTGAAGCCCGAAACCTATAATCAGCTCTATGCTAAGTTCAATAACCTGAACCGCCTCTTAGCGTGGGGGCATGCAACGGTGTATGAAAACCTAAAGCAAAAGCAGCCTGATTGCATGGTCGGCCTCTCTGACCAATTTGCGAACGCTAAGGTTCTAGACTACGCACTGGGGCAAAAAAAGATTGATCTCAAACTTAAGCAACGCACTAAGGCCGAATCAGACCCTGCCGTCGCCGCCGCTTCAATCATCGCTCGCGATGCCTTTGTCTCTTGGATGGAAGAAGCCTCTGAGGAATGGGGCATGAAAGTCCCCCTAGGCGCTAGCAAGCAAGTAAACGAGTTTATCAGAGACTTCCCTGAGCCCGAAAGGATGAACTTAATCGGGAAGCTCCACTTTAAGAATTTCAGCTAACGCTGAGCATTTTACGGATGCCTTTCAGAGCGAGGCCCAGCCCCGGGAATTCGCCATAGACACAAAAGGATGCATCCCAATAATCATGTTGGAAGTAAATCTCCCCTTCCCCATCAAATTTCAGGTGTGAAACCCCTTCGATCTCGCGGGACTTAGAACGAAAGTCGTACCGCATTACCCACTTAACCATTGCCTCACTTTCGTCTCCTAGGGCATTGGTAACTTCGAAGGAAATATTCTTAAGCTGTTTAAAAAGATCTGCCTCAATCCGCTTGAAATGCTCACGGTCTGAGGCCGCATTCATAGGATCTTTAAAATCAATCTGCTCGGCATATAGGGCATCTACTTCGCCAATCGTTTCAGGCGAGAGCGATTCGAGGAATTCTGTAAAGCGCTGAATCGGAGTCATTCTTCAGTGTAACTGACTCCCATAAAGTGCCAAGGAAAATCTACCAGCACATATACCTAAACGACTTTTCCGTCTTTAATATTCACGACTCGGTCTCCCGTTTTCGCCAATTCGGTATCGTGTGTCACCATTACTAAAGTCGTTGCAGACTCTGTACTCATCTCAAAAAGGAGGCGCATAATTTCATTCCCATTCGCTGAATCCAAATTCCCTGTAGGTTCGTCTGCAAAAAGGATTGCAGGCTTATTTACTAAGGCACGAGCAATCGCCACACGCTGTTGCTCCCCACCGCTTAATTCCGCTGGCAGGTGATTGGACCGATGCCCCAAGCCCACTGTTTCCAGTAAGCCTAACGCCCGCTCACGGATGTCTTGATTAGAGATCATTCCCGGCACCATCACGTTCTCTAAGGCGGTGAGCTCTGGAAGCAGAAAATAATTTTGGAAGATGTAGCCTAGCTTCTGATTTCTGAAATTTGCCTGCTTCACCCGGGAGAGTTTATAAAGGTCGGTTCCGTCAATAATGACTTTACCCTGCTTTGGCTTTTCTAGACCGGCCATTGAATACATCAAAGTCGTCTTCCCTGCACCAGAGGCTCCACAGAGAAAAACTCGTTCCCCTTTTTCGATCGTGAGATCAATCCCCTTAAGAATATCGATCGTATTCTTCCCTATCTTGTAGGCGCGGTGAAGATCCTCACAGGTGATGACACTATTACTAGACACGTCTTAGACCATACCAAGATCTCCTCACTTGGCTAGTGGAATATTCTAGAGAAAAAGTCGGCAGACAGAACGTAAAATAGAATGCCACCATGCTTCCTCGATTTAAGAGTTGAGCCCTACGCTATTTCCTCATAAACTACACTTGTGAAATTTCCTAAAGGCTTTTTATTCGGACTTGCTAATGCTGACCACCAAGTGGAGTCGCACGACCCCAA
>JALZUI010000175.1 GCA_023301545.1 Akkermansiaceae bacterium
GCGCATTCTGGTTTTAAAAGAAAATTGCCTTCTGGTTGAAAAATAACTTTATTAATACTTCTTTACTAATTATAGATACATTTGTGCAAGATGAGAGCCTAACAACATTAGACGGAATGTATTCCGACTATTTCCTAGATTATGCGAGTTACGTTATCTTGGAGCGTGCGGTTCCTCACCTGGGTGATGGATTGAAACCCGTGCAGCGCCGGATACTCCATTCACTAAAGGAAAAGGACGATGGTAGGTATAGCAAGGTGGCCAATATTGTAGGTCATACCATGCAGTACCACCCGCATGGTGATGCCGCTATTGGGGATGCCTTTATCGGATTGGGGCAAAAAGAGCTCCTAATTGATACGCAAGGAAACTGGGGAAATACCCTAACTGGTGACCGCGCGGCTGCTCCTCGATACATTGAAGCTCGTCTGACTCCCTTTGCCAAAGAGGTGTCCTTTAACCCGAAAACTACCGAATGGACAGTCTCCTATGACGGGCGGAATAAGGAGCCTGTTACTCTTCCCATGAAGTTTCCCTTGCTCTTAGCGCAAGGAGTGGAAGGAATTGCGGTAGGACTAGCCTGTAAGATCTTGCCTCATAATTTCATCGAACTCATCGATGCCTCGATCTGTCACTTACGAAAGCAGCCTTTTGAGCTTCATCCTGATTTCCCTACGGGTGGAATCGCCGACACTTCCGATTACCGTGATGGTCTAAGAGGTGGAAAAGTAAGGGTGCGCGCCAAGATCGAAATTGAAAAAGGGCGTATTTTACGAATTACGGACGTTCCTTTCGGTGTTACGACCTCCTCTCTTCAGGATTCGATCGTAGCAGCTAATGAAAAGGGAAAAATCAAAATCACCCACGTCGATGACCTTACAGCCGAACGTGCAGACATCCAAGTCACGCTTCCAACGGGTTCGGATATGGAGGCCACACGTGACGCGCTCTATGCCTTTACTGATTGCGGAGTCACGATCTCTCCGAACGCCTGTATCATTGCCGATGGAAAACCTCAATTTATCGGAGTCTCTGAGATTCTGCGCCGTAACACCGATGAGACCAAAGAGCTCTTAAAGCTGGAACTCGAAATCGCCTTGCGTGAGTTGCATGATAAATGGCATTTTTGCTCGCTAGAGAAGATCTTTATCGAGAATCGAATTTACCGTGATATTGAGGAGAGTGAAACTTGGGAAGCGGTTCTGAAGGCGATTGATGAGGGCTTGGATCCTTTTAAATCGATGCTCCGCCGTGAGGTGGTCGAAGATGACCTCGTCCGTTTGACCGAGATTAAGATTAAGCGAATTTCTAAGTTCGACGCCTTCAAGGCCGATGAAGAGGTTAAGCGATTAGAAGGTGACATCGAGGAGACGGAGAAAAACCTTCGTAACCTGACTCGTTACTGTATTCGCTATTTTGAGAACCTGAAGAAAAAGTTCGGTAAAGATAAGGAGCGCATGACGGAGCTTTCGACATTTGAGCGCGTTGACCGCACGATGGTTGCGCTCGCTACGGAGGTTCTTTACCTCGATGCGAAGCTAGGCTTTGCTGGTTATTCTACTTCGCTTAAAAAGGAAGGTGAGGATTTAGGGAAATGTTCTAAGCTGGATGATATTATTTGGATTACTACAGGTGGAGTCCTCAGCGTTGATAAGGTTGGGGAGAAGGTCTTTGTAGGTAAAAATCCGACTCATGTAGCGCTCTTCAAAAAAGATCAGCCTAAATACTACTGTGTGATTTATCGCGATGGCCGTGACGGCTACTTCTACGCTAAGCGTTTCCAAATCGGAGGCATCACAAGAGGCAAGGAATATGATCTGACCCTAGGAAAAGCGGGGTCGAGAATTATGCACTTCATGACCTTTGATTCGGAAGAGGAGTCTTCTGCGCACTCAGTTACAATCAACTTTAAATCCGGATTAGGGCTGCGTAATCTAAATCGTCAGTTCAACTTTGGCGAGATCGCAGTTAAAGGTCGCGGGGTGAAAGGCAATATCGTCGCCAAAAACTCTGTCGCTTCAATTACGAGAGGGCAAAAGGCAGAGGAAGAAGCACAAGCTGAGAACGCTGAAGATACAGTGGCTCCAGATGAGACGGCGTCATAATTTTATAGCACAACCCTCAGCGGGATTTATTAAGGGATTTCCCATCTAAGGGTCTTCTTTTTTCTGCGTAAAATTACGCGGAAGTATATGAAGGAGAAAATAGATGAAAAAAGTTCTCCTAATCCCCGATTTGATTGCATAGACCTCTGAGCAGAAATCTCAAAGGACGGATCGATTGCGATGCGTTTGGAGAGAGCAATGACGAGCTACTATGATCAACCGCGTATATGTCGAAAAGAAAGAAGCCTTCGCAAGGGAAGGGGCTTCACTATTACAAGAACTCCGAGCCAGCTTAAGGAACGAGAGTGTATCGAATTTGCGCGTCCTTCAGCGCTATGATGTTGAAGGGTTAAGCGAGGCTGAATTTCAGCAAGCATGTGAAACAGTTTTTGCCGAAGCTCAAGTGGATGGTTTCACGCTTGAACTCGACCTTTCCGGTAGTGAGACGGCCTTTGCAGTCGAGTTTCTTCCGGGTCAATTTGATCAACGTGCAGACTCCGCAGCACAATGTCTTAAAATTCTTACTGGTAATGATTCTTCGGTAGTTGCTCATGCTAAAGTGTATGTCTTAGAAGGTTCTGTTTCATCCTCTGAGCTAGAGGCTATCAAGCAGTACGTGATTAATCCTGTAGATTCACGTGAGGCCTCAATGGAGGCTCGCAAAAGCCTAATCAAAGAAGCGGGAACTCCTGCAGATGTTGCCGTGCTAGAGGGCTTTACTTCTGCTAGTGAAGATCAACTGGCGACGATGGCGAGTGAGTTTGGCCTCGCAATGCCCCTGGTCGACCTCGTTCATATTCAAAAGCAATTCCGCGATACCGAAGACCGTGATCCAACGATCACAGAGCTAAAAATGCTCGATACCTATTGGTCTGATCACTGTCGCCACACGACCTTCCTCACCGCTTTGGATCATATCGAATTTGCCGAAGGTTGTCCTCCTTCCTTTGCCGCTGCTTATGACTCGTACAAAGAAGCTCGCGAAGTCGTCTATGGTGCCGATACACAGCGCCCAGAAACGATGATGGACATGGCTTGTATTGCGATGAAAGAACTCCGCAAGACCGGGGAGCTAGATAATTTAGAAGTCTCCGAGGAGATTAACGCGGCATCTATCGAAGTTGAAATTGAGATCGATGGTAAGCCTGAGGCGTATCTTGTTATGTTTAAGAACGAGACGCACAACCACCCAACGGAGATTGAACCTTTTGGCGGTGCGGCTACCTGTTTAGGTGGTGCTATTCGTGACCCTCTTTCTGGTCGTTCTTACGTTTACCAAGCGATGCGTGTAACTGGTGCGGCTGATCCTACGGTTCCGTACAGTGAGACGATGCCAGGGAAGCTCCCTCAGAAAAAAATCTGTGTTGAAGCCTCCGAAGGTTACTCTAGTTACGGAAACCAAATCGGACTTGCTACAGGTTCTGTGGCGGAGGTTTACCATCCGAACTTCGTTGCGAAGCGCATGGAGATTGGGGCGGTAGTAGCTGCGGCGCCTAAGAAAAATGTATTCCGTGGCGCTCCTGCTACTGGTGACGTGATCCTTCTAATGGGTGGCCGTACTGGTCGTGATGGCGTAGGTGGTGCAACAGGTTCATCCAAGGAGCATACCGAAACCGCACTTGATAATTCTGCTGAAGTGCAGAAAGGGAACCCCCCCGTAGAGCGCGCTCTACAGCGTTTGTTCCGTAACCCAGTTCTCGCTCCTAAGATTAAGATTTGTAACGATTTTGGAGCAGGTGGAGTGTCTGTCGCCATTGGTGAATTAGCACCGAGCCTTCAAATCGACCTCGACCAAGTACGCAAAAAGTACGATGGTCTCGATGGAACTGAAATCGCGATTTCTGAGTCCCAAGAGCGTATGGCGGTGATCGTTGATCCATCAGATGTGGATTACTTTATCGCAGAAGCGGACAAGGAAAACCTAGAATGTTACAAGGTCGCTGATGTGACGGACACTGGACGTCTAGTGATGACTTGGCGTGGAAAAGTGATCGTTGACCTCGAACGTGAATTTCTTGATACCAACGGAGTACAGCAAACCGCTCAGGCCAAGCTGCACCCACCAGTAGCTGCTGATAGTCCGCTTGGTAAAGTATCTACCGAACTCGACTTTTGTGACCAATCCTCCTTCTCAGAAAAATTCCTCACTCTTGCAGGGAATCTGAACTTTGCTTCGCAAAAAGGCCTGATGGAGCGATTTGATGGCACGATTGGCGCTGGCTCTGTCCTCCATCCTTTAGGTGGACAAACCCAACTCACGCCGACTGATGCAATGGTGGCAAAAATCCCTGTTCTTAATGGTGAAACTGATGCCGCTACTTACATGTCTTGGGGGTATAACCCACGCCTCGCTAGTTGGAGTCCTTTCCACGGAGCGGCTTACGCCTTGACGCAATCAGTCTGTCGTATCGTATCTGCTGGAGCTCAGCTTTCTGACATTCGCCTGACTCTGCAGGAGTACTTTGAAAAACTCGGTAATGATAAGAGCCGCTGGGGCAAACCAGTAGCTGCTCTTCTCGGTGCCTTACACGTTCAACGCTCCCTACGCCTTGGTGCCATTGGTGGTAAGGATAGTATGTCCGGAACGTTTAAAGATATTGATGTTCCTCCTACTTTGGTCTCATTCGCTCTAGCTCCAGGACTCGCCTCTAATGCGATTTCTCCTGAATTTAAACAAGCGGACTCTAACCTCTACCTGATTGAAACGCCTAGAGCTGAAGACGGCTTGCCTCAGTTTGACCAGTTAATGAAGATTGCTAGTGAACTGCATGAACTCATTGCCAGTGGCAAAATCCTAGCCGCTCACTCACTGGGTGAAGGTGGAATTGCAGAGGGACTAATGAAGATGTCACTTGGTAACCATATTGGAGCGAAGGTGACGGAGGCGAATGTCTTCACTGAAAAATACGCCTCCTTCCTTATCGAGTGTGAAGGCGAACTACCCGCTAGCCTAAATGCACAACTGATTGGTCAAACCACAGATGACGTAACTCTGGAAGTTGCAGGAGAATCTGTTCTCCTAGCTGAACTTGAGAGCGCTTACCTTGGCAAGCTTGAAGGGGTCTACCCTAACCAAGCTCCTTCTCTCGGCTTAGTTTCTAAAGAGGTCGCGACGATCTCATCAGAGGTTGCTCCCGTGGTTACCAAATCAAGCCAACCTACGGCTAAACCTCGTGTGATCATCCCCGTGTTCCCAGGAAGTAACTGTGAGTATGATACCGCTAAGGCTTTTGAAAAAGCTGGAGCAGAGGCTGAAACGCTTGTTTTCCGTAACCTTACGGCCTCGGCAGTTGAGGAATCTCTCGATGCCTTTGCGAAGCAGATTGATAATTCTCAGATCCTGATGATTCCTGGTGGCTTTAGTGCCGGTGATGAACCTGACGGCTCTGGCAAATTTATCGCCGCTGTACTTCGTAATGAGCGAGTCAAAGATGCAATCCACCGCCTCCTACATGAGCGCGATGGTTTAGCTCTAGGAATCTGTAATGGTTTCCAAGCTCTGATCAAAACCGGTCTTCTCCCACATGGCGAGATTAAGGCCTCGACTCCTCAGGACCCCACTCTGACGTACAATACAATTGGGCGTCACGTTGCTCGCTACGCAGAGACTCGTATCTCCTCCACTAAATCACCGTGGTTATCCAAGACTGCAGTTGGTGATATTCACAATATTGCGTTTTCTCATGGGGAAGGGCGTTTCATGGCTAGTCCTGAAACGATGGAAGCTCTCATTGCGAACGGTCAAATCGCGACTCAATATGTCGATAACTCAGGGGAAGCGAGCATGGATATCTCCGCGAACCCGAATGGCTCTGTTTTTGCGGTAGAGGGAATTTGTTCTCCTGACGGTAAGGTCTTTGGTAAGATGGGGCATACCGAACGAGAAGGTGCTAACCTCGCTAAAAATATCGCGGGTAATAAGTATCAAGCGCTCTTTGAAGGGGGCGTAGAGTACTTCGTTTAAAGCTATTCGAAAACGATTGGGAATTCACCCCACAAAAAAGCCAGCGCTCATGAAAGCGCTGGCTTTTTTTGGGTAAAAGAGAAACTTAAAAAGGCTTCATGACGCCGAGGTAAGCGGCGAGCGCTCCGGCGACTAAGATAACCCCGATCGAGGCTGCTGGTGAAATGAGTTTACGCTTAGCAACTACAAGGAACGCTCCTAGCGCCAACCAGATAACGGCCTTAGCGATAATCCAGCCAGGAAACCCGTAGCTATATTTGGCGATCATCCCGAATCCACTTACGAGAATGAGGATCAGTGAAATACCGTGTAAGATTCCGGAGAATTTTTTAGCATGATCACAGGTAGTAGAGATCATCGATCCCATAGCAGTAAAGAGCGCCATAACACCAGCTAGGTGGATGATTTTATAAATAAGAGGGTCCATAGTGGAAGAATCATTAGTCGATCAGTGATCATGATACAACCCCAAAATGGTTTTGATGAGGTGGAGAGGGGAGAACCTTAACAAGAGGAAACTAAAAAACCGCCAATCCGTTAGGATATGGCGGTTTAGTAATGGTCGGGGAGACAGGATTCGAACCTGC
>JALZUI010000176.1 GCA_023301545.1 Akkermansiaceae bacterium
AGTTCGCCGTACTCTTCTACTAGCTGTTTAGCTTTTGCAATCGCTCCGCCCATTCCTTTAGCTGCAGGCGTAAGGATAATCTCTGCACCTAGGGTACGGAGAAGAACACGACGCTCTAGAGACATTGACTCTGGCATCGTGAGGATACAGCGGTATCCCTTGGCGCGAGCTACGAACGCGAGAGCAATTCCCGTATTCCCTGAAGTCGGCTCAATAATAGTTCCACCCGGTTTTAGCAGACCATCACGCTCTGCTTTTTCGATCATGGCCTTACCAATACGATCTTTAACACTGAAAAGAGGGTTGAAGAATTCAGCTTTCACATAAATGTCTGCGCGACTCTCGCGACAGATTTGATTTAACTTAATGAGTGGGGTATTCCCCACCGTATCTACCATGTTTTGCGCAATAAGACTCATATCGCACAAACATAGTTAGTCCACACTGAAAAAGCTAGTAACTTTTTTAGAATCCTCTGACCACGATCGAGCTCACGCTGCTCAAAAAGCACCTATTTTCCTAAAAGCTTAGCAACCATTTCTTTAGTTACTATAAAGTTCTGAGACTGGATCGTTTTCACCTTCTCTCCCTCCTTCACTAGATATTCGTAAGCTTTGATCGGCTTAACGCCATTCACCTGTGAGAAAAGGTAAACGCGCATACACAGCGGTTCTGAACCCAGTCCTCCGGGAAGCTTTTTGACCGAAAACTCTATACTGTTATTCCCTACATTAGCCCCACCAATTGCTACTTCCGCTTCCGCTACATTTTGGAACAGGTGGTTACTGCGTGAATTCATCATCGCCTTCACCTCGCGGCCTGGACAGTAAGCGTACACTTTAGTGATAATTGGCACAGAGCCATTCAACTCAATGAAATTGGTTCGTTTGAAGGGCGCGGGCTGGAAGTCTTCATGCTTTAGGTAAGAATAATCCTTTGCGTAAATCTGCTCACGCACTCCCTTCAAGGCTGTTAGATTTACGTACTCCGCTTTAACAAAGCGCCAATAGCCCGCCTGATTTTGATAACTGACCACCAACAGGTTATCCTCTGGCTTTCCTCCTACACTGAAATCAATTTTGCCAAAAAACACCGCTTTAGCATTATCTCCCTCGGCCTTAGCCTGAAGCATTTTAAGAGAAGTTACCGCTGGGGGAGGGATCGGAACATTGAAGACTTGCGCAGGGTATTTCAGTCGCTCAGAATAAATCCGATTTTTCACCTCTTTCTTACGCTCCGAAGCCACGATTGCATCCCAGCCACGGACATCCTTGTTTACCATCGCCTTTTGCCAAATGATATAAGTACGGGCTAGATCCTTCTCGAGCTTAGACTGACCGTAGGCGAGTGAAGCAGAGAGCGTGAATAACAAAATAAATAAAAGACGTTGCATGTTTAGGGAAAAGTTAGAATCTTACTCCACCCTAGACCGCTGATCTTGCAAAGCGAAAAACGAATTATTAGTTTCCCTATGAGTACCCCACCAAAGAACGCACTAATTAATGAGCGAGAAAAAGAACTGCTCAACCGTGCGAGCTACCACTCTTATATCCAAACCTCTCAGAGCGAGAGTTCCGCATACTGCTTTCGTCCACTAAAAGAACCAGAGGAAGGCTCCCTTTCTCCTGTTATTATCTTCTTTCACGGTGGCCTTTTTGATCAACGAAATCCGGAACAATTCGCTACTCAATGCTTACACTTCGCTAACCGAGGGATGCTGGCCTTTACGGTCGAATACCGACTAAGCTCGATCGAAGACGCGATGGAGGACGCCCGTAGCTTCCTCCTTTTCCTACAGAAAAACGCAGCCCTCTATGGAGCAGACATGAGCAAGGTTGTGGTTGCTGGCTGCGCTGGAGGAGGATTGCTTTCATCACACCTATGCTCTCGCCACAAAAAAAATGGGATTGTCCCTGAGCAAATCCCCTTACCTGCAGCTCAAATCCTCTACGCCCCTCTAATCAATACTACCCCAAAAACGGGGCTAGCCTCGCAACTCTTCATCTCACCAAGCTTGGCGAAAACAATGAGCCCTAGCAAACAAATTCAAAAGGCCTACCCACCGACCCTTGCGTTCCATGGCAAAATGGATCAAGCCATCCCTTTCGGGCATTCCGAAAAGTACTTCAAAGCGCTCCAGAAAAAGAATAAAAAGCACGTGCAGTTAGTCGATTTTGAAACCGGCCGCCACATCGATTTCAGCATGAACGTCAACCCGCAAATTTACGAAAGCATCCTCCGCTCTGCAGACCATTTCCTTTGTGAACTTGGTATTATCGACTTTGATCCAGACACCTTTGTTGGCTTTTAATTTGCTAACAGCCTCGCCTATTCTACAAAAAGCCGCTTCTCCTTGCGGCGGAGGAATTGATCCCCAGGCAAATTCACTTTCGCAACCTCTGCCGGATCCAAAAGAGAAAGGCACTCATCTAATTTGGATAAAGAAAGCCCCTCCACTCCTTGCTCTTTCAGGTATTCGAAAATCACCTTTCGGCAAAGATCTTGCGAAAGAGGCTCTAATTTAGGCACATATAATCGGCCCTGTGGGTCACGTAAATTCAGCTGTCCAATAAGCTCGCTGAACAATTCGGCTTCATTAGATTGAGCTCGATTAATAACAGGAACGACCTCTCGGGAAAAAATATCATTTAGTAGAGGAACGACCTCATTCCGTACTCGATTACGAACCGCGACTGGTTGTCCATTAGTACTATCTTCGCGCCACTCTAAGCCTTGCGATTGCATCCAAGCTCTAATCTCACTCTTGCGTTTCGACAGTAACGGCCTCCATAACCTCAGCCCTCCATATTCTTCCATCGCGCTATACTCCCTCATTCCGCTAAGGTGCATCGTTCCTCGGCAAAGTTGCATCAGAAGCGTCTCTGTTTGGTCATCGGCATGATGAGCCAGAGCAACGGTATCAAGGTCATACTTGCTGCCTACTTCGGAAAAAAACCTTAAGCGAGCCTCACGAGCATGAGCCTCAAAGGATGACGTCGGCAACCCCGATAGCGTTTTTTCCTCATATGGAAGTTCGTACCGCTCTGCCAAGTCTCGAACAAACGCAGCCTCTTCAACGGATTCCGGGCGCAATCCGTGATTCACATGAGCCACAACCCCGCGTACCTTTTTACTTATAAGGTTATGCAACAGGTAGCACGAATCTACTCCTCCTGAAACCGCCATAATTACACTAAGCCCTTCCTCCATAACGCTTTCAATATGAATGAAGTCTTCTGTAAGTCACTCAAAAATCCTCTTATCATCAAAAACTTTATCCAAATAAATAAAATAGCTCTTCACATTTCGTGAAAAAACGCCCCCAATACTAACGTAATTAAATCTAATGAAAAAACTACTATCCACCCTCCTCAGCTGCGCTCTGCTCACTCCACTCCTCCTTTCCGCTGACGACACCCCTCTCGGGAAACACATGGATGAAATGAGCGGCCACCTGAAAAGTATTCGCCGCCTCGAGTCTTTCCCTGAAAAAGCCGCCGCCGTACGGGCAGCGCAAGAGGAACTCATTAAGTGTTTTGCCTTCATCCCCGCCCTTACTGAAAAAACAACAGACAAGGACGTCCAAGCGCAGCAAATTGCAAATTACAAGAAACTCCTCGCTAAGAACTACATGCTCCTTTGCGATTACGAACTCGCTTTCTTAGCCAAAGATGAAGACAAGGCTGACAAAATTTACCGCGAGCTCAAGTCCGTCAAAAAAGACGGGCACACTGAGTACATCGAAGAATAATTCGACTCTTAAAACCCCTTTTTGATCCACTCCTGCCAAACCCCTTAAATTTTCATGCAGTGGATCAAAAACCTCCCGCTTCCTAAGCTCAGCGTGGCACTGGTATTATTGTCCGTGCTACTACTGCTTATCCAAATCTGGAGCTCCCAGATAGACCCACATGAATTATATGATCAGGTGGGACTTTCCCTCCATTCACTTATCAAGGGGAGATTCTGGACCTTGGTGACTTACGCTTTTTTCCACCACCCCACGTATTGGAGCCATTTCATTATCAATAGTGCCATGCTCCTGTATTATGGGGGGCGAATCACCTTCTTTTTTGGGATAATCAAGACCCTTAATCTACTAATCGCGGGTGTTTTAGTAGGTGGTATTTCCCACTTGTTGTATTCGTTAATCGCTAACGAGTACGAAATCTTAATCGGTATTTCAGGAGGAGTCTTTGCGCTCCTTGCCGCTTATGCCACCTTTGCCGGCGATTCTCGTTTCTGTGGAATAAAGGGCCGCTACCTCCCCCCCGCGCTCGCGCTACTCTCGATACTGATTATCCTTTATCCGTTTCTCCCATTCACTATACTACCTCAGGCTATATATGACCCTATTGCACACATCAGTCATAGTTGCCACCTCGGAGGCTTACTCACAGGTTGGTTTCTGGCCTCTAGAATGATACGAATCCCTTCAAGGTAACAGTTTATATTCCTCTGCCCTTTTTTGACTCGTCATCTTCAGCTCTTTCTATACCCTCTCCTTTTCCATGAATCTTGATTGCTACAATCACTACCCAGCCCCTATCGAATACGAACCAAACTCGATGCGTAAGGCATTAAAGCTCGTTCTTAAACACCTTCGAGAAAAAGACTTAATTCTGCCAGAAGCACATCTCCATAAGATTCAGGAAATCGAATTTAACTTAGTCGACGATTCGACCATAATAGAATTACACCGTGACTATATGGATGACCCTACCCCAACAGATGTCATCACCTTCCATCACGGAGAAGTCTTTGTTAGTTACGATACTGCGCTGCTAGAATCCGCCGAGCGGAAGATCCTACTAGCCCAAGAACTTTATCGCTATCATGTTCACGGCCTCCTGCATCTCGCTGGCTATGATGACCTAACAACGATCGATCATACTACGATGCACAAGCTACAAGAGGAGCTTATCCTAAAATTCTACGGACGATAGCCTCCTCGCTAGTTAGCCCGATTTCCTTTAGACGTAAAAAAAGAGCCCCTCACGCAGTGCGAGGGGCTCTTTTTGTAGTAAAGCGAATTCTATCGTGTTCTTCTCGCGGCGAGACCTAATACTCCTAGGCCTAAAAGTAGAACAGAAGACGGCTCAGGAACAACCGTGGAGAACTGAAGATCCAAGTCCCGAAGTCTAATGCCTGGAACACCTGCTGCAGGAGCTGCAGCAGTTAAAAATACAACGCTAGAGTCTCCAGCAGAAGTGAGATCTATACCTGTGCCAGACGTTGCACTGACAGTTGTAGAGCCAACTGAGCCTGTGTGAATCAGGTAATCGAACTCTGAGGTGTCATCGATGTTCGTACGTGATATACCTTGGAATCCGTCGAACACAGCTGTGGTTCCATCGGCCTCACCAGAAGTGTACGATACATTAGTAATTTCTAATTGCAACGTTTCAGCGTTTCCGAAATTACTGTACCAGTTATTGGTATTACCTCCAGTATTCACATTACCTACAGCCACATCAGATCCAGTAATTGTACCAGTCGCATAAGTTGTGCGAACCAACTCGAAAGATAGTGTATCAGCTACGCCTCCTCCGTCAAAATCGCTAGTTCCTATTAGTGTAAATGTGTCAGCGTTTACCGCCGTGACCACGAAGCCACTGAACGTCCCTGCATCAGGGTCTATGTTATTTATGGAAATCATAGCTGCCTGAGTAAGGCTGGCTGCACACAAAGTAGTTATTAAGTATTTCATAATGTATATTTAGTTTTTTAGGTTCCAAAACTCTAATGGGCCACAAAAGACAAATTAATATTCATTAGGTTAACTTAATGAATCATATTATCAATATGAATTTGCAAAAAAAAGTAAATAATCATATTATTACCTCAAATTAATTCATTACTAATAATTGAATAATTTTTGTCGATTTCTAAAAAAATCGTACTTATGATAGCTGCGTGATCAGCGCTCTCAAAACCCCATTTCATTACCTAGCAGAACTTTTTATTCTGCAATGGGAAATACTCTATTCGTTAGTCCGGGGGAAGTTTCGAGGAAAGCAGCTCTTAGAGCAGATGGCAGAAATCGGATTTCGATCACAGCCCGTTGTTATTATCACAGGAGCATTTACAGGGGCTGTTTTAGCAGCTCAATCCCTCTTCCAATTTAAGCTCGTCAGTATGGAAACTGTCGGCGGTGGATTCGTCAGCACCTCCATGTTTAGAGAACTGGGACCTACCATTACCGCCCTCATGCTAGCGGGTCGAGTCGGCTCCTCAATGGCAGCCGTTATCGGAACAATGAAAGTTACCGAACAGATCGACGCCCTTCGATCAATGAGCGTCCACCCTATTGATTACCTCGTCACTCCTCGCTTTTTGGCGATTGTTATTTCTACACCCCTCCTCATTGCGGCCTCCTGTGGATTCGCCAATTTTTCTTCCTATATTGTCGGGGTCTATATCTTCAATATCGAACCCCCATACTGGATGCACCATGTACAAGACTTTACTGGTTACGCTGAGATCTCAGTAGCCATGATTAAGGGACTCGTCTTTGGGATTTTAATTGTTCTGATCTCGTGCCATCAAGGGCTCAAGGCCTCCAATGGAGCGGTAGGCGTAGGACAAGGAACAACGAAAGCAATGGTTCTCTCTTCTCTTGCAGTGCTGATTGTCAACTTTTTCCTCAGCCTCCTCATGCAGAAAATTTTCCCTGCAGAGTTCATCGAAACCTAGGGACTGAATGTTACAGAAATGTAACAATGGAGCGGTTGCGCAAAGAGCGGATTTATGGCTAAAGAGTTCTGCACACACTAACTATGAACGCCATCCAACTCACCGCCCTCGCCCTCCTTTCGAGCGCCACTACTCTCTCTGCTTTTGAAGGCGGATATGACTATGGAAACCTGCTTAAAAACGGAGGCACCTTCTACTCCAACTCAGATAATCCATATATCCAGAAGGCTAAATTCTACGGCCGCGCCCAATACCAATTCGGCTCAGTCATAAATGACGGTGACAACTTCAACTTCACTGAACTTCGCCGTACCCGTCTAGGGTTGGAAGTGAAATTTCTAGACCACTTTAAATGGAAGGGTAATGCCGATCTCGATAACGGAGACGTGAATGACGTAAGCTTCGACGGATTCCGTGGTTGGGATGATGCGGGTTTATACGCTGACCTTAAAGGCCTTATCGGAATCGACGGCCTCGATAAACTTTCTCTCTTTGCTGGTAAAACGAAAGTGAAAATCGGGGAAAGCGTTCACGTTACTTCAACCAAGATTAAAACTATCGAACGAACCCGCTGGACAGACAGCGGACTCCGCCCCATAAACTCCACCGGAGTCATCCTTAGCGGTGAGAAAAACGAGGTTGCCTTTGAGCTCTCCGTTTGGGCGAACGAAGTCGATGACGACTTTCACTTTTGGAAAGATAGCACCGCCTCCTTTGCGCAAGCTTCTACCCGCTTCGGCCTAGGACCAGGAGAGTTCTTGATCGATGGAATCGTAGCCTTTGGTGAAGATCCGTCTGATGACTATTCCTACGGTAACGACTATTCGTGGTCCGTAGCATACATCATGGACATTGCTGGTTGGAGAACCGCCTTTAATATCGGTGGAGCCGAAGCCGCAGACTTCGCTGGAGAAGGTAATTTATTCGGAATGAGCGTCCTTTCGTATAAGGAAATTTACGAAAACCTAGAACTTGTCGGGCGCTTAAGTTTCGCCACTGGTGACCACTTCGCCCTCGATGCCAGCAGTCGCTATGC
>JALZUI010000177.1 GCA_023301545.1 Akkermansiaceae bacterium
CAAATCACTTTATCATGAAATCTTACCAATTAATCGGGCTCGTAGTGGCTTCCTTAGGGCTGTGTATCAGTTGTTCGGCAGAGAATGAAAATGAGAGTTCAGAGAATTCGCCTAAGAGCGAAATTGAAGAGCTGAAGTCGGTCGAAAGCGAGGCTTGGTTAGAGTTACTGGCAGGGGATTCCCTATCTTTGTGGAAAAGCCCACACGGTGATGAACTACCAGAAGGGTGGAGCTTAAATGAAGGGGTTCTTCATTTTAAAAAGGTACCTAAAAGCCGTCGCTCAGATTTAGTTATGAGGAAGGATTATTTTAACTTTGAACTGAAGTTTGAGTTCAAGCTAGCGGTCGCTTCTAACAGTGGGCTGAAATACCGCACAGAAGGTGCTCTTGGTCTAGAGTACCAAGTGATTGATGATTTGGATTGTCCCGATATCAAAAAAGTAGAACATGAAACGGCTGCTATTTACGATATTATGAAGGCTGACGATCAGAAGAAGCTGAATCCAGCAGGCGAGTGGAATAGCGCTCGCATCGTAGCAGATGGAAACAGAATCGAGCATTGGCTGAATGGTGAAAAAGTTGTCGCTACGGAGCTAGGTTCAGAGGAATGGCAAAAGTATTTTCAAAAAAGTAAGTATAGGAGTAAGCCTAACTTCGGCACCTCGAAAGGACCGATTCTTATCCAAGATCACGGTGATGAGGTCTCATACCGAAAGGTGTTTCTGAAAGAGCTCAGTAGATAGAACTACCTTCCTTCTCGTCAAACTTGTTCAGTTGACGATCGTAAGGAGTCGAAAGGACTGGTAGCGTGGAATTGTGCTATCGGTGGAAATAGTGATCACGTTGATGAGCTTTTTGTCCGCGTTTACAGGAGGAGTGACGGTAAGGCGGAATTGGCGTTGTCCGTTTTCCTCCGCAAGGGGTGAAAACTCCATACTGAAATCATCATGAGAGGCTGAGGCCTGCGTGAGGTTAAAGGTATAGCCGCTGTGAACGGTGATAATAAAAGATTTAGAGGCCAGTGCTTCTCCTTTTTTCCAGATGTGGCTCTTAGGCTCTAAAGTAAGGACTTGGGGGATAGATGCGAGAATACTAAGGGTCTGCTCTGGCTGGTTTTTGAACTTCAGGGTGACGTCCTTGCGGGTGGTTCCTTTGATGTTCGTGGTGTCTAAGGTGAACTTGAGAGCGCCTTTGGTTTCGCTTTTCCACTGGGCATTAGCGGTGTCAGCCGTGAGGCATCCGCAAAATATGTCTTGTTTGATGAGCTCAGTGTCTGAGCTGGCAGTGAAGGGGAATGAAACCTCAACTGAGGGAACGCTAGGATCGAGCTCTAAGGATTGCTCCGCTTGTTCAAAGACGAGTTGAGCTTGTGCATAACACAAGCTGAGAAAGAGCGTGAAGAGCGTTTTCATGGCTTATTGCTCAAGCTCAAGCACGATGAGAACTTTACCATTACGCCACTGAGGTCCAGTGAAGATCAAGGGGGTCCCAGGCTTGATAGTCAGAGTTTTCGTTGAGAAAATCTTTTGCTTGTTTTGCCAGAATGAGACTTCGACTTTGATTCCTTCGGCAGTGGTTTGCTTAGGTTCGTAGCTGAGCATCATCGCATCAGAGCCTCTCATTGGTTTGAGCCAATTGGGGTAGCCTTTATAGACGTCCTGACGATCTGTGCCGAGAAGGTAGTAGGTGGCGAAGGGGAGCTTATTAGCGACAATCGTTCGCTGGAGAGCCCCACTTACAGGTGTTGCGTTTTGGCTGCTTTCGTTGCTGTTCGTAGCGTAGACGATAGAGCCTTTGAGCTTGCCGATAACTTCCTTACCAGGGTCCGCTTGGGCGTGGGCAATACAGCTGAACATAAGCCCTAGGAGGGAGCTGATTAGAACGGTACTAGTTTTCATATAAAGGGTAATGAATGTGTGGAGTTACTTTGATCGGTTGTCTACGACTGGGGGGAGCCGGGTAGGAAAGAGCAAAGAGGTCGATATTATCCGGAATGGCATCTAGTCCTTCGATCACAATGACGTTTTGCTCATCAACCGAAAGGAAATCAGCGGAGAGGTTATCATGGACGCTGTAAACCACAGGTTGGAGTTGCGAAGGTGCAGAGTACGCGTAGTTTTGCGACTGTGTGGGTTGTGAGCGCTTAAAGAAGGAGGTATTGACCAAGATGCCGAAGAGGAAGCAAGCGGCCATCCCTACGGCTACTTTGGCCCAGTTGAAGGAGGCTGCGGAGCGTTGCGGAAAGGCGGTAACCTTCTCTTGGAGGCGGGCGATTTCTTGCTCGTGTTCACGTTCCTGAGCGACCCGTTTCATGAGGGTATCTTGGAAGAGTTTACCTTGTGGGACTTCGAGATCGGAAGAGTATCGGGTATGGAGGGCTTCGGCGACAGGGGCGAATTCTTTAGGGTCAATCGCCCAGCTAGGATCTTCAGCGTGCATCTTTTTGAGCACGTCGAGTTCCTCGGGGTTGAGCTTTTCGCCATCCATCCAGCGGACCATGAGTTCTTCTGGAGATTTATCGTTCATTTTTGAGTAGGGTTTGGAGTTTTTTACGGGCGTAGAACAGGCGGCTCATGACGGTTCCGAGGGTGTTATCGGTCATGGCGGCGATTTCTTTATAATCGTATCCGTCGATTTCTCTGAGAATGATGACTTGTCGGTGCTCCATGGAGAGCTTTTCCATGGCGGTTTCGATTCTTTTAGCGAGCTCGGAATTCTCTAACTGCTTATCGGGAGCGATCGAGCTGCGGGGAGTGGTGCGGGCAGAGGGTTCGATGCTATCATCCGCTAGGATTTCGTCGTTAAATTCGCCAGCAGAAGTGATTTTACGCTTACGCATCCAGTCGTAAACGGTGTTGTGCGCGATGCGGTAGAGCCAGGTAGAAAACTTAGAGCGGTTTTCAAACTTAGGTAAGGCCTTCCATGCTTTGATAAAGGACTCTTGTGTGAGGTCCCAGGCATCTGCTTGGTTATGGAGCATGTTGTAGATCATGGAGTAGATTTTCCCACGATGGAGTTCAACCAGTTGGTCAAACGCGCGCAAGTCCCCATTTTGCGCAGCTTTTACGAGGGTGCGCTCTTGCGCGGCAACCTCATCATTAGCTGGGCTAGTGGCTTCCTGTTGATCGTGTTCTGGAGGTTCTGACGGATCGTCCATACTCATAATTCAACTTTCTTTGAGAATATTAGACAATGCAACAGTTTTCTGTAGGAGGGGGATCTGTGGACGATAAATGGGCATAAAAAAAGGAACGGATAAATCCGTTCCTGATAAATACAATGTGTTTCAATTGTGAGGGCTGCTTGCCCAGTGTGTTACGATTTGTAACGAAGACGCTTCTTGTGACGGTTAGCCTTCATACGCTTAGAGCGCTTATGCTTACCAATCTTTGCCTTACGTTTTTTCTTAAGTGATCCCATAGTGGTGTATTCTTATTGAGGGGTTAGAGAACGATCTTGTTGAGAGGGAATTCAATGATTCCTTCTGCACCATGTTCCTTAAGATCTGGAATGATCTGGCGGGCGACGGTTTCATCAATAATCGTTTCGAGCGCAACCCAATTCTCCTCACCTAGGAGCGGGCTAACGGTCGGGCGGCGGAGGGAGGGAAGCTTGTCGCATACTACGTCAAGCTGATCCTTCGGTAAATTCAGTTTGAGACCAACCTTGTCTCGAGCGAACATGGCGCCTTGGAGCATCATAACAATGCGTTCCATTTTGGCTTTTTTCCACTCGTCAGCAGCGGCTTGCTTACTGGCGTAGAAGTGGGGGAAAGAGGTTAAGAGCGTGTCAACAATACGAAGTTTATTCGCTCTAATAGAGGAGCCCGTTTCAGTTACGTCAACGATGGCGTCAACGAGGTCAGGGACTTTTACTTCGGTCGCGCCCCAGGAGAATTCTAGGTCACAGTTCACGCCTTGTTTCTTAAGGTAGTTCTTAGTGATGTCGATTCCTTCGGTAGCGATGCGCTTGCCTTCGAGGTCTTGCACGGACTTAATAGGGGACTCTTCTGGAACAACTAGAACCCACTTCGTTGGTCGGTTAGAGGCGCGTGAGTATGGAAGTTCAGCCATATCTACGAGTCCATCGAGGTGACCTTGGGCCCAATCGAGACCAGTAATACCACAGTCGATAAATCCAGAGGAGATGTATTGTCCTACTTCTTGAGCACGAATGAGATAGAGATCGAGATCGCTGTCATCACTTGAAGGACGGAGGCCGCGGTCAGAGACGTAAACGTTATAACCAGCCTTTTCAAAGAGGTCGAGGGTGCGCTCTTGGAGACTTCCTTTTGGAAGAGCGAGCTTTAGTTTATTAGGGTTTTCAGCCATTAGGAAAGACGGAGGGGAAGAGACTTATAGCGAATAAATCTTATGAATCAAGCAGGTTTTTCATAAAAGGACGATGACTAAGATGAGTTAGAAAAAGAAGTAGAGACTTATTCTCGAAGGTCGTTTTTAAGAGGGCCTATTGAATACGTTTTAGTGTCGTAAAGCGCGCCTTTGACTGGGGTAACATAAATGGGCAAGAAAAAGGCGAGGCTGAAGAGGGTAATAATAGTTAAGACACAGAGGAAGATGCCTGAGGTTCTTTTTACCGAGCTTAAGATGAATCCTATTCCCGCGATCATACTGAAAAAGCCAGCGATGATGAAGCGTTTGTCGTGTCCTGCATCGGTTAAGAATCCATTGCGGAGGCTCCCTGTTACAAGAATGAGTATGGCAATTAAGAAGGCGACCCACGAGAGAATGTCTAAAGCGACCTTCCAACCAGTATGCGGAACAAGGCTTTTCTCGAATGGGGTCGGTTCGTAATTAATCTTTGGAGTTTCGATGTTAGTATCGATCTCACCAAAACTTTTATTGAAATTGACGAGCTTCCCCTTTGTTAAGGATACTACAGGATTTGATTGGTCAGCTTCAGATTGAGGGGTGCTCTTCTCCTGCGCAAGGGGTGGAGAAGAGTTGTTTGCCTTTTGCGTTGCGACAGTATCCACAGATATTAGGGGCGCACCTTGGGGGCGGCGATGAGGTTGTTGAGGAGGAAGGGGAAGGTCTTGGTAGTCTTCCTCGGCTTTTTTCTTATCTTTAAGTTCTTTAAGGTTGAGCTTGGATGAAGGGGTGGTGGCCTTTTCCTCATTGTTTCCCAAGAGCGAGGCCTTAACGGCTGAATCGTGATCTAGTTTTGTGGGGGCAGGCTTTTCGGCCTGTTTTTTTGCAACGTTTTCGGGAGAGGCCGCTTTTGTAGGAACATCTAGAGGAATGGGTTGGGGCTGTAGATGCGGGGGAAGAGAGAGGGCTTGGTAGTCCTCCTCGTTTTTCTTCTTATCTTTAAGCGCTTTAAGATCGAGCTTTGGCCGTATTGGCGAATCTTTGCCTTGATCTGGAATTGGGGAGATAGCCTCTGGAGGCGTTGATTCGCCACCTAATGCTGGCGAATGAGCCGTTTCTTCTTCCTCTAAAGGGTGCTCTAAAGGGTGCTCTAAAGGGTGCTCTAAAGGGTGCTCTAAAGGGTGCTCTAATTTTACGCTTGGGATTGAATTGGGAGCGGTTAATTCAAGTTTGAAAAAGTTATGGCATCCTGCGCACTGAACTTTTTCCCCAAAGGCTTTTAAGGGGAATGTTTGCTCTGTTAAACACGTTGGGCATTGGGCAGTATGTTGCATTATTCAAGAAGGTTGTCTGTTGTATGCGCAGGCCGCTAGGGTTTTTATAGCCGGGTCAGGAGCTACTTAGAGGCTTAGGAGGAGCGTGGGTATTCGCTACTGGAGGTTCGGGAGCGATTTGATCCTGGGTTTGAATACGCAAGGTAGGCGGAGCTTGCCTCTTGGCTGGGTCCTCAGGGAAGGCTAAAGTTTTAGGCGACGTTTGGGAGTCCGTTTGAGCTGCTTGTAGAGGGGTGGATTTAGCCGCAACCTGCACCGCTGTTTGAACCGGGTTCGCTGGGTTTTTAAAGTGAGATAAGGTCTCGTTTTTAGTACTGATCACGCTGCTTATATTTCTTGTCACTGGCGGTTGACTGGCAGAAATGAGTTTAACTGAAGGTG